>NZ_CEEDHK010000005.1:0-348438 GCF_979254655.1 Pseudomonas sp. AC229
CACCGAGATCTACACCGGCTCTACTTCGTCGGCAGCGTCAGATGTGTATAAGAGACAGGATGACGGAGGATTTACAAACACCTCCGTCATCCTCGCGAACGCGGGGATCCAGTATTTCAAGCCGTACACAGTAGATCGGCGAAGGTTATTCATTACCGTGTGCACCGAACGTTTTGGTTTCGCCCCTTCCTTCGCACAACTCAAATCGACAATTGCAACACCCTCGTCGCAACCTCATCCCCCCGTCGTTTGTTAACGACCAACTCCCCAATCGCAATCAACCGCGCCCGCGTCACGTTGCGGCTGAGTCCCAACAAGCTCGCCGTATGCACCTGGTTGTAATGACAAAACCGATACGCCGCGCGCAAAAGCGTGTCCTCCACCTTCTCATGCAAGTCGCCGGCTTGCTCCTCAAACAAACGCAAAAACGCCCGCTCAAGCAACGCTTCGGCGGACTCTTCCGGCGGCGTTTGCACCTCGTCCGGACGATCGATTCTCAGGTTTGAAAGTCGCAAATCCTCTTCGCGAATCAGGTCGTCGCGGCAGATCAGCAACGTGTGGTGAATGACGTTTTCCAGCTCGCGAATGTTGCCCGGCCAGCCGTAGCTCAGGAGTTTGCGTTCGGCCTCGGCGCTCAGTTGCACGTCGCCGTAGCCGAGGCGGCCGCTGTAGCTGCGCAGGAAGTAACGGGTCAGCGGCAGGATGTCGCCCGGCCGCTCGCGCAAGGGGTGCAGTTGCAGGCTTACGACGTTGAGGCGGTAGTACAAGTCTTCGCGGAAATGGTTGGCGTTGATCGCGCGTTCCAGTTGCACGTTGGTGGCGGCCAGCACGCGCACGTTGATGGCGATGCTTTTGCGTGAGCCCAGGCGTACCACTTCGCGCTCTTGCAGCACGCGCAGCAGTTTCACTTGAATGGCCATCGGCAGGTCGCCGATTTCGTCGAGGAATAAGGTGCCGCCGTTGGCTTCTTCGAACCAGCCGGCTTTGGCGACCAAGGCGCCGGTGAAGGCGCCTTTTTCGTGGCCGAACAGTTCGGCTTCCACCAGCGATTCAGAGAAGGCGCCGCAGTTGACGGCCACGAACGGGCCGCTGCTGCGGTGGCTGAGGTTGTGGATGTGGCGCGCTACCAGCTCCTTGCCGGTCCCGGTTTCGCCGATGATCAGGACGCTCGCCTCACTGGGTGCGACCTGTTGCAGATGGGCGAGAAGCGCCTGCGATTTGGGGTCTTCGAAGACCTGAGCGGTCGCCCGTATCGAGGTAGCCAGTGCGGGAGAAGCGGGGAGCGTTAGCAGCTGCATGGTCGTGCCTATGAGTAAAAAGTCGGGGTCGGCAAGCTGTGGTTCAGCGCCCAGTCGCCGAGTTCCTGAATCTTGTAGTCCACGGGGTCGTGTAGGGTCTGGGTGCGCACGTTGCGCCAGTAACGGTCGAGCCGCAGTGAGGCATGGGTGGCGCGTGCGCCGGTCACTTCGAACAGCCGGCTACAGAGGTCCAGGCCGGTGCGCGTGGCCGACACCTTGGCGGTGGAAATGGCCAGGGCCAGGTGGCCGCGTTCTTCGCTGCTGAGGTTGTGTTCTTTTTGCCAGGCATCGTCGAGCAAGCCGGCTGCCCGTTCTACCAACAAACGCGTGCCTTCCAGCGCGGCCCAGAATTCGCCGTAGTGGCGCAGTACGTAGGGGTCTTCGCTGGCGTGGTTGGCTTTGGATTTAAACCAGGGGCGGCTTTCTTTGAGGGTGTATTGCCGCGCTTCGTCCAGCGCACCTTCGCTGATGCCGAGGAAGATATGGGCGAAGTGCAGCTGCGCGATCAACGGACGCAGACAGGCGAAGGGGGTGCTCAGCGGGCCGGGGTCGAGCAGCAGTTCCGATTCTTCCACGCGTACCCGTTCAAAGGTGGCGCTGCCGCTGTCGGTTTGCCGCTGGCCCATGTTGTTCCAGTCGTCGTGCAGGGTGATGCCGGTGCGCGCGGTGGGTACGGCGGCGATCAGCAGCTTGCCGCCGACGCTTTCGTCGATGGCCGAGGCGATGAGCATTTCCGAGTCGGTGGCGCCGGAGCAGAAGCTTTTCTTGCCGGAGAACTCGCGGTGGTCGGCGAAGGTCTTCACCACGGTGCGGGTGTCCAGCGGGTTGAGCGCGTTGCCCCAGAACCAGTTTTTGCGCGCGGTTTGTTCAAACCACGGCTGCCATTGTTCGGGTTTGGAAAACAGCCGCACGGTGGCGAGCATCAGGTGTTGAAAGCCGAAGACATGGGCGATGGAGCTGTCGACCTTGGCGAATTCGCGCACCACCGTCAGGGTCTCGCTCCAGCTCGCGCCCAGGCCGCCGAACTCGGTGGGGATGCTCAGGGCCAGCAAACCGCTGGCGCGCAGGGCATCGCGCTCGGCCTTGGGCGTGCCGCCTCGTTGGTCGCGCTCAATGGCGGTTTCGGCGAAGCCGGCAGCCAAACGGCGCGCCGTGTGCAGCGGGTGGGAGTCGGTGTTCACAGCGTGATCCTCGTGTCGAAAGACGGCGTCGTTGCCTGCAGGCGGCCGCGGTTAAACAGGGTTTTGCAATCGCTGTACCAGCATCCACACGCCGCTGTTTCAGGCCGAAGGGCAGAACGGCAAGGCGCAGCGGGTGCTGGCGTAGCAGTGGTTTGCTGAATGGCTGTTGCTGGAGCAACAGTTGCTCGCGCGACAGTTGTGCCGCAAACAGTAAAGACAAGGGGAAGGGAAAAGAGGTGCGCTGATCGCTATTTGACCGCACCCACCTTTGCCAGCGCAAAACGCTACATGTAGCGTCCTGTGCACAGAGTTATGCACAGATAGTGTGGATATCTAGGGAGGCCGACGGCGCTGTTGCGTGGCGTGCACTGCGCATTGGGGCTTGCCGAAGGGGCGTTAATCGTGCTCGGGAGGGTCCAGGTCGTGCTGTCTGGCGCGCAGCCAAGTGAGGCGCTGATGCAGTTGCGCGGCGAAAGTGCGGGCGGCCAATTCTTCCTGAAAGGTCACACCCCGATAGCCGATACGCACGCGCCAGCATTGCTGCCCGCGCAGCTTCACATACTCGACATGCACGTTGTTCATCACCGCTCCCTGTTCGCGGCCCACGGCGCCGCAGCGCGAAGAGTAACGGTGCGGCCGCAGGCTCGCAATTGCACTAAAGATGACAGCGGCAACGCGGCGCGATGTTTTTACTGCGCTCGCAGGCCCGGCCAATCGCGGCTAAA
This sequence comes from Pseudomonas sp. AC229, assembly GCF_979254655.1. Lineage (NCBI taxonomy): Bacteria > Pseudomonadati > Pseudomonadota > Gammaproteobacteria > Pseudomonadales > Pseudomonadaceae > Pseudomonas > Pseudomonas sp. AC229. The sequence goes on from NZ_CEEDHK010000005.1 coordinate 3,205, forward strand.
GCCGCTCCTACGGATTGTGCGTTCCCTGTAGGAGCGGCTTTAGCCGCAATCTTTTGGTTGTGTAGGAGCGACCTTGGTCGCGAAGCGATGGCATAGGCCGACACCCACGTTTGCAGCGTTCGCCAGCAAGCTGGCTCCTACAGGTGCAGCGCATTACCGTTGGGCTTTAGCCGCGCGCTAAAGCTGCAGCGGTTTAGTACACCCACACTTCCACGCGGCGGTTTTTGATGCGGCCGTTTTCGGCGCTGTTGGCGGCCACCGGAAGCTCGTCGCCGAGGCCGTCGATGTCGCGGAACATTACGCCTTGTTTGGCCAGTTCACGGCGCACGGTCATGGCGCGCAGTTTCGACAGCAATGCGGCACGCGAGGGGTCGGCTTTGGGGTCGCCGAAGCCGAGCAGCACGACCTGACGGTTGAGTTTGTTGTTGTCTCGCAGGTAATCCATCACGCGCTGCAGGTCGTAGTGCGATTTGTTGTCCAGGTTGGCGCTGCCTTCCTGGAAGCGGAAGTTCACCGACAGGCGCTGGGCGTCGCGCGCCAGGTCTTGGTAGTTCTTCGGCATGTCGGCGGTGGGCGCCACTTTGATCGCTTGCACGGTCTGGGCGATAAACCCGGTTTTGGCGACGATGGCCTGGCCTTCGGGGCTTTGGGCAAATTTCACCAGGGCCTCGGCCCATGGGTTTTTCACCTGCGGCGGCAGGTAGAAGAACAGCCGGCGCGACAGCGGATAGTCTTCGGTGGCGATCAGGCTGGAGGACGGCGGCATGGCCTGTGAGTCCCCGTCGGCGATGGCCACGGCTTTGGCCTGGCGGATGTAGGGCAGGCCGATAAAGCCGATGGCGGCAGGGTCTTTGGCCACTTCATCGGACAGTTGTTCGCTGGATTCAAAACGCTTGGCGCCGGGGCTCAGGGTTTTGCCGTGGCTGGCCAGTACCAGTTCCTTGAAGGTGTCGTAGGTGCCGGAATTGTCGTCGCGGGCGTACAGGTGGATCGCGCCGCCACGGCCGCCCAGGGCTTCCCAGGTTTTCGCGTCGCCGGAAAAAATCTGCGCCAGTTGCTCGGTGCTCAACGCGCTGAGCGGGTTGCTGGGGTGCAGGATGATCGCCAGGCCGTCGATGGCGATGATGTGCTCGGCGCCACGGCCTTTCAAATCACCCAAGCCGGCGAGGTCGGCGTATTCGCTGTCTTTGATTGGACGTGACGAAGCGGCCAGGTCGGCGCTGCCGTCTTTCAGGGCGACAAAACCGGTGCCCGAGCCATGGGCGGCGACGATGATGACTACGTTCTGGCCTTTGGCGTTCTGGCCGCTGAGGCGCTGTTCGTTGTCGTTGCCGGTGGGCTCGGCGCGCAGGTTTTTCAGGCCCTGTTGTTCAAACAAACCTTTAACCAGGGCGGGGCCCAGTTTCGCGCCGATGGTGTTGGAACCCTGGATGCGCAACGCCGGCGCGTCACCCGCCGTGGCGGGTAGCGCGGCGAATACGGACCAAGGCAAGGCGTAGCAGATAAAACCCAGAACCAGGAAGGTGACGGTGCGAATCCAAGTATCACGTTCGGTTACAGCAGGGGCGCGCGGCATGCGGCAGGACCTTATTCTAGAGCGGTGGAAAGTGCCCGGAGAATAAGTCGGAAAGGTTGCAGGAAAGTGACAATGCGTGCGCCTTTGCCGTGCGAAAGCAAAGGCGCAAACACACCAATCAGAACGACTTGCTGACGCTCGCTACCACCGTGGCGCCGCAGGTGTCGGTAAAGCCGTAATTGCTCGCGCACTGGTCGTCTGACAGGTCGGTGTCGATGTAGCTCAAGCCCCATTTCACCTCGAACAGCTCGTAGCTGAGTTTGGCTTCCCACTCGCGGTACGAGTCGCTGCCGGTGCCATTTTGCGACCAGTACAACGGGTCTTTGAAGTCCATGCGGCCGTAGCGCAGCAGCAAGCCAACGTCGGCGGGCAGGGTGGTTTCGTAGCCAACGTAGGTGTAGAGGGTGTCTTGGTCTTTGCCGACGATGTTGGGCGCGTCGTTGGAGTAATACGCAGCAGCCTTGAAGCCAAAAGCGCTGAGGATGCCGTAGGCCTCGCTCTGGTTGAATTGGCCTTCTTTCGGGTAGGCGTATTTGAGGTAGCCCACGTCCAGGCTCACGTCTTCGGTCGCCTGCCAGAACCAGCCGGCGTAGTAGTCCACTTCTTGCCGGGTTTTCAGGCCGAAACCGAAGTCGACGTTCGAGGTCCAGGCACCGGCGTACAGGCCGCTGCTGTGCAACAGCGTGGCGCCCGCTTGGGCGGCGGGGTCGTTCTGGGTTTGCGAAATGCCACGGGTGCGGTAGTCGCTGGCCAGGGTCAGGTCGACCTGCACGGCGAAGTCGTCATTCAAGGGAATGGCGGCCTGGCTTAAGAGCGGAAACAGGGCGAGGCCTGCGAGCAAAACGTGCTTCATGGTGTGATCCCGATGTTGTGGTTTTTATGGGGCGGGGCGAGCGGACAGGTAGGCCGTGCGTGCAGCTTGCCCTCTCCCTAACCCTCTCCCGCACGCGGGAGAGGGGACGATCGCGGTGCTTGAAGCCAGGCGTTCGCGCTGGTCTCCCCTCGCCCGCGTGCGGGAGAGGGGCCGGGGGAGAGGGCAAGGCGGCGCACGGTTATTGCTCGGCGGCGTACACCTGCTTGCCCGCGAAATACGTCGCCAGCACCTGGGTTTCGCCCAAGGCTTTGGCGTCGACGGTGAACACGTCACGGTCGAGGATGACGAAGTCGGCAGCCTTGCCGGCTTTCAACGAGCCGATCTGTTTTTCCAGGCCGATGGTGCGCGCCGCGTTGAGGGTGTAGGCATAGAACATGGTGTCGCGGTCGATGCGTTCGTCGGCGTTGAGCACGCCTTCTTCGCCTTCGCGGCTGATGGCTTGGGCGATGGCCAGCCACGGGCTTGGGCTCGACACCGGCCAGTCGCTGGCACCGGCAATGGTGGCGCCTTGTTTGAGCAGCGAGCGCGCCGGGTATTGATAGCGGAAGGCAAACGCGCTGACGTAGGGCTTGACCATGTCGACGGTGTATTCGTCGGCGCCGGCCCACAGCAATTGCATGGCGGCGATCACGTTCAGCGGTTTGAAGCGGGCAAATTCTTTCGGGTTGACCAGCTGCAAGTGGGTAATCGAATGGGTGATGCCGCTTTGCCGGTCTTTGCGTGCCTGTTCGATGCCGTTCAGCGACTCGCGCACCGCGCGGTCGCCGATGGCGTGGATGTGCACCAGCCAGCCGCGGGCGTCGATGGCGCTGACCAGCTCGCCGAAATGCGCCGGGTCGATTAGCAGTTCACCGCGCTTTTGCGAGTTGGTGTACGGGTCGATAAGCGCTGCGCTTTGCGCCGGGTATTCGAGCACGCCGTCGGCGAAAATCTTGATGCCGGGCAGCGTCAGGTTGGGCACGTTCTGGAACTGGTCGCGCACCTTGGCTAACACATCGAGGTCGCTCGGGCGGCTCTTGCCGTTGGCCACCAGCAGCGCGGCAACGTGGGCCGTCAGTTGGCCTTTTTCCGAAAGGGCCTTGTACACCGGCAACACGCCCACGGATTTCTCCGTGGGCTTCATGGCGAACACGGCTTCGCCGGGCGCAGCGTTGGCGGCGGGGTCCATCCAGGCGGTGATGCCCAAGCTGTTGTTGTAGGCCACGGCGGTTTGCCCGGCCTTGAACATCACGGCTTCGCTCGGCGGCGGCAGCACGGCAGCGGCACGGTCCCAGCCGGCGTCTACCAGAAAGCCGTTGGGTTCGCCGTTGGCGCGTTTGCCCACGGTGTCGGCTTCGGCGGCCGGCAGCTTGTTGATCAGCGCGGCGTCGATGCCGGCGCGCTTGAGCATGGCGGCGTTGATCCAGCCGGTGTGGTGATCGCTGCCCATAAAGGCGATGGGTTGGTCGGCCCACTCGCCGGCATTGAAGCGCTCGCGCAGGGCTTCGGCCTGGGCCCAGTAGGCCGAATTCATGCCCGCTACAACGAGCACCGCGCCGTGCCCGGCTTTGCCGTTGGCGCGCCAGCCTTGCAGGCGTTTTTCCAATTCTTCAAGGGGCACGACTTCATCGGCCATATTCGCCGAGGCCATCTCCAGACCGCCGAACACGGCGTGGGAGTGGGCGTCGATCATGCCGGGCATAAGGGCTTTGCCGCCCAGGTCGATGACGGTGGTGGTGCTGTCGGCCAGCGCTTTGATCTCCGCGTCGCTGCCCACTTGCAAGATTTTGCCTTTTTCCACGGCCACGGCTTGCACGGTGGGCGCGCTGCTTTCGGCGGTGAAGACTTTGCCGTTGAACAACACCAGATCAGCAGCCGCCATCGATTCCATCGAGGAAAAAGCCACCGCCAACGCCAGCAGGTTCGGAATGAACCTTTTCATGGGAAACCCCTTGTATTTATTGGTCTGGTGGCGAGACTAGCGGTTGCGCTTGGCGGGCAGAACGGCTGCGCCGCGCAAAACCCTTTTGCCTGACAGGAAAAACTGCATGGACAAGCTCAGCGCCCTCGGCATGTTTGTGGCCACCGCCGAACACGGCAGTTTCAGCCGTGCGGCCGAGCAGTTAGGCAAAACGCCGTCGGCGCTGACCAAGGCCGTCAGCCACCTGGAAGCCGAATTGGGCAGCCGTCTGTTTGAGCGCAGCACGCGGCGCACGGTACTGACCGAAGCGGGGCGGTTGTACTTGGAAACAGCGCGCCACGTGCTGCAGCGCCTGCATGAAGTGGGTGAGGAAATTGGCCAGTTGCAACACGGGCTGCACGGCAACTTGCGAATCACCGCGCCGCTGGCGTTTGGGCGCGCGTTTCTTGATGAAGTGTGCGCAGGCTTTCTGGCGGTGTACCCGCAACTGACCCTGCACATCGATTTGTGCGATGCCTTTGTCGACCTTGTGGAAAGCGGCTACGACCTGGCGTTGCGTGAAGGCCATAGCGATTTGCCCGGCCTGATTGCTCGCCGTGTGGGGCGCAATCGCATTTTTATCTGTGCCAGCCCGGCCTACCTGGAACGCCATCCCGAGCCGCTGACGCCGAGCAACGTCAGTGAGCACCAATGGCTGGTGTATCAGCACCCGGCGCTGGACAAGCATCAATGGTTTGTCGAGCGCGACGGCCAGCGCCTGACCCTGGCGCACCCAACCAATACGCGGCTGCGCAGCGATAACTATGACCTGTTGTTGGCCAGCGCCCTGGCCGGCGCCGGCCTGCTGCATACGCCGGAATGGAGCGTGGTGCCGTACCTGGCCGAGGGCCGTTTGATACGCGTGATGGCGGACTACGACATCGATCCCGACGCCTTCGGCCCGCATATTCTGGCGGTGTACCCCAGCCATCGGCGTGCCACCGGCAAGGTGCAGGCGTTTATAGATTTCCTCGCCGCGTTTCTCGCCCAGCGTGGGCTTGAGGGCCAGCTTTAGAAGAAACGGGTGACGCTGACTTTGGCGTTGCGGCCTTGGCTGCGCACGCTGTCGCCGCTCAGTTGCGGGATGTAGTCCTTGTTGAAAATGTTGTCGACGGTGAGATTTACCTCGGTGCCTTTCAATCCGCGCTGGCGCGGTTTCCAATTGGCGAATAAACCGAACACGGCGTAGCTGTCGTTCTGCGCCTCGTCGTAGGGGGAATCGCTGGCCCAGTCCTCACTGGGTACGCGGTCGGTTTTACGCACGTACTCGGCTTGCCAGCCCACTTGCATATCAAGCGGCACGATCTTCGCGCCGAGGGTGCCGTTCCATTTTGGTGATGGAATATCGCGCGCCCACACGTCGGGGCCCCAGGGGTTGAGGTAGGCGCCGTCGTGTTTGCCGGTCATCCATGAATAGCTCAGCGAGCCGAACACCCAAGTGGAGTCGTAGAAGCTTTCGACCTCGAAGCCCTTGATGGTCGAGCCATTGATATTGCGGTAGATCGGTCGGTTGCCGGCGCCGCAGCGGGCGGTCAGGGAGCCGCCGTTGATGGACTGGTTTTCACAGTCGACGCCGAGGTTTTTGAAAATCTCGTCTTTGATTTCGTTGCGGAACACGGTGGTGCGCACTTGCAGGTTTTCGGCGCGGCCGATGTCGAACGACAGCACGGTGCCGGCACGCAAAGCGGTGATGCGCTCGGGGTCCAAATCACGGCTGGTGCGGTTGCGGGTGCTGGTGGCGCTTTGCACTTCGTATTGTTCGTCGATCACCGGCGCGCGCCAGGTTTTGCTGTAGTCGGCAAAGAAGCCCACCTGCGGCAGCGGCGCCCAGAACAAGGACAGGCGTGGCGACCAGCCGCTGTAGGTCTGGCTGCTGTAGTCGTGCACGCCGGGCGTGTTGTACAGCGGCGCCAGGTTCTTTTTGCCGTCGTTGCGCACTTGGTCGAAGCGCAGCGATGGGGTGAGGGTCAGATCGCCCAGGGTGATGGCGTCTTTGATGTAGTAGCCCTGGCTGTCGACCTTGCCGCGCGGCATAAAGCCCGGCTGGTAGTAGCCGTAGTTGTACTGCGGTCGGTTGTAGGTGCTGCCGGGCATGTACATGAGGGTGTCGCGTTTGTGCTTGCGCAACTGGCTGCCAACCGTGACGGCGTGGGCCAGCGGGCCGGTGTCGAACAGGCTGGTATTGCGCAGTTCGATGACGTCGTCGCGGTACGAGGTGTCCATCTTTCGGCCACCCGTGGCGGGCTGGTAGAAGGCGGTTTCGCCGCGCTCGTCGGTCTGCTCGGTTTTCGAGTGCGAGTAGCTCAGCTCCATGTCCACCACCGGGTTGTCCAGCGGCTGGTATTCGTACTTGGCCGACCAGGTGGTGTCGACCGTGGTGCGGTCGGCGAGCAAACGGCGCAGGGCACCTTCATAGCCGTACAGCCGAATGTTGGCGGCGGTTGGCGGCGTGGGGTAGCTGTTGGAGGAAAACGGCGTCATGCGCTCGCTGTTCGAGCGGGTGTAAGACAGGCCCAAGCTGTGTTCATCGTTGGGGTGCAAGTTGAGTTTGAACAGCTCGGCGTCCAGGTCTTGCGCGGAGTTAGGCAAGCGCTTGGGGTTGATCGGGTAGCGGTTGTCCGGGTCGGGACGTTGATCGGCGAGCTTGAGGTCGCCGCCGTCGCGCTTGGTGTAATACACCAGCGCGTCGATCATGCCGTCTTCGGTACGGCCATACGTCGCACCGGTGTAGATCTGCTGATGGTCGTTGCTGCTGTAGCCGTACTTGAGCATGGCGCCGGTGTCGCGGCCTTGTTCGAGCAGGTCGGGAGCGTCCTTGGTGGTCATGTTCACCGTGCCGCCGAAGCCGCCGTTGCCAGTGAAGGGCGAGTGCGGGCCTTTTTCAACTTCGATGCTTTTGATCAGCTCCGGCTCGATAAAAACGGTGCCTTGCTGGTAACGCTCAAAGCCGGATTTGGGCGCGCCATTGAGGGTTAACGGCACGTCTTCGGCATCGCCCATGCCCCAGATATTCAAGGTTTGGCCGCCCGGCTTTGGCGAGCCGCCGGCGGTGACGCCCGGCAAGGTGGAAAGCAGGCTGCCGATGTTGTTGGGCTGGCGACGGTCGATCTCGACCTGGCTTAGCGTGGAACGGCCCACCGTCGCCGAATCCACCTGCGCGCCGTCGCCGACAATACTCAACGCGCCGAGGCTGATGCCCTGTTCCGTGGCCGGTACTTCGCTGGCGCGCACGACGTAGGTGTTATCGACCTTCACCAGGGTAAACGCGCTGCCGCGCAGCAAGTGGCGAATGGCCTCGTCGGGGCTGAATTGGCCGCTAAGGGCGGGCGCTTGCACGTTGCGCAGCAGGGTTTCGTCGAACAGCAACTGCGCCTGGGTTTGTTGCGCCACCTGGCTGAGCGAGACGGCCAGCGGCTGGGCGGGCAGGTTCAGGCTGAATGTCTGCGCCTGGGCTTGCAGGCTGAAGGCCACGCACAAGGCCAGCAGCGATGGGCGGGCGTAGCGGCTTTGGACGTAGTGGTGCACGCGAAACATGACTTCCCCCAAGGTGGCAATTGCCAAAAATTGGCCTGCACGGACGATGCAGACGGGAGGAAGACGCGGCACGGAGCAAAACCCTCATATGCAAATAACAAATATTCGCATCTATTTTTTTCGTGGCTCGATCTTGGCGCGTCCGTCGCCAAGAATCACCGTTCTCACCGGCAGCAGGGCCGGCAGCGCGCGCAGCAGAGCGTCCGGGTCGTTGACGTCCAGACTGCCGGACACCGTGTAGTTGGCTAACGCCGGATCGCTTAACTGCACCGGCTGGTCGCGGTACAGCGCCAACTCGTCGATCAGGCTGGCGAGGTCGCGGTTGCGAAACACCAAATGGCCGCTGCGCCAATCGGCGACCTGGCTGGCATCAAGCAGCGTCTGCTGCACGCGGCCGCTGCGGTAGTCGTAACTGGCGCGCTGCTGGGCACTGAGCAGCGTGGGCGTGGCATCGGCCGTCGGGATCAGCGCAACCTGGCCATGGGCGACGGTCACCACCAACTGCCGCTGGCCGCGCCGCACGTCAAAGCCGGTGCCCACCACGCGCACCTGCGCATCGCCGGAATGCACCCACAGCGGCCGTTCTTTGTCGGGCGCCGCCTCGATATACAACTGACCCTGGACCAAATGGATGTCGCGACGGTGGGCGGTGAAATCGATGCTCAGCCGGGTATTGGCGTTGACGAATAACGTGCTGCCATCGGGCAGTTGCACATCACGAACGCCCTTGGCCTGCGCCGCAATGTGTTGGCTGAACACGGTGTGGGGTGCGCCGAGGGTCATGGCCAGAAGGGCACACAGCAGCGCGGCGGCAACGGCCAGCGCCGGCCGCCAGCCACGTCGACGACGGGCTGGGCGAAGCGACGGCGCGGTGCGCAGTTCGCCCAGCTCAGCCCACAGGGCTTCGAACTTGGCGTAGGCGCGGGCGTGTGCAGGTTCGGCCAGCCACTGGGCGAACGCTTGCGGGTCGGGGTTGCTGCCTCGGTTACGGCTGAACCACTCGGCGGCCTGGGCGTCGATGCTGTCGTCGCCCGGGTTATCGACGGGCGCGTTCACTGCGCCGGCTCCTGAGCGTGGTCCTGTTCCAGCCGGCGCTTGCAATGCAGCAGGGCGAAGGCGATGTGTTTTTCCACCATGCTTACGGAAATTCCCATGCGGTCGGCGATCTGCGCCTGACTCAAGCCATCAAAGCGATGCAGCATAAGGGCTTCGCGGCGCCGCGGCGAGAGTTCGTCCAGCACGCTGCTGAGGCGTTCCAGATGTTGCTGCTGCTGGGCACGGGCAAGCGGCTCGTTGCTGTGCAGGGGCGTCACGTGCACCTCGACCTCGTTGGGTTGCGCGCTGTGCTCGGCAAATAACGAATGCCGCACCTTCTGTTTACGCCAATGATCGCGCAGTAAATTGCGCGCCATTTGAAACAGAAACGCGCGCGGTTGCTCGACGCTGGCCTGGTCGCGATAGCCCAGCCATTGGGTGAATACGTCCTGGGTCATGTCGGCCGCATCACTGGCGTTATCCGTGCGTTTGCGCAGGTAATGCAGGATGTCCGCATAGAAGCTGCGATACGTGTGCGCGTCTTCAGGGTCGGGGTGGCGGCGAGACATGAGCGTCCTTTTCGGTCAGCGGCGGAGCAGGGCGCGGCGATGTTATCGAGAATGGTTAGCATTTGTCTCGTGCGAAATGTGTTTCGGTGAAATTCTCTGTTTCGTACAAATGACTTTCTTGCCGCGCCGCTTTCTCTTGTTGCGGCATCTGGCTAAGCTCGGCGTTCGTTGCCGCTTTCGTTGCCGCTTGCAAACGCAGCCGACCTTCACCTGCCGACCTTCACTGCCGAGAGTTTTTTATGCCCCAGCAATGGCCCGCCGCCGATATCGCCCGGTTGATCCTCGACGGCTTCGATGACTATCGCGAGCACTTCAAACAGATCACCGACGGCGCCCGCGCACGCTTCGAACAGGCGCAATGGCAGGAAATTCAGCAGGCCTCGGCGGCGCGCATCAATTTGTATGAAGAGAAAGTGCACGAAGTCAGCCTGCGCTTGCGCCAGGCCCACGCCGATGAAGTGCTGCTCGACGTGCACCTGTGGCCGCTGGTGAAAAGCGCTTACATCAACCTGATCGACAGCCGCTTCGACGACGAACTGGCCGAAACCTGGTTCAACTCGATTTTCTGTGGCCTGTTCAGTCACGACCTGATCAGCGACGGCTGCATGTTTATTCACACCACGCGGCCGTCCTTGCGCAGCCACGAACGCGGGGCGCAAACCCGCACCTACATGCCGCAAGTGAACCTGGCTGGCATGCTTGAGCAGGTGTTCACCGACTACCAATTCAGCGTGCCCTACGAAGACCTGAACCGCGATCTGGGGCGCCTGGAAGGCCAACTGCGGGCCAACCTGCCGGACTGGGTGTGCAAAGACCCGGAGCTGTGCATCGAGCTGTTTTCTTCGGTGCTGTACCGCAACAAAGGTGCCTACCTGGTGGGGCGCATTTACACCCGTGACGAACAGTGGCCGCTGGTGATTCCGCTGCTGCACCGCGAGGAGCGCGGCATTCAGATTGACGCGCTGATTACCGATGAAGCAGAAGTGTCGATCATCTTCTCCTTCACCCGTTCGTACTTCATGGTCGATGTGGCGATTCCCGCCGAGTTTGTCGGTTTCCTCAAACGCATTCTGCCGGGCAAGCACGTCGCCGAGCTGTACACCTCAATTGGCTTTTACAAACACGGCAAGTCCGAGTTTTACCGCGCGCTGATTAACCACCTGGCCAACACCGATGACCGTTTCATCATGGCGCCCGGCGTGCGCGGCATGGTCATGAGCGTGTTCACGCTGCCGGGTTTCAACACCGTGTTCAAAATCATCAAAGACAAATTCTCGCCGTCGAAAAACGTCGACCGCGCCACGGTGATCGAGAAGTACCGCATGGTGAAAAGCGTCGACCGGGTAGGGCGCATGGCCGACACCCAGGAATTCGCCGACTTCCGTTTTCCCAAGTCCAAGTTCGACCCGGAGTGCCTGGCCGAGCTGCTGGAGGTGGCACCGTCCACCGTCGAGCTGGAAGGCGAAACCGTGCTGGTGCGCCACTGCTGGACTGAACGGCGCATGACGCCGCTGAACATCTACCTCGAACACGCCAACGAAGCCCAGGTGCTCGAAGCGCTGGAAGATTACGGCCTGGCCATCAAGCAATTGGCGGCGGCGAACATTTTCCCCGGCGACATGCTGCTGAAAAACTTCGGCGTCACCCGCCATGGCCGCGTGGTGTTTTACGACTACGACGAAATCTGCGCCCTCACCGAAGCCAACTTCCGCGTCATTCCGCCACCGCGTTATCCCGAAGACGAGATGTCGTCCGAGCCGTGGTATTCGATCGGGCCGCTGGACGTATTCCCCGAGGAATTTCCGCCGTTCCTGTTCGCCGACATGGGCCAGCGCAAGCTGTTCAGCGAGCTGCATGGCGACCTGTACAAAGCGGACTACTGGAAAAGCCTTCAGGACGCGATTCGCGCCGGCAAGGTGATCGACGTGTTCCCGTATCGGCGCAAAGAGCAACTGAACTGACTGCCCATGGCCGAGGCGATTTTCTCCCGCTCCTCGTGGCTTAACTCGCTGCATATGTCGACGCTCACCGTGAGCCTGTTGCAGGCCCACGGGCACGCCGCCGAGACCGTGCTCGAGGGCAGCGGTATTTCCACCGACGACTTGCGCGGCATGAAACGCCTGATCGGGCCCAGTCAGGAACAGCAGGTGTTCGCCAACGCCCTGCGCCTAAGTCCGCTGCCGGCGCTGGGCCTGCAACTGGGCGTGCGCACGCGCATTTCTGCTTACGGTTTGCTGGGTTACGCGCTGCTGTCGGCGCCCACCTTTGGGCAAGCGCTGCGCATTGGTCTGAGTTACCCGGTGCTGCTGGGCACTTACTTCAACCTCAGCCTGGTGCGCGAAGGCGACGTGGCTTGGTTGGTGGCCACCGGTTATGGCGAAGACGAAGCGCTGCGGCCGTTCAACGTCGAGCTGTGTCTGGCTTCGCTGAAGGTGGTGTGCGCTGACCTGCTTGGCCAGCCGTTGCCGCTGGAGGCCGTGCAGTTTGACTGCCGCGACACGCCTGAACGGCGTCAGGCCTACCGCGACTGTTTTGCCTGTGCGCTGCACTTCGACCAACCGCGTAACGCCATCGGTTTCGCGGCCCACTGGCTTGATGCAGCGCTGCCGCTGGCCGACCCGATCACCCACCAGGAAATGCTCGACCAATGCCGCCGGCAAAACGCCGAACTGGCCGCCAGCCGTGCCTGGCTGGAGCGTGTGCGCGCGCTGCTGGCCGAGCGCTTGCAGCAACCGCCGGGCCTGGACGAACTGGCGCGGCACATGAACTGCTCGGCCCGCAGCCTGCGGCGCTATTTGCAGCAACAACACACCAGCTACCAGCAACTGCTCGACGAGCTGCGCTTCAGTCGCGCCAAGGAGCTGCTGCAACAGGGCGACCTGCCCATCTACCGCATCGCCGAATTGCTCGGCTTCAGCGAAACCGCCGGCTTGCGCCACGCCTTCCAGCGCTGGAGCGGGCAGCCGCCGAGTTATTTTCGCGTTTAGTTCTGGCGCTTTCTTTTTCAGAAATCGAGGCTAAAGCCTCTCCTACAGGGAACCGAAGCCGTCCTGTAGGAGAGGCGTTAGCCTCGAGTTTGTGATCTTTATTCGGCCAACCAAATTGGCCATTTCGATCCCCTTTTGGCCACTGCCAGCGTTCTCGCCAGCGCGGTTGCGTGCCCACAATGCGGGCACAACAACACTGATGAGGTAGCGCCCATGTTGACCGTGTACAGCGACGATCACCGTCTTCACCATGGCCAGTCGGAACTGGTCGATGGCCAGCTGCAGCCCTGTTTCGAAATGCCCAGCCGTGCCGACACGGTGCTGGCGCGGGTGCAGCAGCAACAGTTAGGTGAGGTGATTGCGCCCAAGGATTTCGGCCTGGCGCCGATAGCGCGTGTACACGACGCGGCTTACCTGACCTTTCTGCAAAACGCCTGGGCGCGCTGGGCGGCAGAAGGGCACAGCTGTGACCTGCTGCCCTCGACCTTTCCCGGCCGCCGCCTGCGCCGCGACGGCCCGATTCCCCGCGCGCTGATCGGTGAGCTGGGCCATTACTGCTTCGATACCGAAGCGCCAATTACCGCCGGAACGTGGCAAGCCATCTACAGCTCCGCGCAAGTTGCGCTGACCGCCCAGGACCACATGCGCCAAGGTGCGCGTACCGCCTTTGCGCTGTGCCGCCCGCCAGGCCATCACGCCGGCAGCGACTTTATGGGCGGCTACTGCTTCCTGAATAACGTCGCCATCGCCAGCCAGGCGTTTCTCGACCAGGGCGCCGAGCGCGTGGCCATTCTCGACGTCGACTACCACCACGGCAACGGCACGCAAGAGCTGTTCTACAAACGCGGCGATGTGCTGTTCGCCTCCATTCACGGCGACCCGCTGGACGAATACCCGTACTTCCTCGGCAACGCCGATGAAACCGGCGAAGGCGAGGGCGCCGGCTGCAACCACAACTACCCGCTGGCGCTCGGCAGCGGCTGGGCGCAATGGAGCGCGGCGCTGGACGACGCCTGCGAGAAAATCGCCGCCTATGCACCCGACGTGCTGGTGGTTTCCCTGGGCGTAGACACCTACAAAGACGACCCCATTTCCCAGTTCAAACTCGACTCGCCGGACTACCTGAGCATGGGCAAGCGCATCGCCGCCCTTGGCCTGCCGACATTGTTTGTGATGGAAGGCGGTTATGCGGTGGAAGCCATCGGTGTGAATGCCGTCAACGTGCTGCAAGGTTTTGAGGCGGAGGCTGCCCATGCGCCGACATAAAATGCTTAGCCTGGTCGCCAGTGCCAGCCTGCTGGCCAGCGCCACGCTGATGGCGGCGGAGCCGGTGGTGCGTATCTACAACTGGTTCGACTACATCGGCCCGGACACCCTCAAAGGCTTCAAACAGGAAACCGGCATCGAACCCAAATACGACGTTTACGACAGCAACGAAGTGCTCGAAGCCAAACTGCTTTCCGGCCATTCCGGCTACGACCTGGTGGTGCCCAGCGATAGTTTCTTGCCCAACTACATGAAGGCGCAGGTGTTCCAGAAACTCGACAAGAGCAAGCTGCCGAACTGGGAAAACCTCAACCCGGAATTGCTCAAAGTGCTGGCCGCCAAAGACCCCGGCAACCAGTACGTGGTGCCGTACATGTGGGGCACCAATGGCATTGCTTACAACGTCGACAAGGTCAAAGCCATTCTCGGCGACGACGCGCCGCTGGACTCGTGGGACTTGCTGTTCAACCCGGACATTCTCGCCAAGCTCAAACAGTGCGGCGTGGCCTACCTGGATGCGCCGACGGAAGTGATTCCCGAAGTGCTGCAATACCTCGGCCTGTCGCCCAACAGCCACAACCCCGAGGATTACAAAAAGGCCGAAGCGCACCTGAACAAACTGCGGCCCTCGATTACCTACTTCAGCTCGTCGAAGTTCGTCACCGACCTGGCCAACGGCGATATCTGCGTAGCGCTGGCCTGGTCGGGCGGCGCCATGCAAGCGGCGGCGCGGGCGGAGGAGGCGAAGAACGGCATCAAGATCGAATACCGCATCCCCAAAGAAGGCACCGCTGCCTGGTTCGACGTACTCGCCATTCCCCGCGACGCGCAGAACGTCGACGAGGTACACGCCTTTATCAACTACCTGCTACGGCCCGAAGTGGTGGCGCCGATTTCGGATTACGTGGCGTACGCCAATCCGAACAAGGCGGCCGACGGCTTGATCAGCCCGGCGTTGCGCAATAACCCCAACGTGTATCCCTCGGCGGAAATGCAGGCGAAGTTGTACAGCGTGGAGATGCTGCCGCCGGCATTGGAACGGTTAAGGACGCGGACGTGGACGAAGGTTAAGACGGGGAAGTAGGGGGCTTTTTGGCTGGTGATGGTGGGGACTTGGGGGCGGTGTTCGACGCACCATTCTGGATCCCCGCGTGCGCGAGGATGACGGAGGTCTATCTTCACATCACCGTCATCCTCGCGAACGCGGGGATCCAGAATCTTTCAGGAAAAGCCACTCGCTCTGCCAACCGCCTTTACCATTAGCCCGATTCTGGATTCCCGCCTGCGCGGGAATGACGGTGATAGGTGGAAAACCTCCGTCATTCCCGCGAAGGCGGCGGTCCGACGATTCGGAATCCAGAATCTTTCAGGAAACGCCGCTCGCGCTGCAAAACCTACCCACCAACCCCCCCTTGATCCCAACGCCCCCCTGAGCCACGCTTCAACCTCCCCATCCCACCCGGAACCAACCGTGGTCCTACTCAACTGCGACATGGGCGAAAGCTTCGGCGCCTGGTCCATGGGCCTTGACGCCGAGGTCATGCCCTATATCGACTGCGCCAACATCGCCTGCGGTTTCCACGCCGGCGACCCCGGCACCATGCGCGCCACCGTGGCCTTGGCGCTGGAGCATAACGTGAGTGTCGGCGCGCACCCAGCGTACCCCGATCTGGTCGGCTTCGGCCGACGGTCCATGGCCTGCTCGCCGCAAGAAATCATCGACCTGCTGCAGTACCAGATCGGCGCGCTTGCCGGCATTTGTCGCGGCCAAGGCGGGCGAGTGGAGTACGTGAAGCCGCACGGCGCGCTGTACAACGACATGATGAAAAACCCGGCGCTGCTTCGCGCGGTATTCCAGGCCGTGGCCAATTATGGCGACGGCTTGCGCCTGATGCTCATGGCGCGTGCCGACAACACGGCAGCCGAGGCGCTGGCCGCTGAGTTCGACGTGCCCCTGTGGTTCGAAGCGTTCAGCGACCGCGCTTACGACGGCGCCGGCCATCTTCTGTCGCGCCAGCTGCCGGGCGCGGTGCACCACGACCCCGAGCGCATCGTCGCCCAGGCGCTGGATCTGGCGCAGGGCAAACCGTTGCTG
Organism: Pseudomonas sp. AC229; assembly: GCF_979254655.1. Classification (NCBI taxonomy): domain Bacteria; kingdom Pseudomonadati; phylum Pseudomonadota; class Gammaproteobacteria; order Pseudomonadales; family Pseudomonadaceae; genus Pseudomonas; species Pseudomonas sp. AC229. Next base: position 19,080 of record NZ_CEEDHK010000005.1, read on the forward strand.
GCGAGCGACGGCAGCGCGCTGCAATTGCACGTCGATAGCCTCTGCGTACATGGCGACAACACAGCCTCGGTGGCGGCGGTGCGGCGTATTCGCGAGGCGTTGGACGCGTTGAAGTCGGTATGAAACCAAAGGTCGAAGCGGTGGCGGTCGATTGCCTGATGCTGCGGCTCTTCGACGACATCAACGAAGCCCACATGCCCTGGCTGATCGCCGCCGCCCAGCGTTTGCGCGCGCTGTTTGCCGATGCCTTGATCGACCTGGTGCCGTCTTACACGACCTTGATGCTGCATTACGACGTGCTGCGCATTGACGGCGCCCAGGCCCGCACATTGATTAACGATGCCCTGCGCGACTTGCAACCAGCCGACGAAAACAGCGGGCGCAGCCATGCGTTGCCGGTGTGGTACGACCCGCAGGTCGGGCCGGAATTATCCCGGTTGGCGCGGCGCAGTGGCCTGTCGGTCAGCCAGGTTATTGCGCTGCACAGCGCTCACGCCTACCGCGTGTTTGCCCTCGGTTTCGCGCCCGGTTTCGCTTACATGGGCCTGGTCGACCCGCAACTGGCGACGCCGCGTCTGGACACGCCTCGGCCGCGGGTTCCCCAAGGCAGCGTGGCGTTGGCGGAGCGCCAGACCGCGACGTATCCGCAGGTGTCGCCCGGCGGCTGGAATGTGGTGGGGCGCACGCCGGTGGCGCTGTTTGATCGCGCCCTGGACGGCTACAGCCTGTTGCAACCCGGCGACCGCGTGCACTTTGTGCCGGTGGAGCGCGCCGAGTTCCTGCGCTTGGGCGGCGACGATACGGCGCTTGAGGCTTTGGCATGAGCCGCGCATCGGTTGAACAGAGCACGCCGCTGGTGCAGTTGCAGGACGGCGGGCGCTTCGGCGTTCGCCACCTGGGCGTGACGCAGGGCGGGCCGGCGGATTGGCTGTCGATGCGGTGGGCCAATTGGCTGCTGGGCAATGACCTGAACGCGACTGTGGTGGAGATAACCTTCGGCGGTTTCGCAATGCTGATCGAGCACGACAGTTGCCTTGCCCTGACCGGCGCCGACCTGGCCGCCACGCTGGATAACGAGCCGTTGCGGCCTTGGCGCAGCTTCAGTGTGCGCGCCGGTCAACGCCTGCACTTCAGCACGCCGCGTCAGGGCATACGCGCGTATCTCGCCGCGCCCGGGGGCTTTGCTTGCGCGCCGACGCTGGGCAGCGCCAGCACGGTAAGTCGCGAGGGGTTGGGCGGGTTGCAGGGCGACGGCAGCGCGCTGATCCGTGGCGATACCTTGACGTGGAACGGGCCGACCCTGGCGCCTCGGCAGTTACCTGAACAGCACATTCCCGCGCTGAGCCTGGAGCAGCCGCTGGACCTGATGCTCGGCGCGCAACTGGGCGAGTTCAGCGGCCAGGCGCTGTTCGATTTATTCAATGCCGAGTGGCGGCTCGACAGCCGCGCCGACCGCATGGGCATTCGCTTGCTGGGCCCGACGCTTGGCTATCAAGGCGCTGGGTTGATTTCCGAAGGCATCCCGCTGGGCGCCGTTCAGGTGCCGCCAGACGGGCAGCCGATTGTGCTGCTCAACGACCGGCAAACCATCGGCGGCTATCCACGCGTAGGCGCGCTCACACCGCTGGCGCTGGCACGTCTGGCGCAAGCGCAACCCGGAGACAGCGTGCGTTTCAAACCGGTTGTCCAGCACGTTGCCGAGCGCGAATACGTGCAGCTGCTCAAACGCTTGAGCACCCCGGCTTAAGCCGGTACTAGATCGAAGCCGGTGGTTCCCAGGCGCTCGCCGTTCACCAGCACGTGCACGGCGTGATGCCCCATGTAGTGTTTGCGCGTCGTCAGCTCGCGCATCTGTTGGGCACGGGACAGCACCACGCTGGCACCGGCAGGCAAGTCGAAGGTTTTCAGCTTGAACACTTTGCTGGCGGTTTTGCCGGAGGCTTTGACGTAGTCGATGGCGTAATCCACCACCACACGCTGGGCGCTGGCGCTGGTGGAAGTGAGGGTGAAGGCCAGCGTCATGCTGTGGCCCAGTGCCACGGTTTCGGGGCTGACGCTCAGGGCGGTCAACGTCACTTGCGCCGGTTCGCCGGCACCCAGCACCGCCAGCGCGCGGCGGTCGCCAGCCTTGATCAGGGTGCGCAGGGCATGGCGGGCAATCCAGGCGGTGCGTGGCTGGTGCAGCGGCCAGGCTTCTATTTGGTCGAGCAGCGTGTCGGGGTGGTCTTTGCTGATGTCGTTTAAATGGTTGGCCACCGACTTGCGCACATACAGGCTGGGGTCGTCGTTCAGTGCCTGCAGAATCGGCCAGGCGCGCCACGGTTCGGCCTGCATTTGCGGCAGCCTGAACGACCACGGCAAACGCGGACGGCTGCCTTCGCTGGCGAGGCGGCGCACGTGTTCGTTGCTGTCGAACGCCCAGTCGCTCATCAGCGCCAGGCTGCGCTCCAGGTCTTGCAGCAAGAAATGGCGAATGGCGAATTCGGACGAGCCGAAGCAGGTGAAATATTTGAGTGCCTGCATCGACAGCTCGAACTGGTCACGCCCGTAGATGGCGACGTATTGCGGCAAGCACATGGTCACAAAGCCACTGTTCAGACGCGGCGCCAGGTCTTTGAGAATACCCAGCGCCGTGGCGAAGTCGGCGGGCAGGGTGGCGTGCAAACTTTCACTGACCCGCGCCATGCGCTGCATCACCGACAAATTATCGAGGCCGTCTGTGGCCAGCGTCAGGAACCGTTTGCGGTCGAACGCCGGGTAGACCGCTGCGCTTTGCTCGGCGATGTGCTGCATTCGGTCGCGGTTGAAAATTTCCTTAAGGGCGGGGGCGCTGGTTTGCGTGCTGCTCATGGCTGACCTGGGGAAGATTGCTGTCAGGGAAGTCTACCGGCTGGGTAGGACATACCGTATATCGGCAAACCGCTACTTTTCCCGCTCCGACAAGGCCTGGGAAGTGGCGCGGTGCCAGTGTTAGTGCCACTCTCAGCGTGTAGCCCGGCCAATGCGGCGGCCTGCAAAAGAGTAACGTGACGTTGCCATCAATCAATCGGACCGGATATCCATCGGAATAGCCTGCTATAAACGTAAGCAGATTCTGTAAAACTTCCTGATAAGCCAACGTGACTGTTTAGGCTTGAGTTCCGAGGAGACGGCCGCACGTAACAAGCGACCGCCCACTCGCTGTTTAGAGAGGAACAAACGATGAAAATGTGGCTGCGTACTTTGGCCTGGAAACTGTCCGTTCTGTTGGGCACCGCCCGCCTGCAACCTATCCCGATTCCAACTGAGGAACAGCAACGCCGGATGGCTGCGCAGCGCCGCAGACGTTAACCGACGTTGCGATTCCAGCCTGGCCGTTTAAACGCCGGGCTGGCCGATTATGTCCCTCGGCGTGGCGCTTTTCGTGACACCAGGGCGTTCTGGCCGGTGCTAGCATCCTCGGACTTTTCCGGGGAGCAGTGCATTCGATGGAGCGTCTGATTCAGGCCAATGGCCAAGCGCATTACGGCATTTTTCCCCGCGCGGTGGGCGAAGTTAACTACCGCGACTTCGATTTCCGCTCGCCCATGGGCCGCCGTCTCGGCGCCTTGGCCAAGTGGCGACGCTTCCATCAATTCCAATACTTCGGCGTGATCAGCGATCAGCTGATTGGCGGCTGCGCGCTGGCCAACTTGAGCCTGGCCGGCATCGGTTTCGTCTACCTGTATCACCCAGCGAGCGGGCGCATGATCGAGCGCCAATTCAAGTTGCCGCTGGGCATCGGCAGCCAATTTTCCCAACACCCCAATGACGGCGTTTGCGAGCTGCACAGCGGCAAGAATCTGCTGCGCCTGGAAAACAGTGGCAGCGAAAAACGCCTGTGGGTTGAGCTGGATGACGGCACGCGCATAGACGCGCGCTTCAGCGAACACGAGCCGCCGTTCCAACCGATGTGCCTGAACACCCCTACGGCCAGCAACGGCTGGGTGTATGCGCAAAAAGTCGCGGGCGTGCGCTGCGCGGGCAACGTGCACAGCGCCCTGGGGAGTTTCGATTTGGGCGCGATTGACGCGTTTGCCCATCACGATTGGTCGGCCGGCTATATGCGCCCGGAAACGTGCTGGAATTGGGCCTGCCTGTCGGGGCAGGCTGGCGTGCAGCGCGTGGGGCTGAATCTGTCGTGCGGGGTGAACGAAACCAGCTTCACCGAGAACTGTTTCTGGCTCGACGGCGAGCTGATCAAGGTCGACACCGTGCGCTTCACCTTCGACCGCGAAAACCCGATGGCGCCCTGGCGAATCGAGTCATTCGACGGGCAGGTCGACCTGCACTTCGAGGCACGTGGCCTGCACAAAGAACGACTGAATCTCGGAATTATCGCCAGTAACTTCAAGCAGATTTTCGGACAGTTCCGCGGTGAGCTGCGGCCAAAAGGCCGGCCCGTTGTGGCGATTGATGAGGTGTGGGGCTTTGTCGAAGACCAATACGTGAAATGGTGACCGCGACATAGTCGCTTTCAGAAAGGGACTATGTCTTACAACTCAATGTCTTCCACTTTGCTGAGGGTTATGGTTAGCTGGCTAATTATTAGTTTTAGCTATGACCACGAGCGTTTCCTTATGCCCCACACAGATCAACACCGTTTTGGTATGCAACTGGCCCAACTGTCGCGCTCGTGGCGCGGCGAATTGGACCGCCGCCTGGCCGGCCTGGGTTTGTCTCAGGCGCGCTGGTTGGTGTTGCTGCACCTGGCCCGTTTCCGCGATGAATTGCCCACCCAGCGTGAGCTGGCGCAAAGCGTTGGGGTTGAAGGTCCGACCTTGGCGCGGTTGCTCGACAGCCTGGAAACCCAGGGCCTGGTGCGCCGTCAGGCAGTGGTTGAAGACCGCCGCGCGAAAAAGATCAGCCTCGACGATTCGGCCCGGCCTTTGATTGAGCAGATTGAGGCGATATCCACGCAACTGCGTAAGGAGTTGTTTGATGGTATCGACGAAGACGAACTTCGCCGCTGTCAGTTAGTTCACGCGCGCATCCTCAGTAACCTCGAAAAGCGTTAAGGCCTGCGCAAACGGGGAGGGCTGCAATGACTTTCCCCCTGTATCAAAAACCTGCTTTGTATGGCTTTTGACACGGGCGTCTAAGGTCGCTAAGTGCATCTTTTCTTTGCCATTTATTTGACTGTTTTTCCCCTGTTTTGCGTATCATGGCCAAATGCCGGGATAACTGCGTCACAAATAAAGGAATCGTGACCATACTCTTAGGCAGGGGCTTACATGGATGTCTCTCCCTTCTTCAGTCTTTTGCTAAACCTTTTGTTAGCACCACAACGTTGGAACTGCGCCGATAGGTGCGCTGTGGTGTGAACATGGAGCAGTACTTTCCGGGAGGCGTCGATGGTGCAGGTTCGACATTTATTACTTGGCTTGGCCTCCGGCTCGGTTTTGTATTCGGGGTTGGCGTCAGCCTTGGGCTTGGGCGACATCACCTTGCATTCGGCGCTTAACCAGCCACTGGAAGCCGATATCGAATTGCTGGAAGTGGGCGACCTCAGCGCCGCCGATATGAAGGTGCACCTGGCACCTGACGCCGTGTTCGCCCGCTCCGGTGTCGACCGCATCTACTTCCTCAACGACCTGCGCTTCACGCCGTTACTGCGCGGCGGCAAAAGTGTGATTCGCGTGGTGTCGAGCAAACCGGTGCGCGAGCCCTACCTGAATTTCATCGTCGAATTGGCGCGGCCCAACGGCCAGTTGTTCCGCGAATACACGCTGTTGCTTGATCCGCCCAATTCCTCTGCCTACAACGCCGTGGCTGCCACCCCAGCGGCCGCTTCGGCCAAACCCGCCACACGTTCGACGTCTGCCGCTCCCGCTGCAGCGAAGGCGAAAACCGCGCCGCCGCCGGCCGCACTCGGCAAGCGCTATGTGGTGGCCCGAGGCGATAACCTGTGGACCATCACCGCCCGGCTGCGCGCTCAAGGCAGTAAGTCGTCGCAACAGCAATTGATGGATGAAATCCACGCGCTGAATCCGCAGGTGTTTACCGACGACGACACCAGTCGCCTGCAAGTCGGTGACAGCTTGCTGCTGCCGGACACGGCGCCGGCCACTGCCAGTACCTCGGCACCCGCCAATGCGTCTGGCCCGGTTTCGAACGCCGGCGCTGCCAGCGATGTTGAGCCGCCGCCGACCCTTAGCGTCGTGTCGCCGGACGACGAGCCGCTGCCGATGCCCACGGCGCCGCTTGATCCGCAAGCGGAAATGATCGTGCAGATGCAGCGGCGTCTGGACAACGAACTGGCCCAGCGCGCCGACGAAAACACCAAGCTGCAACAAAGCCTGGCGGAACTGACGTTGCAAGTGCAGCAGTTGATGGAGCAATCCGCCGCCAAGGACAAACAGCTGGCCGACCTCAAAGCCCAGCTCAGCGCCCAGCAATCGCCGGCGCCGGCTGAGGGCAGCAACGTGGCTGAACCATCCGCCCCGGTGGTTGCGCAACAGCCTGCCGATAACACCTGGTATGGCGCGCTGTGGGCCTTGGTGGGCGCGCTGCTGCTGGCGTTGCTCGGTGTGCTGTTCTGGCGCCGCTCGCGTCGAGAGCCAGAGCCGCAGCCGGTCATCGTGGTCGCTCCGGCAGGCCAGGCGCAGGATGAAGACGACGACTTCGACCTCGACGATTACGACAGCGAACCCGTTGCGCCCGCGCCGGTAGTGGCCAAGCCACGCGCCGTCGTGGCCACCACCGAAGCGCGTGCCGCCAGCCCGACCGACACCCTGGAAGGGGCCAACATCTACATCGCCTATGGCCGGTTCAGCGAGGCTGCCGCCAGCCTGCGCCGCGCCCTGGATGCAGAGCCGCAGCGCAGCGATATCCGCTTCCGCTTGCTTGAAGTGTTGGCGCAACTGGGCGATGCCCGTGGCTTCCAGCGCGAGGAAGAAATTCTGCTCGACGCCGGTTACCCCGACGCGCCCATCGCTCAGCTCAAAGCGCGTCACCCGGAAATGTTTGAGCGCCCGCTGGCCGAAGAACCAGCGGCCGACGTGTTCGACGACGCCGTGTTGGCGTTGGACGAGCCGCAGCCGCTGGTAAGCCAGCCGGTGGCCGAGGACGACCAGTTCAACCTTGACGACTTCTCCCTCGACCCCGACTGGGACCTGATCAGCCCGTTCTCTGCCAACGCCCGCAGCAAAGCCGAAGCCGCGCAGAAAGCCAGCAACGATCCGGCGCCAGAGCTTGAGAAAATGGACTTGAACAGCCCGTTCGCCGAGTCGTCCATGGTGGTCGAAGAGACCCATGACGAAGGCTGGTTCGGCAAGGGCGTGGACGAGGGCGAGTATCTCAGCCAACCGCTGGTTGAAGAGGATGAGCCGCTGGACGACCTCGACCATTTGGACTCGCGCCGCGACAACCTGGCCAAGTTCAACCAGGCACTGGCCTATATCGAGCAAGGTCACTTGGAAAGCGCCTGCGACATCCTCAACGAGCTGATCAACGAAGGCGACGAAGAGCAGAAGCGCGAAGCGTCGAGGTTGCTGGCTAAAATCGCCTGAGCAAGGCCCAAGCAAAAAGCCCGCGTGCCTCATAGCCGCGGGCTTTTTTATGTTTTCAGGAGTGCACCATGGACAACAAAGCTGACGTCACCATTACCTACTGCACGCAATGCCAATGGCTGCTGCGCGCCGCCTGGTTGGCGCAGGAATTGTTGTCCACCTTTGGCCAGGATTTGGCCAAGGTCAGCCTGGAACCCGGCACCGGCGGCGTGTTCCGCATCACCTGTGGCGACGTGCAGATTTGGGAACGCAAGGCCGATGGCGGGTTTCCCGAGGCCAAGGTGCTGAAACAGCGGGTGCGCGATGTGATCGACCCCGAGCGCGACCTTGGCCATAACGACCGGGCCACGCCAGCGGCGGACTAGTCACTCACGGCCGCGCGGCTTGGGCGTCTACCGGCTCCACCGGCTTGCCGTCGCCCATGCGGGCGGACAAGAAAATCGCGAAGATGATCAACGCGCCACCAGCCATCATGCGCAGCGTCGGCGTTTCGGAAAAAATCAGCCAGGCGAAGGTGATGCCGTACACCGGCTCCAAGGCAAACACCACGGCGGCGGTGCGGGCTTTGAGCACGTCCAGGCTGGCGACGAACAGGCTGTGGGCGACGCCGGTGCAGAACACGCCGAGCAGCGCAATCCACAACCAATTCATGGCCGACACGCTCGGCAGCTCCGTTGCCGCGAAGGGCAGCAAACACAGCGCCACGACCAGGTTCTGACACAACGCCGACTGCACGGGCCCGACCTTGCCGGAGCCTGCGCGGTTAACCAATGACAACAGCGCGAACAGCAGGCCCGAGAGCACGCCCCAGAGCAGGCCGGTGGTGGCGCCGCTGGCCAGGTTGAAGTCGGGTGTGACCAGCACCAGACCGATACTCACCAGGCACACCAGCACGATCTCATTGCGGCGAATGCGCTCGCGGAAAATCAGCCCTTCGAGAATTACCGTCAGCGCCGGAAAGCTGGTGAACCCGAGCGTGGCGATGGCCACGCCGGCCACCTTCACCGAGATAAAAAAACTCACCCAGTGCCCGGCCAGCAACACACCGCCCAAGGCCAAGCGTGCCCAATCGTGGGCGCGCAAACGCTGCCAGGGAATTCGCGCGATCGGCGCAGCAAACACCGCCAAGGCCAGCACCGCAAACAGCGCGCGGCCGAACACGATCATGCTTGGCGTAGTGGTCGCCAGTTTGCCCAGCACGCCGGTAAAACCAAACATCAGGGCGCCGCAGTGCAGGGCGGTGAGGGCAGAGCGGTGGTTCATGGGGGTCCTTAAATTTGATTCAAAAGCATCGCGGCGAATCGGAGTGCCGCCCAACCGCTCCTACAGGATGTTGAACGCCTACGCCAAACGCGCACCGTTAGGCAGCGCCTGCTCAAAGCTGGCCAAGACTACCCGATTTTCTCCGTCATACGCGCCCGTCACCAGCACCTCGGAGCGCACGCCCGCGATGGATTTTGGCGCGAAGTTGCACACGCATAGCACCTGCTTGCCGATCAGGCTTTCAGCGTTGTAGTGGTCGGTGATTTGTGCGCTGGAGGTCTTCAGCCCGAGCGGGCCGAGATCGATTTGCAGCACATAGGCGGGCTTGCGTGCCTTGGCGTTCGGTTCGGCATGGCAGATGGTGCCGACGCGCAGCTCCACGCGCTCAAAGTCTTGCCATTCAATGGTGTTCATAGCGGCTCCGGGGACACTGATCGGCGCAGTGTAGGCAGCGTCCCGGCGTCTGTCTGTCGCCAGGCTCGCGGTCATTGTCGCCAGGCTCTCGCGGCTACCGCGCGCGCCGCAGTTGCCTGGGCGTGGTGCCGACATGCCGGGCGAGGGCGGCTGTGAAGGCGCTTTGCGAACTGTAGCCGACCCGTTGCGCCACCTCGCCGACCGGCAGCGCGGTGCTGCGCAGCAGGTCAATGCCCTGTCGCAGGCGACGCTGGCGAACGTAGTCCATCGGCGTTTGCCCGGTTTGCTGAAGAAAGCGGGCGTGAAAGCGCGCTGCCGACAAGCCGCTGAGGCGCGCCAGGTCGGCGACCTGCACAGGGTGCGCGGCGTGCTGGTCAATGTAGCGATCAAGGCTCGCCAGCGGCAGTTTCCCAGCCACCGGCGACGCGGCGGGCGCGCTGGCCAGGCTGGCCAGTAACAGCGCTGCGCCTTGCTGGGCGATGACCGGGTCGGCAATCGGGCTGGCGATTAGCCAATTCACCAGCTGTTGCTGCGCGCCGCCGAGGGTCAGGGTTTGCGGGCGGTCGAGCAGGCGTTGGCCATTGTCGGCGTGGGCGCCGAGGCGACTGCGCAGCCAGTGGCTGTCGGGCACATCGAACACCATGCAATCGCTGCCTTCACTGCTTTCGCAGGCGTGGTGCGAGCCGCTGGGAATCACCAACAGCTGTTGGCCGCGCAGCAGGCTTGCTTGGCCTTCCACCTCAAATTCCAAGCGACCGTTAAGACCAAAGACGATTTGCGCGTGGCTGTGGCTATGGGCGATCAACTCATCGCCGTAATGGCGCAGGGACAAAATCGAGTGCATGGCGGGCTCCTTAGCACAGAGGCGCAGTTTACCCATGCGCACGGGCTGGGGAAGCGTTGTCATCAGTTTGTCTTGGGCATGTCACACGCAGGTCACCCGCAGCCTTCACCCTCCATTAAACCCTGCCGGAGGCCGCGCCCATGAGCAGCGCTCAGCTCGTAAAACCCAGCCGTAAGCAACGTGTACGTACCCTGTGGATTTCCGACGTGCACTTGGGCACGCGCGATTGCCAGGCCGAACACCTGTCGCAGTTTCTCAAACGCTATCAGGCCGACAAGGTTTACCTGGTAGGCGACATCATCGACGGCTGGCGCCTGCGCAGCGGCATCTTCTGGCCCCAGGCCCACACCAACGTGATTCGCCGGCTGCTAACCATGAGCAAGCGCGGCACCGAAGTGGTGTACGTCACCGGCAACCACGACGAATTCCTGCGCCGTTATTCCAAGCTGATTCTGGGCAACATCCAGTTGGTCGACGAAGCCGAGCACATCACCGCCGATGGCCGTCGACTGCTGGTGATTCACGGCGACCAGTTCGACGTGATTACCCGCTACCACCGCTGGCTGGCCTTTCTCGGCGACTCGGCCTACGAATTCACCCTCACCCTGAACCGCTGGCTGAACCACTGGCGGCGCAAGTACGGCTACGGCTATTGGTCGCTGTCGGCGTACCTGAAGCACAAGGTGAAAAGCGCGGTGAACTTCATCAGTGACTTCGAAGAAGCCATCGCCCACGAATGCAACAAGCGCGGCTTCAACGGTGTGGTGTGCGGCCATATTCACCATGCCGAAATTCGCCAGATGGGCGACGTGGAATACATGAACTGCGGCGACTGGGTGGAAAGCTGCACCGCGCTGATCGAACACCTGGACGGCAGCATCGAGCTCTATCGTCTGGCCGACGAGCACGCCCGTCAGGCGCCGCAGGCTGCTGAGGAGCAAGCCGCCGGCGCTGTTGTGGCAGCCGTTGTGGGCGCCGCGTTGGCGAATCCGCCCGCAGCCGTGGTGGCCGAAGCGGCGCCGCGCGAAACCACTGCATGAGGATTCTGATCGTCACCGACGCCTGGACGCCGCAGGTAAACGGCGTAGTCACCAGCCTGCAAGCGCTCATCGCTGAGCTGCGTGGGCTGGGCCATCTGGTCAAGCTGCTGTCGCCGACAGATTTTCGCCACGTGCCGTGCCCCACTTACCCAGAGATTCCGCTGGTGTGGGACCTATGGCGGGTCGGCCCGGCGATTCGCGATTTTCGCCCCGACTGCGTTCACCTCGCCACCGAAGGCCCGCTGGGCTGGACCGCGCGGCGCTGGTTAAGCAAACGCGGGCTGGCGTTCTCCAGCGCCATTCATACGCGCTTTCCCGAATACGTCCACACCCGCTGGCCGCGCATTCCCTTGGCCTGGGGCTACGCCTACCTGCGCCGGTTTCATCAACCGAGTCAGGCGGTGCTGGTGACCACCGAGCGGCTGCGCAGCGAGTTCGCCAGCTGGGGCCTGCAACGCCTTGGACTGTGGCGCAAAGGCGTGGACCTGACGCGCTTCACGCCAACGCTGCAGACGCCCGGCAAGCTGGCGTTTCTCTATGTGGGGCGGGTGGCGCCGGAGAAAAATCTGGACGCGTTTTTGCGCCTGGACCTTCCCGGCGAGAAACACGTGATCGGCGACGGCCCGCAGCGTGCCGAGCTGCAAAGCCGCTACCCGCAGGTGCGTTTTCACGGTTATCAGCACGGCGCTACGTTGGCCCGGGCGTATGCCGAAGCCAGCGTGCTGGTGTTTCCCTCGCGCACCGATACCTACGGGCTGGTGATGCTTGAAGCGCTGGCCTGCGGCACGCCGGTGGCGGCGTTTCCGGTGCCAGGTCCGTTGGATGTGCTGGAAGAGGGCATTAGCGGCGTGATGGACGAGGATTTGCGGCGCGCGTGCCTGGCGGCGCTGAGTCTGGATCGGCAGCGCTGCGCGCAGGCGGCGCAGAAACAATCGTGGCGGGCATCGGCGTTGGAATTTCTGGCGCAGCAGCCGTTGCTGGATGGGGAAGTGGTCGACCTTGGGATTAAGGTCGTCGCGTAAATTTCCCTCTCCCCAACCCTCTCCCGCAAGCGGGAGAGGGGGCTGATCGCCGTTTGGATTGTCTCCCCTCGCCCGCTTGCGGGAGAGGGGCCGGGGGAGAGGGCGGCGGTAAACGCCGATTACTATTTAGACGATCACCTTATCGCGCAACTTCTCCGCCGCCAGGTTCAGCGCCTGAATCACGCGCTCTTTGTCGTAGTTCTGAATGCCGTTGGTATCCAGGTACATAGAGAAGCCTGGCAATTCATGCTCCACATAGCTCGACGCAGCGCCCAGGTCGCGACGGAAGTCGACCACTTGGTAAATCTGCACCGGACGGGTGAAGCCTTTGACGGTGATCTGGCCTTTGTCGCGGCACATGATCACGTCTTTGATCAGCGAGTAGGTCTCGTGGGAAATCAGAATTTCCCCGGACTCGGCGGCGCTTTCCAGGCGGCTGGCCAGGTTCACGTCGCGGCCGATGATGGTGTAGTCCATGCGCGTGTCGGCGCCGAAGTTGCCTACCGTGCAATAACCGGTGTTCAACCCCATGCGAATTTCCAGCGGTTTGGTGATGCCTTGCGCTCGCCATTGTTGGCGCAACACTTTCATGTGCTTGCGCATGGCGATGGCCATGGACACGGCGTTCACCGCATCTTTCTTGGCGCCCTGGCTGGACGGATCGCCGAAAAACACCATCACGCAGTCACCAATGAACTTGTCGATGGTGCCGCCGTATTTCAGGGTGATCTTCGACATTTCATTGAGGTAGGTGTTGAGCAGATCGGTCAGCGCTTCGGCTTCCAACTCTTCAGACAGCTCGGTAAAGCCCTTGATGTCAGAGAAAAACACCGTGAGCTTTTTGCGCTGGGTTTCCAGGCGCACGCTTTTCTTGCCGCTGAAAATCGATTCCCACACCTGCGGAGACAAGTACTTGGCGAGGTTTCGCGCCAGGCGTGCGGCTTTTTCCTGCTCGCGCTTGATTTCGCTGCGCGCTACGTCCAGACGCAGCCCTTGTTGGTGCACGAAATAGGCGGTGATGCAGATGTACAACGTGCTGAACACCACGCTGATCAGCGACACCAAGGTGGGCGTGGTGGCTTTGACTTCCGGCTGCACGATGACGCTGGTGAGCACCACGCCGCTAACGGTAATCAGCAGGGCCAGGCCCAGGTAACGCAGGCCGCCAATGATCAGCGCGCTAAACACCAGCGTCAGCACGATCATCAAACTCGGCACCACCGAAAAACCCAGCAGGGCAATGGCGGCGCCGCAGTGCAGCGAGTCGATAAACAGCAACACCAGATCGGTTTCACGCGCGTGCTCGCGCTTGAAACGCTGACTCAGGTGGTGGGCAAGATGGGGATAAAGCAGGGCGTAAGGCACCATCCAGAGGATGTTGTAGCCGAAATACTGCACAAAGGTGCCAGCCGCGATGCTGGCCGCCATGGCGATGTAAGCCAGCACTCGCGAGTAATACTCGCGCAGAGGTAAAGAAGGTAAGTCAATCGGACGATCGATACTGGCTGACTTCATAGCGTTGACACGATCCCTGCTGGTTTTCTGACGTCTCTGTAGGACGTCTTCGCTCTCTGCAAAACAGAGGCCATGCTTTTGGTTGGTGCGGGATCATAACCAGCAAAAGATGGACCGCCAATACCGCCCGCCGAAAGGCTGGAGACAAGGGCTCCAGCGGTCGGTGATAGCACTATGGTTTCAGATTGATGGCTCGGTTACAGCCTTATAAACCGAGTTTTTAGGCTGGGCAAACAGGCGCCGCAGCATCGGTTCGAAGAACTCCAGCGGCAGGTGCTCATAGGCCGGGTCGAAAGCGGCGGCATCGTACTTGGCGCAGAACTCAATAGTGCGCAGGTACTGCGGGTGGTCCTTAAATTGCTCACGCAGCAGCCGGTCCATGCCCAGGTGATGAAAGAAGTAATAACCCTGGAAAATGCCGTGTTTCTCGACCATCCACAGGTTTTCCTCACTCACAAACGGCTTGAGCATGGCCGCTGCGATATCCGGATGGTTAAAGGTGCCGAGGGTGTCGCCAATGTCATGCAACAGCGCGCACACCACGTATTCCTCATCGCGCCCATCACGGTGGGCGCGGGTGGCGGTTTGCAGCGAATGGGTCAGACGGTCCACGGGAAAGCCCCCGAAGTCGCCATCCAGCAGCTTGAGGTGCGTCATCACCCGGTCGGGCAACAGCTTGGCAAACGCCATGAAATCTTGAGCGATGATCGCCCAGTCCTCGGCGGTTCCGTCTTGCATATGGGTGAAGCGGGCGTGAGCGTTCATCAGGTTCTCCGCGATTGTTTTTGTTTTTTTAGATGAAAGTTGCGTTCTTAACGGGTCTGAGCAAAGGCCAGGCAAGGCGAAAGTGGGCGAGAAAAGCGGAGCTGGCTGTAGCCAATGAGCTTTTTCAAATCCCGCTTTCAACGCCGCCTGGTCGAAGAGATGCCATGTCTTAACGGGTCTGAGCGAAGGCCAGGCAAGGCGAAAGTGGGTGAGAAAAGCGGAGTTGGCTGTAGCCAATGAGCATTTTCGAATCCCGCTTTCAACGCCGCATGGTCGAAGATCAGGCCCGTTAAAAGGGAATTCGGCCGGTGAAGGCATCTTTGAGCATCACCCAATCTCCGGCGAGACTCCACAGCGGATAGTCAAAAGTAGCGGGCCGATTCTTCTCAAAAATAAAATGCCCCACCCACGCAAACCCATAACCGGCGAGCGGCATGGCCAGCAGCCACAACCACTGCTGCGTAAAAAGTGCATAGCCAAGAATGCTCAGCACCAACAGGCTGCCAACGTAGTGCAGACGGCGGCATACCGGGTTGCTGTGCTCTTGCAGGTAGTAGGGATAGAACTGCGCAAAACTGGTGAAACGTTCGGCGGTTTGCGTGCTCATGGCACACCTCCTGTTGTTTTCCTAGGTATGGCTGTCTGTAGGACACGGTGCACTGAAGTGTAGGTCGAGTGTCTTCGTGGGCCAGTGACAATCAGCGCCACTTTAGTATCCTTGCGCTCGTTCCGCCTTCGCGCGGCTCCCGTGACTAGAACAAGAACTCTTGCATGAGCGAACGTACGACTTCTTCGAGTTGGGTACTGGCCATCGTCAATGGGCTGGAAATGGGTGGCGTCGATTGCCGTCAGCTGTTTGCCGAGTTGGGGCTGGATTACCAAGCCTTGAATGACCCCGATGCGCGTTTTTCCCAGGACGGCATGACCCGCGTTTGGGGCCGCGCGGTGCAGCTCTCTGGCAACCCGGCGATTGGCCTGAACCTGGCCAAGGTCGTACGCCCGGCGTCCTTTCATGTAGTGGGCTACGCGTGCATGTCCAGTCGCACGCTGAAAGAAGCCTTCACGCGCCTGGTGCGTTTCCAGCGAATTATCGCTGAAGGCGCCGACCTCAACTTCCGCCCGCTGCCCGAGGGCTACGCCCTGACCCTGGCGATTCACGGTGATCGCCTGATTCCTGCGCGGCAGAGTGCCGAGGCCTCGTTGGCTTACACGCTGTCGTTTTGCCGTTGGATCACTGGTAAGGAATTGCGCCCGCTGAAAGCCTGCTTCCAGGGCGAACCGCCGGCCGATCTGGCGCCGTATCAGCAAGTGTTCCAGGCACCGCTGCAGTTCAACGCCGAGCATTACGCCCTGGTGTTCGAACGCGCCGACCTCGACGCGCCGATTCCCAGCGCCAACCCGGCGCTGGCGCAATTGCACGACCGTTTTGCCGGCGAATACCTGGCGCGTTTTTCCGAAAGCCGCATGACCCACCAGGCGCGCCAATTGCTCTGCCGGTTGTTGCCGCAGGGCGAGCCCAAGCGCGACACCGTGGCGCAGGCGTTGCACCTGTCGCAACGGACCTTGCAGCGCCGGTTGCAAGAGGAGGGCACCAGTTTTCAACAGTTGCTCGACGACACCCGCCGCGAGCTGGCGGTGCAGTATCTGGCGCAGCCGGAGCTGACGTTGCTGGAGATTGCGTACCTGCTGGGGTTTGCCGATCCGAGTAATTTTTTCCGGGCGTTCAGGCGCTGGTTCGACAGCACGCCAGGGGAATACCGGGCGCAGATGTAGCGGTTAGCCCGGCGCTCAAGCTGTCAAAGCGTCTGAAGGATGGCCGGGAAATCTGGCCGCTCTGCCACGTTCGGCGCCACACAGGCGCGCTGCAACTGCCACAACCGCTCCGGCGCCTCGTCGCAGCGTTCGAGCAATTCTTCCAGCACACAACCAAACGCTCGCGCTTCGATGCGTTGCAGTGCCTGGCCCTGTGCGCTTCTCGGGTCGAAGAACGAGGCGGCGCCAAAATCGCCGAGCAGGCAGTGGCCGGCGTCGTTCACCAGCAGGTTATGGGCGTATAGATCGCCATGGAGAATGCCGTTGCCATGCAGATGGGCGCCGGCGGAGGCGACGGCACGGGCGATGGACAACGCTTGCGCCAGCGAGAAGCGGCGTTCTTCGGCATAGCAGTCGCGGGTGCAACTGGCTAACGACGGCGGCCCGGCCAACACGCGGTAGTCGGCATTGATGCGCTCCAGCAACAGGCCAGGCGGCGCGCCGGCTTCGGCTTGAAGGGGGCCGGCGACGCCGATCAGATTCGGGTGATTACCCGCCGCCAGGCACGCGGCCATTTCACTGTGGGGCAGGCCGTCGCTGGTGACCTCTCCGCGAAACAGCTTGGCGGCCATGGCACGCGGCGCCTGGTCCGGCGCTTGCCACTGCGCCGCGTGAATCACCCCCGAGGCGCCTTCGCCCAACACGTCACCCAGCTGCAACTGCGCCCGGGCAATGGCCGCCACCGGGTGAGCGGCCAACACCGCGCGCTCTGCCACATCACTGACCGGATTGCCGGCATACGCCAGCCACGCCAGTTGCGGCAATTCCAGCAACCACGCCGGCAACCGCTCGAAGCGGTTGGCGGCGATGCGCAGCAGTTGCAGGTTAGAAAGGGCGCTCAGGCTGTCGGGCAGGGCGCTAAGGCGATTGCCGGCGAGCATCAGCTTTTGCAAACGCGGCCGCTCGCCGAGTTCACGTGGCAATTCGGCGACCTGGTTGTCGCTCAGAATCAGCCAGCGCAACTGCGCTGGCAGCGCGGCCGCCGGCACATGGGCAATGCGGTTGGCCTTGAAGCCGACCATTTCCAACTGCGCGCAATCACCGAGCACTTCGGGCACGTGGGTGAACGGGTTGTCGGAACAGAACAGCACCTTGAGCTTAGGCAGTCGCGGCAAATCCGAGGGCAGGGCGGTGAGCTGGTTGCCGGATAAGTTGAGCACTTCCAGGCTGTCGGCCAGCGCGAAGATCTCGTCGGGAAACTCAGTCAGCCCGCAGGACAAATCCAGCCGCTTGATGCCAGCCAGCTCGCCACTGCGCAGTTGTTCAAGCGTATGCATAGAGGAAATTACACGCGGATAGAATTCCCCTCTCCCGTTTCGGGAGAGGGGCTAGGGGAGAGGGTAAAAACAGCGCAGAGGCCGAACTTAGTTGTCATACCCCAAATTCGGCGCCAACCAACGCTCGGTCACAGCCAGATCCTGGCCCTTGCGCGCCGTGTAGCTCTCGACCTGATCCTTATCCACCTTACCCACCGCAAAGTACTGCGCCTGTGGATGGGCGAAGTACCAGCCGCTGACCGCTGCCGCCGGGAACATGGCGTAGTGCTCGGTCAGGAACACACCGCTCACGCCCGCTTTGTTTTCCTCGGCGGCCGGGTCGAGCAGGGTGAACAGCGTGCCTTTCTCGGTGTGGTCCGGGCAGGCCGGGTAACCGGGGGCAGGGCGGATGCCTTTGTAGGCTTCCTTGATCAGCTCGTCGTTACTTAGCGTTTCTTCCGGGTCGTAGCCCCAGTGGGTTTTGCGCACCTGTTGGTGCAGCCACTCGGCGCAGGCTTCGGCCAGGCGGTCGGCCAGGGCTTTGACCATGATCGAGTTATAGTCGTCGCCGGCGTCTTGATAAGCCTTGGCCACTTCTTCGGCGCCGATGCCGGCCGTGGTGATAAAGCCGCCCACGTAGTCGGTGATGCCGCTGCTTTTCGGCGCGACGAAATCGGCCAGTGAGAAGTTCGGCTTGCCGTCGGTTTTGATGATTTGCTGGCGCAGGTGATGCAGCTTGGCCAACGGCTTGCCATCGTCGCCGTACAGCTCGATGTCGTCGTCCTGCACCTGATTGGCCGGCCAGAAGCCGAACACGGCGCGGGCTTTGATCAGCTTGCCGTCAATCAGTTTGGTGAGCATTTCGCGGGCGTCTTTGTACAGCGCCGTGGCCGCTTCGCCGACCACTTCGTCGGTGAGAATGCGCGGGAATTTGCCGGCCAGGTCCCACGAGATAAAAAACGGCGTCCAGTCGATGTACTCGGCCAGCACGTTGAGGTCGATGTCTTCCAGCACCTTCACGCCGGTAAATGTCGGCACGCTGGGCTGGTAGCTGGCCCAATCGAATTGCGGTTTCTTCGCCACCGCGGCGGGGTAGCTCAGGCGCTCGGTGCGGGCGCTGCGGTTGGCGGTACGCTCGCGCACTTCCACATAGTCTTTGCGGGTGCTTTCGACGAAGCCGGCTTTCAGTTCCTTGGACAGCAACTGCGTGGCCACGCCCACGGCGCGCGAGGCGTCGGTCACGTACACCACGGCATCGTTCTGGTACTTGGGCTCGATTTTTACCGCCGTGTGCGCTTTCGAGGTGGTGGCGCCGCCGATCATCAGCGGCAGGGTGAAGCCCTGGCGCTGCATTTCGCGGGCAACGTGCACCATTTCGTCCAGCGACGGCGTGATCAGGCCCGACAGGCCGATGATGTCGCACTTCTCGGCAATCGCCGTTTGCAGAATCTTCTCCGCCGGCACCATCACGCCCAGGTCGACGATGTCGTAGCCGTTACAGCCGAGCACCACGCCGACAATGTTCTTGCCGATGTCGTGCACGTCGCCTTTCACCGTCGCCATCAGAATCTTGCCCTTGGCTTCAGGCTTGTCGCCTTTTTCCAGCTCGATAAAGGGAATCAGGTGCGCCACGGCCTGCTTCATCACGCGGGCGGATTTCACCACCTGCGGCAGGAACATTTTGCCAGCGCCGAACAGGTCGCCGACCACGTTCATGCCGGCCATCAGCGGGCCTTCGATCACCTCGATCGGGCGCTTGCATTGCTGCCGCGCTTCTTCGGTGTCTTCGACGATGTGCGTGGTAATGCCCTTGACCAGGGCGTGTTCCAGGCGCTTGCCGACGGTCCAGGAACGCCACTCTTCGGTTTCCGCTTCTTTAACGCTGCCGTCGCCTTTGTAGTTGTCGGCGATGGCCAGCAGGGCGTCGGTGCCGTTCGGCGTGCGGTTGAGCACCACGTCTTCCACGCGGTCGCGCAGCTCGGCGGGAATCTGGTCGTAAATCTCCAGCTGACCGGCATTGACGATGCCCATGGTCAGGCCGTTTTTGATCGCGTAATACAAGAACACCGAGTGAATGGCCTCGCGCACCGGGTTGTTGCCCCGGAACGAGAACGACACGTTGGACACACCGCCCGAACTCAAGGCGTAGGGCAGGTGGTCGCGGATGTAGGCGCAGGCGTTGATGAAGTCGACGGCGTAGTTGTTGTGTTCCTCGATGCCGGTGGCCACGGCAAAAATGTTCGGGTCGAAGATGATGTCTTGCGGCGGGAAGCCGACTTCGTCCACGAGAATGTCGTAGGAGCGCTTGCAGATTTCGATCTTGCGCTGTTCGGTGTCGGCCTGGCCGAGTTCGTCGAACGCCATCACCACCACGGCGGCGCCGTAGCGCTTGCACAGTTTGGCGTGGTGAATGAACTGCTCGACGCCTTCTTTCATGGAAATCGAGTTGACGATGCCCTTGCCCTGAATGCACTTGAGGCCCGCTTCGATCACTTCCCACTTGGAGGAGTCGATCATGATCGGCACGCGGGAAATGTCCGGCTCGGAGGCGATCAGATTGAGGAAGGTGACCATCGCCTTCTTCGAATCGAGCATGCCCTCGTCCATGTTGATGTCGATCACCTGGGCGCCGGCTTCCACCTGTTGCAGCGCCACTTCCAGGGCTTCGGTGTAGTTGTCTTCACGAATCAGGCGGGCGAACTTGGCGCTGCCGGTGATGTTGGTGCGCTCGCCGACGTTCACAAACAACGACTGACGGTCGATGGTGAACGGCTCCAGCCCGGAAAGGCGGCAGGCTTTGGGAATGTCAGGGATCGCGCGCGGCTTGTACTTGCTTACGGCCTCGGCGATGGCCTTGATGTGCGCGGGCGTGGTGCCGCAGCAGCCGCCGACGATGTTGAGAAAACCCGAGGCGGCAAATTCTTCAACCACCACGGCCATTTCCGCCGGGCTTTCGTCGTATTCACCAAAGGCGTTCGGCAAGCCGGCGTTGGGGTGGGCGGACACATGGGTGTCGGCCTTGCCCGAAAGCTCTTCCAGGTACGGACGCAGTTCCTTGGCGCCGAGCGCGCAGTTCAAACCAACGGAAATCGGCTTGGCGTGGCTGACCGAGTTCCAGAACGCTTCGGTGGTCTGGCCGGAAAGGGTGCGGCCGGAGGCGTCGGTGATGGTGCCGGAAATCATGATTGGCAGCTCGAACCCCACTTCTTCATAAACGCCTTGCACCGCGAAAATTGCCGCCTTGGCGTTGAGGGTGTCGAAAATGGTTTCGATCAGAATCATGTCCGCGCCGCCTTCGATCAGGCCGCGGGTGGCTTCGGAATAGTTCTCCACCAGCTCGTCAAAGGTGACGTTGCGGTAGCCGGGGTTGTTAACGTCGGGCGACAGCGAACAGGTGCGTGAGGTCGGGCCAAGCACCCCGGCAACGAAGCGCGGACGGTCCGGGGTTTCCAGGGTTTTCGCATCCGCCACCTGGCGCGCCAGGCGGGCGCCTTCCACGTTCAGCTCATACACCAGCGCTTCCATGCCGTAATCGGCTTGCGACACTTGCGTGGCGTTGAAGGTGTTGGTTTCCAGAATGTCGGCGCCGGCATCGAGATAAGCCTTCTCGATAGCCTGAATCACATCGGGACGGCTAAGCAGCAGCAGGTCGTTGTTGCCCTTCACATCGCTCGGCCAGTCGGCGAAGCGCTTGCCCCGGTAATCCTCCTCCTCCAGGCGATAGCTCTGAATCATCGTGCCCATGCCGCCGTCGAGAATCAGAATGCGCTCACTCAGGGCGTGCTGAAGAGACTGGAGTCGGGCTTGGCGATCGGACATGTAGGCATTACCTGAAAAGCGCGGAATTAAGTGGGCGCGATAATAGCAAAGCTGCAACCGGCTGGAGCACATGGCGGGTTGACATGAATTTGGCTCATGTTGGCGCCTAGACGATCCCCCACAAAACCGTTACCCCGCGTGAACCGCGATTACAAAAAAACACTGCTCATCTCCATGCCGACGGTGCCTGCAGCGGCGCATCTCGCTAAACTCGCTCCCTTGCGCCTGAAGGAAGTGCCCATGCCATACCGCTCTTACGTCGCAGCAGTCTTGTGGTTTTTCGCCATGGGTGCCGGGGCCGAATCCATCTCTTATACCCGCGACGTGCAACCGATCCTCACGGAGAAGTGCGTCGCCTGCCACGCCTGCTACGACGCGCCGTGCCAGTTGAATATGGGCAGCGCCGAGGGCGTGTCACGCGGGGCGACGAAAACGCCTGTGTACGACGGCGGCCGCACCGTAGCGGTAGACACCACGCGCTTGTTTCTTGATGCCCATAGCCCGGCGGCGTGGCAGCGCAAGGGCTTTTCGTCCGTGCTCGACGCCCAGGGCGGCCAGGCGGCGCTGATGGCGCGCATGTTGGAGCTGGGACAGCAGCACCCCGTAGAGCCCAACGCCAGACTGCCCGAGAGCATCCAGCTCGGGGTAGAGCGGCCCAATTCCTGCCCCACGCCGGGCGAATTCGACCGTTACGCCAAGACGCATCCGCTGGAAGGCATGCCGTTGGGCGTGACGGGCCTGACGGCGGGTGAATTGCAGACGCTGCAACAGTGGCTGGCCGCCGGCGCGCCGCTGGACCAGCAAGCGCTGATGGCCAACGGTATAGAACTGGCGCAAATCAAGCAGTGGGAAGACCTGTTCAACGCCCCTGGCGCGCGCGAGGGTTTGGCGGCACGTTGGCTGTACGAGCATTTGTTCCTGGCGCACCTGTACTTCCAGAACGGCGATAACCGCCATTTCTTTCAAGTGGTGCGCTCACGTACGCCAAGCGGTACGCCGGTCGACCTGATCGCCAGCCGCCGACCGAACGACGACCCCGGCACCGTCTTCTATTACCGCCTGATTCCGGTTCAAGGCGTGATCGTGCATAAAACCCACATCACCTATCCGCTGAGCCCGCAAAAGCTGGCACGGGTGAAGGAGCTGTTTTACGGCGATGACTGGCAGGTTCAAGCCTCGCCGGGGTATGGCCCGCAGCGTCGCGCCAATCCATTCGATACCTTTGCCGCCATTCCTGCCCGGGCGCGGTATCAGTTCATGCTGGAAAACGCCGAATACTTTGTGCAGACCTTCATTCGCGGTCCGGTATGCCGGGGCCAGATCGCCACGGACGTGATCCGCGATAACTTCTGGGTCATCTTCCAGGATCCCGACCACGACCTGTTCATCACCGACCCCAACTACCGGGGCCAAATCACCGAGAAGCTCGCCTTGCCCGGCCAGCTCGACGATCTGGGCGCCACCTTGAGCCTGTGGCGGGCGTACCGCGACAAACGCAACGACTACGAAAACGCGCGCAAAGATGCTTACGCCGACGCGCCGGCGCCAAGCTGGTCGCATATCTGGGCGGGCAACGACAACGCTGTGCTGTCGATCTTCCGCAACTTCGACAGCGCCACGGTGAAGAAAGGCTTGATTGGCGAGGTGCCGCAAACGCTGTGGTGGATGGACTACCCGCTGCTGGAGCGCACCTATTACCAGTTGGTGGTCAACTACGACGTGTTCGGCAACGTCTCGCACCAGGCGCAGACGCGGCTGTATTTCGACTTGATCCGTAACGGCGCCGAGCAGAATTTTCTGCGCCTGATGCCGGCCGACGCGCGCGACGAGATCCTCAGCGACTGGTACCAGGACGGCGGCAAGCTGAAGATGTGGATGGACTACCAAGACATCGACAACGACAGCCCCACGGGCCTGTTCCTGCCGCAAGCGAATGCGAAAAACATTTTCGCCAAGCAACTGACCGAGCGTTACGCCGGCTTCAACATGCGGCCCGACCCGATCAATCGCTGCGCCGACGCCAACTGTTACCGCCGCAACTTTCCCAAACCGCAGCAAGACGCCGAGCAGGCGCTTAGCCGCCTGACCAACAAACCGGCGGCCGGGTTGAAAGTGATCCAGGACTTGCCCGAAGCGACCTTGTTGCGCGTGGAAGAAGCAGACGGCAGCTACGACGTCTACAGCCTGCTGCGCAACCGCGCCCACAGCAACGTGGCCTTCATGATGGGCGAGAGCCTGCGTTATCAACCGGGCCTGGACACGCTCACGGTGTACCCCGGCGTGATGAGCAGCTACCCAAACTTCATGTTTAACGTGCCGGTGAAACAGGTGCCGGAGTTCGTCGCGACCTTGGAGCGCGTGCGCGACGACGTGGCGTTTGAACAGGTGGTGCAGCGCTGGGGCATCCGCCGCTCACACCCGCAGTTCTGGCAGTACTTCCACGACCTGGACCGCTACATCCAGCGCACCGAGCCGGTCGAGGCGGGGGTTCTCGACATGAATAGGTACGAGAATTTGTAGGCTGCGAAACCCGCCTTCCTCCTGTGGGGGCGGTTGGGCGGCATTTCGATTAGCCGCGATTCTTTGGATATTCGAGATCCAACAGCATCGCGGCTAAAGCCGCTCCTACGGGAATTTGTTTGTGCTGCATCGTTAGCGCTTGCCCCTGATTTATGGACCTTTTCCCCCGCCGTTACGGTCAACCCTGTAACGCGAGGTGGCGCGCCGTGGTGTCGGTTTGCCATGTGCGCGCCGGGTTCTGGCGCCTGAAGGCGTCGTGGTTGGGAGCAGGGATTTATGCTGATTTCAGTGCAAGCGCTAAGGGCGCTGGCGGCGTGGTTGGTGGTTGGCCATCACATCATGCAAGTGTTTTTCGATTTCAAAGCCGACAGTGCGTTTGGCCAATTTTTTATCGACAAAGGCGCCGTGGGCGTCGACATTTTTTTTGTGATCAGTGGCTTTGTCATCTACCTCTCCACCCAGGGCAAAGACATCGCCGCCGGCCGTTTTCTGCTTAATCGCCTGCTGCGTATCGTGCCGGCGTACTGGCTGTTTTCCTTACTGGCGGCCTTGTTGATCGTTTATGCCCAGCCCGTGATGCCGGGTCAAAGCTTCGAGTTGCAGCACTTTGTGCTGTCGTTGCTGTTTATTCCTGCCGACAATCCTGGCGGCTTCGGTCTTTATCCCACTCTCAGCGTGGGCTGGACCCTCAATTACGAGATGTTCTTCTACCTGCTGTTCGCACTTGGCTTCAGTGTGCCGGAGCGCTACCGGCTGTGGCTGATTGCCGGTGCGCTGTTTCTGGTTGGCACGGTGGCGACTCGGGAAAGTTGGGTGAGCGATTTCTACCGCAACAGCATCGTTTATGAATTTCTGTTCGGCATCGTGCTGGGCATGATGTATCAGCGTGGCTGGATCCAACCCGGCCGGTGGTTACCGGTGATGGTCATCGTCGGATCGTTATTGACCATTTATCACCTGGACACCGCCGTGCGCATGCTGCATTGGGGCGTGCCGAGCGCATTGATTGTGGCCAGCTGCATTTCGCTGGAAAGCTATTTCCGTGGCAGCCGGGTGCTCAAGTCGCTTGGCGATTGCTCGTACTCGGTATACCTCGTGCACGTGCTGGTTTTGTCGTTGGGGTGGTACCTGACGCAGCGCTTCGACCTAAACATTTATTGGGTGATCGGCGCCTGCATTCCGGCTATCGTGCTCGCCTCTTGGGGGAGCTACGAGCTGATCGAGAAGCGCTTTTTCCAGCAAGCCAAAGCCTGGCTGGACTATCAGAAGCCTCTTACAAACAGATCGGCTATTCCTGACTGATTTACTAGGGCTTTATTCGCCCGCCCCATGGGCGTAAACTGCGCCCATGTTTGCGAGGAGTTGCCATGACTGCCATCACCATTACTGAAGCTGCCCACGATTACCTAGCCGACCTGCTGAGCAAGCAGAGCACCACCGGCATCGGCATCCGCATCTTCATCACCCAGCCGGGTACCCAATACGCTGAAACCTGCATCGCCTATTGCAAGCCAGGCGAAGAGAAGCCAGACGACCACGCCGTAGCGCTGAAAAGCTTCACCGCTTATATCGACGCCTTCAGCGAAGCTTTCCTTGAAGACGCGGTAGTCGACTACGCCACCGACCGCATGGGCGGCCAGTTGACCATCAAGGCACCGAACGCCAAAGTTCCGATGGTTAACGAAGACAGCCCCATCAACGAGCGCATCAGCTATTACCTGCAGACCGAAATCAACCCGGGGCTGGCCAGCCACGGCGGTGAAGTCAGCCTGATCGACGTGGTCGAAGACGGCATTGCCGTATTGAAATTCGGCGGCGGTTGCCAAGGTTGCGGCCAGGTTGACCTGACCCTCAAAGAGGGCATCGAGAAAACCTTGCTTGAACGCATTCCTGAGCTCAAAGGCGTTCGCGACGTTACCGATCACACCAACAAAGAAAACGCGTACTACTAAGTAGTGTTCGTTGACAAAAGGCGGCCCTCGGGCCGCTTTTTTCGTTATTGAGGGTTCGTTTCTGCCCGCTTCACTGGGGAATCTGCAGTGTTTTAGCTTCGTTCTGCGAAGCTGGTCGGAGCCTTCGTACAGGCTCTAGGACGTGCTTTTCATAGGGTTATGCACATAAGCCCTAGGGGAAGAACCGTCATGAACAAACACTGCTTTCGCCTCGTCTTCAGCAAGCCCCTGGGCTTTTTAATTCCCGTTGCGGAAATCACTACTGCCCAGCGCAAACCTGGGCAGCGGCAGGGGCCTGCTGCTAGTTCGGTTGAGGCCAAGCCGCCGGCGTTTTCGCTTAAACACCTCGCGCTTTCTCTGCTAGTGGCGGGCGTGCCGAGTTGGGCGGCCGCCGAGATTCTGCTGGATCGCAGCGGCGGCGCCAGTGTGGCCAGTGCTGCCAATGGTGTGCCAGTGATCGAGATTGCCAAAGCCATCGGCGGCTCGGTCACGGTCGGCATGCAACACACCCTCGAAACCCGAGAGGCTGAAAACCGTGCGCAAAACATCAACCAGATCGGCGGAAACATCAGCCTGACCAGCACCAAAGGCGACATCGCGCTCAACGGCGTGAACCTGCAAGGCGGCAAAGTGGCGATTAAATCCGCCGGCAACCTGACCCAAACGGCGGCCAAAAGCAGCAGCACCAGCAGCGAATCGGTAACCACCCACACCGCAGGCCTCACGGCCAGTATTGGTGCAGCGCCAACGGGCGTCGGCATGGGCTTGTCCGCGGGCGCCAGCGGCAGTTACGACGAAACCACGAGCAAATCCACCAGCTACACCAACGGCATGATCAGCGGCACCGACATCCGCATCGAAACCGCCGGCGACCACAACCTGATCGGCTCCAACATCAAAGGCAACAGCGTCAGCGCCAAAATCGGTGGCAACCAGACCATCACCAGCGTGCAAGACACCTCGGAAATGGACCACACCCGCGGCAACTGGAGCGCCAGCGTCGGCGTGGCGATAACCACGGACGGCATCATCCAAGGCACCGCCAGCACCAGTGCCTCGGGCGGCAAAGACTTCGACAACAGCAAATTGACCGCCGAGCAAGCGGGCATCAGCGCCGACAACCTGGACCTCAAGGTGGCCGGCAACCTCAACCTGACCGGCGCGCATATCACCTCAAAACCAGGCCAGGGCAGCGTCGACGTGGGCGGCAACATCACCGCGCAAACCCTGCAAGACAGCCGCAACAAAGACGGCGGTTATGCCGGCGGTGGCGGCGGTATCAGCAAGAACGGATTGCCGAGCGTGACGCTGGAATTTGGTCGCGTGGATCAGGTGCATTACATCGCCGAAAACGCGGCGACCATCGATGTTGGCGACCCAAGCAAAGTCAGCGCTGCCGGCGGCATCAGCGGCCCGCTGAACACCGATGCCAACAAACAGCTCAGCGTCCTGCAAAACAAACGCGTGGCCGGCACCGATGTGAAAGTCGAAATCTCGATCGGCGATGCGCAGGAAATCGTGGCCGGGGTGAAAAAGCTCTTCACCCCGAAAGCTGGCCGCAACGTGCACGTTGCCGATGCGCCGCGCACTCAGCCGCGCAAAAGCGAAAGCGGGTCAACCAACGTGCAGGATGCGCCTCAACCTGCTGCCCGCCGTTTTGCCGACATCGATACGCCGAAGGTCAAACAAACCTTCGACCAACGCGTTGTAGTCAACACCGACACCACCGATCCAGTGGTGAACAAAGCCGTCCAGAACCTCGCAAGCAAACACCCGGACAACACCGTCGTCGTCACCCCAACCGCCGACGGCGGGCACAAAGTACTGAGCGGCGCGCTGGCTGAAGGCGGCAGCAAAAAAGTGGAAGTAGTCGGCCACAGCGACGGGCTGAAACTCGGCGGGTTAGACGGCAAACAAATCACCGATGTGGTGCAAAAGCTAACCAACGATGGCAACAGCACTGTCGACAAAGTGGCCCTGGTGGGCTGCGGCACGGCGTGTGCCAAAGACGGCCCGAGCTTGGTGAGTGAAGTGAGCGGGCTACTACAGCAGCAAGGAGCTGTCACGGACGTCAGGGGCTATGACACGGCGATACGAATCAGCGCGCAGGGCGATAAGACCCCCACCCAGGCAAACGATCCACATGCATTAGGCAACGATGACGAATTTCAAACAACGCAGGCAGGAGCAAACTCGCTAGCAAAAAATGCGGGAACGGAAGATTTGATCTCCGAAGGTTTACGGCTGGGATTAATTGATAGTGAAGCGGCCGCTTACCTCAAGAGCGTTACCGATAATGCCCGCGAACAGTTAAAGACAGGGCCCGTCTTGCTGGGCGAGTACCATGGGCTTCCCGCTACTTCCTTAATTGTCGAGCAGCTAATTAAAGAGCGGGCCATTAAGCGCGTACTGTTCGAGCTGCCGCCATTAGAGTCGTTAGTGAGTAACTTTTGGTGGAACCCGATTCAGCTAACTCCCGAGCGGACGTCTCAAATTGCCGAATATTTCAGTAATGTGAGTAGCGCTGACCCCAACGATGTTTATCATCGTTACGCTACGCGCCGAGTTTCCATGATCATCGATGGAACAATAACGGCTACTGCTAAAGCGAAGCTGGTGAAGCATGTGATGGATGCAGGCGTGAACTTTGATTTCATTGATGGGGGGCGAAAAACCAAGACTGACGTGTCGGCCGAACACGCACTGCGAAATAACTATATGTCGGACAAAATACGCAGTGATAGTCGGTTTAAAGAGCCAGGCGTAATCGGAGTTTTTGGAGCCGAACATTTACGCACTCGAGCGGTAAATGGCGTCGTTTATCCGGCATTGCAGGAACTTTCCGGAGTGTCGCCATTGAGGGTGTTTGACGTTTCGCCTGCCTTTTCGGATGGTCAAACCGGGAAAGTATATTACCCTTCGAGCATAGCAACAGGGCAGGTAGATTTAGCGACACCCATGTCGCGGTATTTTCCGTACAAGCTAGTGCAATCCTCTGGCGCCTCCCCAAGTAGTGGCACAAGCGCTTCGGTAGTGGCCGAGAAATATTGGCGTCACGTTGTTGTGAACGGCGCAGGGGATTCTGCGAACGCGGCAATCGAACAGATTAAGAAGAAGCATCCTTCCACATCGATTGTGTTTAATTCGTCTGATGATGGCGTGCCGAAGTACAGTTCGGGCGCGGCGGTGTATGGCTCTGTCGGGGAAACAAAGGTTCATATATTTAACGGCGAAGGTCCCCGCTTGATTGACGCGCAACAAATTCTAAAGTCAATTTCCAAGAAGTTAGGTACGTTGGGTGCCGACACACGCGTGAAAGAGCTGGCTTTGGTCGATGGGTTTTTCAAAGAAATCGTCCCCAATAAAATTGACCGCCATATTCTAATTAACGCTAATCATGGTGATCCGGCTGCCGATTTTGCGGTTGCCCAGTTGACCGCTAAACATCCCTCGACAACCACTGTTGTCATTCCGACAGCTGATGGCAACGCTCAGGTGGTTTCAGGATCGATAGAGGGAGGAGGCCGTAATGCGAAGTTTGAAGTGGTTGGGCATGGAGCCGACGGGAAAATCGGGGCGCTGGGCCCTGAGCAAATTGCCTCGACTGTAGCGCGATTATCCGCAGCCACTGGCGCTTCAGTTGAAAAACTGACATTGGTCGGTTGCGAGTCGCTTTGCACTAAAGGCGGCCTTGTTGATGAGGTGCGACACCTGCTTGAAACAAAGGAAGATATCTACACGCGCGTCAAAGGCTACCCCACACCGATCATCATCGATGGCAATGGCCACAAACTGCCTGTTTCGGCTGATACCGCCGGCGCGCTTGGCAAGCATGATTCGCAAAGCGCTGACAACACTCGCCATGATCAAGAAAAGCCGAATCTTATCTGGGATGCGCAACGCAGCGGCAAGATAAGTTACCAAGCTGCGGAGTATCTTGAACATGTCAAAAATAAAGCCAGTTACCAGCTTCAGTTAGGGCCGGTATTTTTCGGCGAGGTACATGGGTCACCGTTTGCAACGTTATTGTTCGGACAGTTAAATGCCGAAACCCGATTGAAACGTGTCTTGTTGGAGGACGCACCTCTTAGTAAGCGTTACAAGTCTGCCAGAGATCCCGCTGCCGTGCAGACGCTAATGTACAAGGGGTTTTCGTCAGTGGATGACTACTTCAGTAACTTTGATGTCCTAGAAAAAGATACGAAATTTTTTCGGTCTCTGCAAAAAGATATATCGCAAGAGGCATTGGTAGTTGAACATAAGAACTCCGGAAAGCTCCGAGAGGCGATTATAAACAGCGGCCTTAAATTTGATTGTATTGACTGCGGCAGAATGGGGCCTGGGTATGCGCCGGACGACCCTGAAGAAGTCACTGTCCGTAATCTTTCAATGGCCAACACCATAAACAGCGACCCCAAGTTTCAACTGCCTGGCGTGATCGGAATTTTTGGTGCAGAACACCTGCGAAAATTTCCTACTCATTTTGGCGTCGCGGGCCCAGCGATACAGGAAATGGTAAATTTGCCCGAGAATCGAACATACGATATGTCGCCGTTATTTACGGATTACTCAACACACGAACAGTTTTTTCGCTGGACGGGATTAAGTGATGCACGTCCGAAGGAAGCGCCAATGTCCATCGGTAAGCCTTACAAAAAGTTGGCCGGTGGTTCAGGCGAGGCGATCAAGACTACCAAGTACCCAAATCATGTGGTGCTGAACGCCGCCGGGGAAAGTGCACACCCGACCATCGAGCGGCTCAAAGCAAAGTATCCATCCACTACCATTGTGTTTAATGCGCACCAGGGCGGGGACTTGGATTATGTAGACGGTGCGTCAACCGATTTCGGTCGGGAAAAGCTGACTAAGGTTTTTCTTTTTGCGCCAACAGAACCGCAGCTTCCCGATAAGTACCGCTGGTTAACCTTGGCAGCTATCAAAACGAACCGTGCGCCGACCTATATGAATCTCAAGGAATACCATGAAACCGCTGACGGCGAGTTCGAGTTTCGTCCGCCGAGCACATTAGCCAAGCCTGTGCTGTTCAAACGTCCGTTGTAACCCGCTAGACAATGCGCAATTTAAAGCGTGGCGATTGCGCCACGCTTTCTTGCCGGCCACAGCATCAGCAGCGCCACAGCCACCAACGGCAATACGCCGATGTTTATGGCGGTCCAACCCAGCCCGGTAATCAACGCGCCGGAGGCAAATGAGGCACAGGCGGCGACGGAACCGTTGACCAGTTCCATGACGCCTTGCGCCTGGCCGCGCTCGCTGGCGACATGGCCTTCGGCAAGCAACGTGGTGCCAGCGATAAGGGCCAGGTTCCAGCCCAAGCCCAGCAGGAATGAGCTCAGTAAAAAATGCCCATGGCTCAGGCCGGTAAGCGCTACGGCGGCGCTGGCGAGCAAGATGCTGCCACCGAGCACGGCGACGCGGCGGCTGCCGAGGCGGTCTACCAACGGGCCGGCGACGAAGGCGGGGAGAAACATGCCGAGCATGTGCCACTGAATGACGCCCGCGCCCACTGCCACATCAAAGCCACAAAAACTCATGGCCAGTGGCGTGGCGTTCATTACCAACACCATCAAGCCGTGGCCGATAGCGGTGGTGGCAACCGCTGCGCGCACCACCGGCCGTGCCAGCAGTTCGCGCATGGCGGCGAAGCCCGCTTTGCCTGGCGCCGGCGCGGCACCTTCGCGTAATCGGCTGAGCAACAGCAAGCCGAAAGTAGCGAGCGCCGCGATGGCCAAATACGCCCCCACATACGGCGTACTCAGCACGGTGCGCGACCACAACGCCAAGCTGGGTGCCAGCAATGCCGCAAGCACTCCGCCGCCGACCACATAAGCCGTGGCGCGGCCTTTCTGATGTTCGTCTACCGCTTCCAGCGCGGCGAAGCGGTAGTACATGGCCGATGCCTGATAGGCGCCGATGGGCAAAGCGCCGAGGCAGAACACGGTGAAATCGCCCACCCAAACGCCCAACGCGCTGAGTAAGCCGCCCGCCACGCCACACGCCGCGCCGAGCATCAAGCCCGGTCGCCGGCCGTGACGCTGCATAAACAGTGACAGCGGCTGCACCGCCAGCAAATTGCCGAGCACCAGCAGCGCCAAGGGAAGGGTGGCCAGCACGTTGCTTGGCGCCAGTTGCAAGCCGACCAACGAGGTCAGGGTGATGCCGATGAGCGAGCAGGACCAGTACAGGGCCTGACCCGCGAACAGCAGCCGAACGGAGGCATTACGCAACAGCAACATGGTGGTTTTTCCTGGGCGGATGGCGATGTCAGCCGGCGTTGGCGCAGCCGGCGGGTTTATGCACGCGTTCGGTGGAGGCGGGGTTGTTAAGCAACTTGGCGGCCGGGCGACGCGGGCGTTGCAGCAATTCGCCGCCGCAGTTCGGGCATTCGCCCTTGAGGTGGGTGTCGGTGCAGTCCTGGCAGAAGGTGCATTCGAACGTGCAGATGCGCGCGTCTACCGAGTCGGGCGGCAGGTCGCGGTCGCAGCATTCACAGCTTGGGCGTAGTTCGAGCATGGCGTAGTCCTTACGTAGGTGGGTTGAATGAGGTGGCGGGCGTTTACAGCGCCGGCTCGCGCAGGCTGGCGTCACCAAAGCGCTGCGAATATTCCTGGGGACTGACCGCCAGGTGTTTGTGAAACGTGCGCCGCAGATTTTCCGGATGCCCAAAGCCGGTCAGCCGCGCCACGGTGGCAATCGAGGCTTGGGCGTCTTGTAGCAGCAAGCGCGCCGCTTCAAGCCGCACGCGCTCGACATAACGCCCCGGGCCCATGCCCAATTCCTGGGTAAATACGCGCGACAAGGTGCGCGGCGTCATTTTCGCCTGCTGCGCCAGGGCCTCCAGCGACAAATCTGCCCCGAGGTTGGCGGGCAGCCAGTCGAGCAGCGCAGCCAGGCGCGGCACGCGGGTAGGTTCAGGGGTGAGCAGGGCGCTGAACTGTGTTTGTCCGCCCGGGCGACGCAAAAACATCACCAAGCGCCTCGCGACGCTCAAGGCCATTGCCCGGCCAAGGTCGGCTTCAACCAGGGCCAGCGCCAGGTCGATACCGGCCGTGACGCCCGCCGAGGTGAAGACATGGCTGTCGCCGTCCAGATTGCGCGGGTCGAAGGTGTGCAGGCGGTCGCTTTCAATCATCACGGCGGGGAAACGGCAGCGCAGTTCGTCGACGTCGGCCCAATGGGTGGTTGCCTGGCGGCCGTCGAGCACACCGGCGGCGGCCAATATCAATGCACCGGAACAAATCGAACCCAGCCGCCGCACCTGCGGCTCGGCCTGGCGCAACCACTCAAGCAACGGCGCGTCGAGCATTTGCTCGTTTACGCCGAGGCCGCCGGGCACTAGCAGGGTGTCTAGCTGCGCGACATTCAGCGTTTGCCAGGTGCGGTCCACACACAGGCGCATGCCGGCAGACGTGGGCACGGGCGCAAGGTCTGCGCCCACCAGCAGCAACTCATAAAACGGCGGCAAGCCCTGTCGCCCGCGCTCGACGTTGGCCGAGGCGAACACTTGCATGGGGCCGGTGACATCCAGGCTCATCACCTGCGGGAAGATCAGGCAGGCGACGGTGCGCAGGTGGCTGGAATGAGGAGGCGTGGCCATGGGGGCACCTTCTTGACGAGGGTGCCATTCTGTCGCGCGATGGGCTTGGCAACAATGACAATAAGCCCACATATCTTGCCATTAGCTTTTGGCTTTAACGCATATGCTCTTGTAGCAGCCAGCTTGCTGGCGAACCCTGAAAACCTCGACGTCGAGATTGCCGTTTCCAGGGTTCGCGACCAAGGTCGCTCCTACAAGAATCACATCGCCGTGAGGCAAAGACGTTAGTCGCGAGCCTTTGACCGGGGCAAGTCAGCTCATTGCGGATTCAGTCGCTCCAAAAACCGCATCAATGTGGTTTCTTCATCCCGCAAACCTTTGCGGCTGCGCGAATTGCTCAACGATGCCAGTTCGCCCGCAATGAAGTGTTCCAGCACGGCCGGATGCACATAACATTTGCGGCAGATGGCGGGGGTGTTGCCGAGCTGGCTGGCGACATCTTTGATCACTTCATTGACCAGGCGTTTTTGCTCGGTGGCCGAGCGCTCTTCGTGGGGCAGTTGGCGCAGACGGTCGAGGGCCAGGGCGGTGCCGGCCCAGGTGCGGTAGTCCTTGGCGGTGAAGTCGCTGCCGCTTTGTTCTTGCAGGTATTGGTTGATGTCGGACGAGGTCACGACCCGGCGCTGTCCGTCGTCGTCCAGGTATTGAAAGAGATGCTGGCCGGGCAGCTCGAGGCAGCGGCGAATGATTTTCGCCAGGCGCGGGTGTTGCAAGCTCACTTCATGTTCGACACCGCTCTTACCGCGAAAATGAAAGCGGATGCCGGCGCCTTTAACGTCAACATGGCGGTTGCGCAGGGTGGTCAAACCGAACGATTTGTTGTCGCGAGCGTATTGCGTGTTGCCGACGCGAATCAGCGTGGAGTCCAGCAAGGCCACCACCGTGGCAACCACTTTGTCATGACCCAGCCCCGGCAGTTGCAGGTGTTCTTCGGTGCGCGTGCGCAGTTTGGGCAGGGCGCGACCAAATTCCAGCAGACGCTCGTATTTGTCGGCGTCGCGAATTTCTCGCCAGCGCGGGTGATAGCGGTATTGCTTGCGCCCACGGGCGTCGCGGCCGGTGGCTTGCAGGTGGCCTTGCGGATCAGGGCAAATCCATACGTCTTGGTAAGCCGGCGGAATAGCCAATTTGTTGATGCGCTGAATCTCGTCGGCGTCGCGGATGCGTTCGCCCTTGAGGTCGAAGTAGACGAACTTGCCGCGCACTTTACGTCGGCGAAAACCCGGTTGGCGGTCGTCGACGTAGTGCAAGTCGGGCGGCAAAGCGGGGCAGAGCAGGGTGCCGGTGTCGCCGCCTTCGTCATCGGGTAGGGGCCGTTTTCCTTTTGCCAACGGCAATACGTCGGGCTTGATTGCGCTGGTCATGGTCAGCCTTGCCTCGGAGTGTTAATGGCTTCGCTCCATTCATCGTGCTCACAGCGCTGGCAGGTGGCGTGCTCGCCGGCCTGCAGCTGCGTGGTGTTGCCGCACCAGATGCAGGCGTACAAGGCGCTTCTGGGCACCTCGCGGTATTGCTGCCGCAATGGGCTGGGCAATACCGACAGGCCGTAGCGCACCTGATCGTCGGGCTGGAAGTACAGGCTGACGTCGCCGTTCACTTCCATGATGCCGATGCGCACTTGCCCCAAGTGCTCCACGCCTTTCTGGCGCAGCTCCATAAAGAACTCGTCGGTGGAAATATTCTTGCGAGCCAGCGCCGGCACGTCGCACACGCCGTCTTCAATGATCAGCGCCGGGCGACCTTCCAGCCAGTCGCCGAATCGCGGCAAACGCTCCATGGCAAAGGTGGTGACGCGGTACAGCAGCAGCAACGTGGCGAACACCACCACGATGGGCAGCAACGGCACATCGTCGTAGAAAGTGACGTCGCCGGCGGCCGAACCGAGGGTGAGGATCACCACCAGTTCAAACAGCGACAGCTGCCTGACGCCACGGCGTCCCGAGATTTTCAGAAAGGTGAACACCACCAGATAAGCGAACAGCGTGCGCACCGTGACTTCGAGCAAAAACGGTACGGGCAGCTTGTCGATCAGCATCCGCTGCCAATCGAAAGCGGTCATGGCCAGAGGCCTTGGTAACGAGGGGACATGGGCGGTTTCCTACCTGACTGCGGGTAACAAAATAGACGCTGACCGGCGGTTTTAGGTTCGGTGTATTTGTGCGCCCGGGCCAGTTGTCCGGCGGCTGGACGTGTAATGCCTAAAAAGCATGTTTTTTATGCCCTTCAGGTTTGTGGAAATAAAAAGCTATGAAAATCAATACGTTAAAAACTGTAATTCTTTTAGGTTATTACAAAATAGTTAAAAGTTACTTTTTGAGATAAGCCCGCTCGCCAATCATTGCGCCCAACACGTCAAACCGCTCTGCAACGGCCACTTGCCAGACAGCGCGGGCGCTAGGTCACCGCGCTGTGGACCGGCGACATATGCAATTGCGAGGAGTTTTAAATGGGCAATGTTCAACCAGCCGCATCAGCGCAGCGGCAATGGCAGGCGCCGGCCAGCGCCGATCTGGTCGACCTCGGTCACCGCCACCGCGAGCCGTTGGCCCAGAGCCGGCGGCACCACGTGGCGCCAGTCGGCGCCCTGAGTCGGCGCGAAAAGCTGTTGCTGGCAGTGCTCGCGGTGGTCGCCCACGGTGCGCTGATTTACTGGCTCAACCAGCAGGCCACGCCGCCGTTGCCGGTGGTGCCGCCAGAAATTCCGCCCATGGAAATCGAATTCACCCGTCCGGCGCCGCCGGTGGTGGAACCGCCACCACCACCACCGCCGCCGCCCGTGGTTGAGCCGCCACCACCGCCACCTCCTGTGGTGGACGAACTGGCGGCCAAGCCGGCGCCAAAACCGATTCCTAAGCCCAAGCCGACGCCGCCGCCCAAGCCCGTACCGAAGCCGGCACCCAAGGCTGTGGAACCGCCGCCCCCGGCACCGACGCCACCGCCCGTTGCTGCACCGGCGCCACCCGCGCCACCGGCTCCGGCTCCTGTTACGCCGCCGTCCGCCAACGCGGCGTATTTGAAAAACCCGGCGCCGGAATACCCGTCGCTGGCCCAGCGTCGCGGTTGGGAAGGCACGGTGGTGTTGCGGGTGCATGTACTGGCCAGCGGCAGCCCGGCAGAGATTCAGATTCAAACCTCCAGCGGCCGCGAGCTGCTGGATAACGCAGCGGTACAGGCGGTCAAGCGCTGGTCGTTTGTGCCGTCCAAGCAAGGCGATGTGGCGCGAGACGGTTGGGTCAGCGTGCCGATCGGCTTCAAGTTGCACTGACCGCGACGAACGCATTAGCGAATTTACAGAGAGAGTTGAATCATGAGCGTATTGGCCACATCCCCCCTCGAGTCGATTGAAAGCGCGGTCATCTGGCTGCTGGTCGGTTTCTCCGTTGTGACCTGGGGCCTGGCCCTGCTAAAGGCCTTGCAGTTCGGCCGTTTGAAGCGCCAGGACCGCAAGTTCCAGAAGCTGTTCTGGGGTGCCTCCAGCCTGGATGGCGCAGCGGAGCTGGTGAACTCCCAGCCCGGCGCTGTTTCCCGTGTCGCCCAGGCTGGCTTTGGCGCGATTCAGGTGCAGGAACATGCGCAGGACCTGAGTCAGGCGATCAACCATCAGGACCGTCTCGAACGCGCCCTGCGTCAGCAGATTCAACGGGAGCGTCGTTCGTTGGAATCGGGCTTGGCGGTGGTTGCATCCATCGGCAGCACGTCGCCCTTTATCGGTCTGTTCGGCACCGTATGGGGAATCATGGAAGCGCTCAAAGGTATCAGCCTGGCCGGCTCGGCCAGCCTGGAAACCGTGGCCGGCCCAATTGGTGCTGCGCTGGTGGCGACCGGTGTGGGCATCGCCGTCGCCGTGCCGGCGGTGCTGGTTTACAACTACTTCCTGCGTCGCCTGAAGCTCAACTCGGCCGACCTGGACGACTTCGCCCACGACTTCTACAGCCTGGCGCAGAAGTCCGCGTTCAAGCTTATTCAACTGCCTGGCGGTAAGGCCGCGCCGCAGAAAGTGAAGGAGGCTTCGTAATGGCGTTCTCCACTCAAGACAGCGATGAAGTGCTCAGCGAAATCAACGTAACGCCGCTGGTGGATGTGATGTTGGTGCTGCTGGTGGTGTTTATCGTCACGGCGCCGCTGCTGACCAATGCCATCCCGATCAACTTGCCGAAGACCGAAGCCGTGGCGCCGGTCGAGCAGAAAGACCCGCTGGTGGTCAGCATCGACGGCGCCGGCAAAGTGTTCCTTAACAAGGACGAAATTCAAGCCGACTTGCTGCAAACCAGCCTGGAAACGGCCAAGGCCAAAGACGCCGAACTGCGAGTGCAGTTGCAGGCCGACGAGAAGGTCGACTACGGCCAGGTGGCCAAGGCCATGGCGTCGATTGAGCGGGCAGGGATTACCAAGCTGTCGGTGATTACTGCGCGTTAACCCGTTTTGGTCGCCCTGCTTCAGGCAGGGGCCGGGCGGCCTATTTTCTTCGTTCCCGGACACGGTGAAACCGCTGCGCTCGCTCGCTACGGTTCATCGCGCCCGGACCATAAAGAACGCGTTTTGGCAGGGGAAACCTGATGACTTCCACGCTCTATATCTCGCCGGGCGCTTGCTCGTTCGCCGCTCACGTGGTCGTGCATGAGCTGGAGTTGCCGATTCAGGTGGAGCGCGTTGCGTTGCGCACGGCGGACTCGCCGATTCACCTGATCAACCCCTTGGGCCGCGTGCCGGTTTTGCAGTTGGACGATGGCCGGCGCATCACCGAGAACAGCGCGATTTTGCCGTATCTCGCGGACCTCAAGCCCGGCACTTCGCTGTTCGCGCCGGCGGGCAGCGTGGAGCGCGCGCAGATTCAGAGTTGGATGGGTTACCTGGCCGCCGAGGTGCACGCCGCCTCCTTTCGCCCGCTGAACCGGCCGGAGCGCTACAGCGCCGACGAAAGCGCCCACCCCGGCATTCGTGCGCAGGCGCTGGAGCAGTTGTATAAGGCGTTTGCGCACATCGAGCAACACCTGCAAGCCCAGCCTTTCTTGGGCGGCGAGCAGTACAGCATTGCCGATGCCTACCTGGGCGTGTTCGCCGGCTGGGCAGGGCGCGTGGGCGGGCGCCTGGATGAGCTGCAGGCGTTGGCGCGCTTTCGTGAACACTTCAAAGCGCGGCCGGCGGTACAGCGCGCGCTGGTGGCCGAGGGGTTCTAAGCGTCAGCCGTTTTCCTCTTCGTAGCGATCCAGCGTGTCGCTGGTGATGATGCGGCCCAGTTCGATCAACTCGGGCGCTTTGTAAAACTCGAAAAAGCGGCAGGCGCGGCGCGGCACGTTGACCAGAATATCGGGCGGGTAGCCGGCGATCTTGTATTGCGCGAGCGAGGTTTGCATCACCTCGAAGCTCTGGTTGACCAACTCCAGCAGTGACGCCGGGCTGCCCGTTTCCGCAACCCGTGAACCGGTGGCCGAGTTTGGCGTCGGGCTTTCGTCCGG
The DNA here is from genome assembly GCF_979254655.1 of Pseudomonas sp. AC229. Lineage (NCBI taxonomy): Bacteria > Pseudomonadati > Pseudomonadota > Gammaproteobacteria > Pseudomonadales > Pseudomonadaceae > Pseudomonas > Pseudomonas sp. AC229. Next base: position 57,905 of record NZ_CEEDHK010000005.1, read on the forward strand.
GCGCGGCGAGGGCGCGGCGGCCGGTGGGTCGAGCCAGGGGTTGGGCTCGGCGCTGGCGGCGGCTTCGAGTAACGCGGCTTCTTCGGCGGGGCCGGCCAGTTTGCGGCGAAACGGAATGCGTGAACCAATGCTGTCCATCAAGCCGTCGAGCTTGCCTTTGAATGCGGCGGGGCGCTCGATGACCGGCAGTTGGTAATGGCGCTGGCCGTTGGCGTTGAGGTTCACGGCCACAATCAAATCGCAATGACTGGCCACCACCGGCACGATGGGCAACGGGTTGAGCAGGCTGCCGTCTACCAACATGCGCTTGCCCTGGATCACCGGGGTAAACAGGCTGGGAATAGCGGCCGAGGCGCGCATGGCTTGGTGCAGGTTGCCTTGCTGGAACCAGATTTCCTGCTGGAAGGTGAGGTCGGTGGCGACGGCGGTGTAGGGGATGCGCAGGTCTTCGATATTGATTTCGCCGACCATTTCGCGAATGCGCCCGAAGACTTTCTCACCGCGAATGGCGCCGAGTCTGAAGCTGACGTCGAGCAGACGCAGCACGTCGATGTAGTCGAGGCTTTCAATCCACTCACGGTATTCGGGCAGCCTGCCGGCGGCGTAGATGCCGCCGACCACCGCGCCCATGGAGCAGCCGGCGATGCAGGCGATGTCATAACCGCGCCGCTCCAGTTCCTCGATAGCGCCAATGTGCGCATACCCCCGTGCGCCCCCCGCACCCAACACCAGCGCCACGCGTTTACTCATTACCTACTCCTGATTACTATCGCCGGCCGCTTGGCACGGCATTTTGCGACCATACGCGCGCCGGCTTGCGCCGCCAAGGCGTAGGCGATCGCCGCTTCGCTTGATCGCACTTTTTCGCGGCGCTGGCGTCTGATCAACACACGTGCTTAATGACGTTTAACCTGCTGTTTCTCTTATTTGGAGCAATGTTATGAAAGCCTGGATCTGCTTACCCCTGATGGTGCTGGCGTTGTCCGGTTGCGCCGCAAAAACTGCCTACCGCGACAGCTGCGCCGCGCAGTCGGACGCCGCCTGGCGCGAGCTTGATCTGGCTAAGGCCGAAGGCTTTGCCGGGACCGTGAGCTACTCCAAAGCCTTGTCGCTGCTGACCGGCGCCAAGACTTCGCAACAATTCGAAGGCTACGAAAGCTGCACCAAGAACGCCAAGAAAGCGCGCTTCTACATCAGCGAATCCCGCGCGGGGCGTTGATCGCGATTTACCGTTAAATGTGCCGGGCTTCGCCGCGCTCACCGCGCGCGGACAGACTCAACCTACGAGTCGGATCGTAGGTTGGGTTCAGCCATCTGCGAAGCCCATCACGCCACGTCTGCAATCCAGCACAGCAATACAATCCCTTCCCATCTGCATCTCTCACTATCAGCTCATACGAATCTGACAGTGAGTGCCCCATGGCCAATCCCGTTTCCCGCAGCGCATTCACAGCCAGTGATTGGGGCCTTTTGTGGCTGCGCGTCAGCGGTTCGGCGTTGCTGCTGCATGTGCACGGCCTGCCCAAGCTCCTGCATTTTCAAGAACAACTGAGCCTAATCGAAGACCCCTGGCACCTGGGCGCGACGTTCACCCTGAGCCTGGCGATTTTCGCCGAAGTGCTGTGCCCGCTGCCGATTCTGCTCGGCGTGCTCACCCGTCTTGCTTGCTTGCCCATTCTTGCCGTGCTGCTGGTGGCGCTGGTGGCTGTGCACCCGGAATGGAGCGTGGCCGAGGGCCAGTTCGCCTGGTTGCTGCTGATTATTTTCAGCACGGTGTTTATCGCTGGCCCAGGGCGCATTGCCTTGTCGCAACGCCTGCCCGGTAAAGCGCGGGCGCTGGTCTATCTTCAGTGACGGCTCGGTTTCTTACGTTCAAACAGGAGGCGTCAGCCCATGAGTAGTGTGGAAGTGTTCGAAGAGGTGGCGACCTTGCTGGTCCGTCACCGCGTCAAGGCTGGTCAAGATGCCGCCTATGAAGCGTGGCTGCGCCGCATCATCAGTACCGCGCGCGAGTACGCCGGGCACTTGGGCATCGACGTGATGCGCGGCCACAGTCAGGGCCTGACCCAGTTCACCTGCGTGCTGCGCTTCACCAGCACCGAGCTGCTGCAAACCTGGCTCGACTCCGACGATCGCCGCCAACTGGTAGCCGAAGTCGAACCGCTGTTGGCCGACGGCGATAAAACCGAAGTGAACGCCGACCGCGAATTCTGGTTCACCCCCGCTGAAATCGGCACCGCCAAACCGCCCGCGCGCTGGAAACAGGCGTGCGTGACCTTTCTGGTGATTCTGCCGCTGAGCATGGGCGTGCCGCTGTTGTGGAAGCCCGTGTTCGCCAAGCTGCCGTTTTTGTCCGGCTACCTGGCCAGCAGTGTGGTGATTACGCTGAGCATTGTCCTGCTTGTGGTGTACGTGTTTATGCCGCGAGTGACACGCCTGTTTGCACGCTGGCTGAACGCCTAGCGCTGCATTGCAAAAGGAGAGAAATCCTCATGGCTGATGAAACCCCTCCCAAGGTCCCCGGGCGCCGCCAATTTCTGGCAGCCAGTTCAGTGCTTGGCGCTGCTGGCGCGCTGTGGTCTGCCTTGCCTTTTTCCGCTTACGCCACCTCATCAGGAGCTGCGATGAACGCCGATCTAATTCTCTTCAACGGCCGTTTGCATACGGTCGACCGAGAAAAACCGACCGCCACGGCAGTCGCCATCAAAGACGGCAAATTCATTGCCGTGGGCAACGATGCCGAAGCCATGGCCTTTCGCGGCGGCTCGACCCGCGTGGTCGACCTGCAAAAGCGCACGGTGATTCCAGGCCTCAACGACTCGCACCTGCACTTGATCCGCGGCGGCCTCAACTACAACCTCGAACTGCGCTGGGAAGGCGTGCCGTCGCTAGTCGATGCGTTGCGCCTGCTCAAAGACCAAGCCGACCGTACGCCCGCGCCCCAATGGGTACGCGTGGTGGGGGGCTGGAACGAATTCCAGTTTGCCGAGAAGCGTCTGCCAACCATTGAAGAGCTGAACAAAGCCGCGCCCGATACTCCGGTGTTTGTGCTGCACCTGTACGATCGCGCCTTGCTCAACCGCGCCGCGCTCAAGGTGGTGGGCTACACCCGCGACACGCCGAACCCACCGGGCGGCGAGATTGTGAAAGACGCCAACGGCGAGCCCACCGGCATGTTGGTGGCGCGTCCGAACGCGATGATTCTGTACTCCACGCTGGCCAAAGGGCCGAAGCTGCCGCTGGAATACCAGGTGAACTCCACCCGTCAATTCATGCGCGAGCTGAACCGCCTTGGGGTGACCAGCGCCATCGACGCCGGCGGTGGTTATCAGAACTACCCGGACGACTATCAGGTTATCCGCGAGCTGGCCGCCAACGACCAACTCACCGTACGCATCGCCTACAACCTGTTTACCCAGAAGCCCAAAGAAGAACTGGTGGACTTCAAAAACTGGACGCAAATCGTCAAGCCCGGCGATGGCAATGACTTCTTCCGCCACAACGGCGCCGGCGAAATGCTGGTGTTCTCGGCTGCCGACTTCGAAGACTTCCTGGAACCGCGCCCGGACCTGCCGCAAACCATGGAAGAGGAACTGGAGCCGGTGGTGCGTCACCTGGTTGAACAGCGCTGGCCGTTCCGCCTGCACGCCACCTACGACGAATCGATTTCGCGCATGCTCGATGTGTTCGAGAAAGTGAACCGCGACATTCCGTTCAACGGCCTGCACTGGTTCTTCGACCACTGCGAAACCATCACGCCGAAAAACATTGAGCGTGTACGGGCGCTGGGCGGCGGTATTGCCGTACAGGACCGCATGGCGTTCCAAGGTGAATACTTCGTCGACCGCTACGGCAAAAAAGCCGCCGAAGCGACGCCGCCGATCAAACGCATGCTCGCCGAAGGCGTGCCGGTGGGCGGCGGTACCGATGCCACGCGCGTGTCGAGCTACAACCCGTGGACCTCGCTGTACTGGATGGTCAGCGGCAAAACCGTCGGCGGCATGGAGCTGTACCCCGAAGGCTTGCCGCGCGAAACCGCCCTGCAACTGTTCACCCATGGCAGCGCCTGGTTCTCAACGGAGCAGGGCAAGAAAGGCCAGATCAAGGTCGGCCAGTTGGCGGATGTGGTCGCCTTGTCGGCGGACTTCTTCAGTGTCGATGAAGAAGCCATCAAGTGGATCGAATCGGTACTCACCGTGGTGGACGGCAAGATCGTTTACGGCACCGACGAATTCGACAAGCTCGCGCCGCCTGCGCTGCCCGTGACCCCAGACTGGTCGCCGGTGGTGAAAGTGCCCGGCCACTGGCGTCAGCAAACCGCATTGGCGGCCGCTGTGCACCAATGCTCCGGCCCGTGCGGCGTGCATTCCCATAGCCATGAAAAAGCCCGTCTTTCCTCGGCGCCGGTGAGCGATCACCAAGGCTTCTGGGGTGCGTTCGGCTGTTCCTGCTTCGCCTTCTAAGTTCGTTATCCAATCCATCAGGCCCGATGCGGGCCTGATTATTTCGAGGAAATATCATGAGCAAGAAATACAACCGCTTGGACAAAGATAACGCCGTGGTTTTGCTGGTTGATCACCAGGCCGGCCTGATCTCCCTGGTGCGCGACTTCACCCCGGACGAGTTCAAAAACAACGTACTGGCCCTGGCCGACATCGCCGCGTTCTTCAAGCTGCCGACCATCCTCACCACCAGCTTCGAAAACGGCCCGAACGGCCCGATGGTTCCCGAGCTGAAAGCCAAGTTCCCGGACGCGCCGTACATTGCCCGTCCTGGCCAGATCAACGCCTGGGACAACCCGGACTTCGTGGCCGCCGTTAAAGCCACTGGCCGTAAGCAAATCATCATCGCGGGCGTTGTGACTGACGTGTGCGTGGCGTTCCCGACCTTGTCGGCGATTGAAGAAGGCTTCGACGTGTTCGTGGTGACCGACGCTTCCGGCACCTTCAACCCGCTGGTTCGCGAGTCGGCGTTGAACCGTATGGTGGAAGCGGGCGCGCAACTGATGAACTGGTTCGCCGTAGGTTGCGAGCTGCAACGCGACTGGCGCAACGACATCGAAGGCTTCGGCGCCATCCTCGGCGGCCATCTGCCGGCGTACGCCAACCTGATGCAGAGCTACAGCCAGAAAGCGCAGTAATTATTCGGCTGGACCTGTAAGACCCAATCGAGGCTGAAGCCTCTCCTACAAGTGGCACATCGCTTGTGAGAGAGGCTTCAGCCTCGATTTTTATTTAGGACGACAATTTGATTTTCGGGCACTTCAACGCTGTGTTCCAACCAACCATTCTGGATTCCGAATCGTCGGACCGCCGCCTTCGCGGGGATGACGGGGGTCTATTCCACGCCACCGTCATCCTCGCGAAGGCGGGGATCCAGAATCTCGGCGTTTACGACGCCTCTTGACGTCGCACCGATGCTAACTCACCGCCCCCACGGCGCCGGGGCGCCGATCAACCGGCCCATGGCGCCTTTGATGCCCAGCTCTTTCAACGCGGTCAGTTCACCTTGGGTTTCCACCATTTCGGCAATCAACGGCAGGTCGATGCTGTTGGTGGCGCGGAACATGGCTTCGATAAACATGCGTTTGTCGCTTTCCTCGTCGATGGCGCGGATGTAGGTGCCGTCCACTTTCAGGTAAGCCAAGCCCAGGTGGGTGAGGTTGCCGATCAGGCTGAAGCGGCCGCCGAAATGCTGCAGGCCCAGGTTGAAGCCGGCCAGGTGCACGGCCTGGCTGAGGCGTTCAAGTTCGGCCGGTGGCGGCAGGTGGCGTTCGTCGACTTCCAGTGTCATCAACGCGGCGTGCTGCGGGTTTTCCCGTAGCAGCAGGATTAGCTGCGCCTGCGCTTCCGGCTCGCGCAGCGTGGCGGCCGACAAGCTCAAGGCGATGGGTTGCTGATGCGCGGCGAGGTGGGCGAGGGCGTGTTTGAGCATCGCCAGGTCGAAGCGGGCGGTCCAACCCAGGCGCTCGATCCAGGGCAGGAAACGGCCGGCCGCGATGGCCTCGCCTTGCGGGTCGATCAGGCGCGCCAGCACTTTGTGGTGCAGCACGCGTTGGGTGTCGGCGCAGTCCACCACCGGTTGGAAGTACAGCTCCAGCTTGCCTTTGTTGAGCGCTTCGTCGATCCAGCCGCGCCAGTCGTTGAGGCTCTGGCTCGGTGCGGCGTTGAAGTCGTCGAGGCGGTCCCAGAACTTGGCGGCGTTGCTCTGCGCCTGGGCCAGCGCTTGATCGCCACGGCTGATCACCGCCGTTACGTCTTCGCCGGGGCGGAACGCGGCAATACCCAGATGGGCCACGGGCGTGCAGTCACTGGCGCCGGTTTGGCGCAGGCTTTCCAGGCTGTCGATCAGTTGCAGAGCGAGGCGGTCGGCGTCGTCGCCGGCCAACCCTGGGGCCAATAAGGTGAACTCGCCGCCACGGCTGCGCGAGGCCAGCCAGTCGCTGCGGTCGGGGTGGTCGAGTAGGCGTTTAAGCAACTCGCCGATGGCCGCGATCAGGGCGTCGGTGCGTTGCCCGCCGAGGCGCTGGTTAAGGCCGCCGAGGTCGTTGACCCGCAGCATAATCAGGTAGCCCTCGGCGTTCTGTTCGTGGGCGCTGAGTTGGTTGGCGAGGTTGATGTCGAACAGGCGGCGGTTGGCCAGGCCGGTGAGGGTGTCCTGGTAGGCTTCTTCGCGGAGTTTTTCACTGCGCGCGGCTTCTTCGGCGAACAGGTTTTTCAGTTTCTCGACCATCTGGTTCATGGCCAGCACCACGCGCTTGAGCTCGGGTGTGCGCGGAACGCGGGGCAGGGTGAAGAACTCGCGACGGCTGATGGCGTGGGCCTGTTGCACCATGTTGTCGAGCGGTTTGAGCTGGGTACGCAGCAGCCAGCCACCGAGAATCGAGCTGACCAAGCCGCACAGCAATAACCAAGCGGCGCTGCCCAAGGCGCTGTCCCACAGACGCGACAGGGCGAATTGCGGATGGCTGAGCACTTCCACGCGGGCGGCCTGGTCCCAGCCGCGCATGATCATGGCGTCACCGCCTTCGGGTTCAAGGTCGATCAGTTTGACGAACCAGGCCGGCACGTTTTCCGAGGTCGTGGTGGTGCGGCGTTCAACCATGGTTTCGCCGTTGTCGACGCGCACGACGCGGATGGTGGCGTAGTAGCCGCTGTCGAACACCGAGCTGACCATCAACTCGATCATGGCTGGGTCGTCGATATGCGGGGTCATGGACAACGCCAGGGCGGTGGCGGCGTCTTGCGCGTGGGAGCGCAACTGGCTGAGCAATTGCTCGCGCGAGCTTTCCACACTGGTGATGAAACTGCCGGTGAAGGCCACTACCAGAAACAGGCAAATGGCGAGAAACAACTGCTTGAGTAACGACATAAGGTTCTCCTAACCCTCACCAACGGCAAAGCCTTCGGCATTCATTTTTTTCAATATGTCCTGCCAGCGCGAAAGCTTTTTGCTGTCACCGCGTTTGCCGGAGGAGCCCGGCAGGTACAAACCTTCGGCATTGAAGGAATACACCGGGAGTAAATCTTTACGTTGCGAGGCGGGGCGAATATCTCCGATCAAGTTGTCCAGTACCAGCGGCTGGGCGGTGGGGCTGGAGTAGTACGTGAGCACCATGTGGGCCTGGTTGTAATTCAAGGCTTTGACGTAGGTGATGCGCAGCTTTTCGCTGGGAATGCCCAGGCGCCGCAGGGTGAAGTATTTGGCGATGGAGTAGTCCTCGCAATCGCCCGCGCCCTTGACCAGCGCTTCCAGTGGCGTAGCCCAGTAGTCTTCCTGGCGCCAGTTGCGCATGTCATCAACAAACCGCAGTTCGCGGTTGAAGAACTTGTTCACCGCCACGAGCTTTTCGCTTTCGGGCAGACCACCACTTGAACTGACCAGATCGCCCCAGGCGAGAATGCGGGGCTTCGCTTCGCCGAGATTGCCGTAGCGGGTTTCGGCGTTTTTGACGATGACGGCGAAATCCCAATCGGCAAATACACTGGCAACGCCCACCAGCAACGCCAGCAGCAAAGACGCACAGACGCGTGCCGAAAACAGGCGTCTGTGTCGTCCTTGAAAGCGCTGCCGAAGCTGCATGTCGCGTCTCCGCCGATGGTGGGGTGATTCTAGGCAGTTGCAGGGGAATTTGCTGTATGGGCTACGGGAATTTTCTACCGCCTCGTTACGCTCGTACCCGAGCGGCTACGGGCGCTTGAGGGTTTTCTGCCGGAGGATATAAATCGTCACGCACACCGCACTGGTCAACATAAACGTGCGCGCCCAGAACATCGGCACCAGGTAGCAGGAAAAGCCGATGCTCAGCCACATCAAACCGATGGCGTATACCTTGCCTTTGAGCGGTATGCCGTTGCCGTCGAGGTAGTCGCGAATCCACGGGCCGAGCTTGGGATGGTCTACCAGCCAGTGGTAGAAGCGCTCGGAGCTGCGGGCGAAGCAGGCGGCCGCCAGCAGCAGAAACGGTGTGGTGGGCAGTACGGGAAGAAAAACCCCGATAACCCCAAGCACCACGCTCAGCCAACCGAGGGTCAGCAGGGCGTAGCGAATGGCGGGGTTACGGTTTTCGTGGACTTGGCGCGTCATCCACGGTCCTTATCGTGCAGTGACGAATCAGTGGTGACGAGGCTTGAGCAGCGCAGGTTTTTCGTCAGGGGCCTGACAGATCAGGAACAGCGCGGTAAGCGCTTCGGGAATCTGCTCGACCATGTCGTCCATCAGGTCGGCATCTTTGGCGATGTCAGCGAACTCGGCTTCTTCATCAAACAAGCCGGAACCCACCATGATCGGCAGCAGCAGTTCGCTGACTTCTTCTTCGGCGGTTTCAAACCAGGCGGCTTCGCGCATAAACACGCCTTCCATAAAGCCGATGCACCAGCCACGAATATCGGAATCGTCCGGCTCTTCGCCCAGATCCAGATCACACGGCAATTCGAGGTCGTCGTCGGCGGCGAGCATGCGGCCGATGTGCGCTTTGAGTTGGATGAGGGTGGCTTCGATTTCGTCGCGCTCGGCGTCGTCACGGTAGTGCGGCGGCTCGGAGAACAGGGTGTCGATCCACTCGCGCTCGGGTACTTGTTCGGTGCAGATCGACAGTGCGGTTAGGAAGCCGTGAGCGGCTACATAGTCCAGGGCTTCTTCATGCAACTCATCGGCGTCGAGGAAGGCTTGCAGGCGGGTCAATTGCGCGGCGAAGGACATTACGGCACTACCTAATGGGACTGAATGCGCAGGATTTTAGCCTGTATAGCCCGCTGGCGCGGCGCTCGTGGCAGATTTTTTTCGCCGCTGCCGCTAGCTGGCGGGATTTTTCGACGGGCAATCACCGATAGGCGTCGTCCATTGCCTAAGAGTGCTGACGTATACTGCGGCGCTTTTCCGCCTGCACCTTTTGCAACGCTTGGGGTTTTTATGCTCGAACCGGCTCTGCGCATCCTTAAAGACGTTTTTGGCTACGACAGTTTTCGTGGGCGTCAGGGTGCAATCATCGAGCGCGTGGCCAACGGCGGCGACGCCCTGGTATTGATGCCAACCGGCGGCGGTAAATCCTTGTGTTTCCAGGTGCCGGCGCTGTTGCGGCCCGGTTTGGCGGTGGTGGTTTCGCCGCTGATTGCGTTGATGGAAGACCAGGTGGCCACGCTGGACGAGCTGGGTGTTGCGGCCGTGGCACTGAACTCCACCCTGAGTGCCGCCGAGCAACGGCAGATTGCCGACCGCATTCGCCGCAACGAAATCAAACTGCTGTATGTGGCTCCCGAGCGCCTGGTGCAGCCGCGGATGCTCGAGTTTTTGCAGGACCTGGACATCGCCCTGTTCGCCATCGACGAAGCGCACTGCGTGTCGCAATGGGGCCACGATTTCCGCCCGGAGTATTTGCAGCTGGGCCAACTGGCCGAGCTGTTTCCCCATGTTCCGCGCATCGCCCTGACCGCCACGGCAGACATGCGCACCCGCGAAGAAATCGTCACGCGCTTGCACCTGCAAGACGCCGAGCGGTTTTTGTCGAGCTTCGACCGACCCAATATTTTCTACCGCATCGTGCCCAAAGAGCAGCCGCGCAAGCAGTTGCTGGCGTTTCTTAAAGAACGCAAGGGCGACGCCGGCATCGTGTATTGCATGTCGCGTAAAAAGGTCGAAGAAGTGGCGGCGTTTCTAAGTAAGGAAGGCTTCGCCGCGCTGCCGTATCACGCCGGCTTGCCCCACGAACTGCGCGCCACTCACCAGAAGCGTTTCCTCAATGAGGAAGGCTTGATCATGGTGGCGACCATCGCCTTCGGCATGGGCATCGACAAGCCCAACGTGCGTTTCGTGGCCCACCTGGATTTGCCCAAGTCGCTGGAAGCCTATTACCAGGAAACCGGCCGCGCCGGCCGCGATGGCTTGCCGGCAGACGCCTGGATGGCTTACGGCCTGCAAGACGTGCTGCTGCTTAAACAAATGCTGCAAAGCTCCGAAGGCGATGAGCGCCACAAGCGCCTGGAGCAGCACAAACTCGACGCCATGTTGGCGCTGTGCGAGCAGATTCGCTGCCGCCGCCAGGCGTTGCTGGCGTACTTCGACGAAGAAATGCCCAACCCCTGCGGCCATTGCGATAACTGCGTCGACAACGTGCAAACTTGGGATGCCACCGAGCCGGCACGTCAGGCGCTGTCAGCGATTTTCCGCAGCGGCCAGCGCTATGGCGTCGGTCATTTGGTCGACGTTTTGCTCGGTCGCGACAACGACAAAGTGCGCAGCAGCGGCCATCAACACTTGTCCGTTTTCGGCATGGGCAAGGCCTTGAGCGAAGGCGAGTGGCGTTCACTGTTTCGCCAGTTGGTGGCGCGCGGTTTGGCGGATGTGGATCTGGAAGGCTACGGCGGCCTGCGCCTGAGCGAAACCTGCCGGCCGCTGCTGCGCGGCGAGGTAACGCTGGAGCTTCGTCGCGACCTGAAACCGCAACTCGCGGCGAAAACCTCTTCCGGTGGCGGCAGCTCGGCCAGTCAACTGGTACGCCCGGACGAGCGCGAGCAGTGGGAAGCCCTGCGCGCACTGCGGCGCAAACTGGCAGAAGAACACGCCGTGCCGCCGTACGTTATTTTTCCCGACTCGACGCTGCTGGAAATGCTGCGCAGCCAGCCCGGCTCGATGGCGGAAATGGCCGAGGTCAGCGGCGTGGGCGCGCGCAAGCTGGAGCGCTACGGTAAGGCCTTCCTCGAAGTGCTGAGCGGCGCCGCCGAAGTGCCGCCGCCAGTGGTGGACATCCGCCACGAGCTAGTCAGCCTGGCCCGCGCCGGCATGACGCCACAGCAAATTGCCGGACAGCTCAAATGCACCGAGAAAAATGTGTACAGCCTGTTGGCTGAAGCCATTGGCCGTCAGCAGTTGTCGCTCGAGCAAGCGCTCGACTTGCCGGCTGAGCTGCTGGGCGAAATTCAGGATGCGTTTCTGGATGCCGATGGCGAACTGCCTGCCGTGGCGGCGATTGTCGAGCAGTTCGCCGGGCGCGTGCCGGAAGGCGTGCTGTACTGCGTTCGTGCGGCATTGCAGGCGGAGTTCGAGGTGTAAAGCCGACGCCTAACCCGGCATTCGGTCTGGTCGTTTTTATGGCGCCAGAAATTTTGCCCGGGTTGTTGCGCGCACTTTCTGCGGCTATGGTGTCAAAAAGCCTCCCCACCAAGAGAAGAGGTCACGGGTGCCGCTCCATCACGCCTGGCTGGACGATGTCCGCCCCAATCCTTATGCCGACCAACTGTCTTTAGGCTTCCGCCTGCTGCGTTTTGTACGTCCGCTGGAAATTGAATACCGTAAGTACATGCGCGAGGACAGCTTCGACCTCAAGCGCATTGCCCTGAGCGTGGGCATGGTGCTGTGGATGGCGTTCGCGGTGCTGGATTTTTCTCTGATCGACGGGCCTCAGGTCTGGTGGATGCTGGGCGTGCGGCTCAGCGTGCTGGCAATGCTGCTGGTGTGCGCCTTCCTTATTCTGCAACGCAAACACTTCCATCTACTGGTGCCCCTGAGCATCACCTGCATTGGCGGGCTCGGGCTGGGCGCGGCGTCGGTGGTGGCCATCGCCCATACGGTCGACATGACCTACCCCTACGAAGGCCTGCTGCTGGTGTGCATGGCGGCGTATTTTCTCGTCGGCTTGCGCTTGTCCGAGGCGCTGGCCACCTCGTTGATGGTGCTGCTGGCGTATGTGGTACTGGAGCTGCTGGTGGGACTGCCGATTCCCCGTCTGATCAACAACGTGTTGTTTCTGCTGTTCGGCAATTTGATGGGCGCCATCGGCTGTTACCTGTTGGAGTTCAAATCGCGCGAGCATTTTTTGGTCAGCCGCCTGATGCGCGTGCTGGCGGATCACGACAGCCTGACCGGCCTGCATAACCGCCGCAGTTTCAACCGTCAGCTGGAACGCCTGTGGCGCCAGGCACAGCGCGAGAACCAGCGCTTGGCGCTGTTGCTCTGCGATATCGATCACTTCAAAGCCTATAACGACTGCTACGGGCACCAGGCCGGCGACAACGTGTTGCAGCGCGTCGGCGCGGTGCTCGCGGATGCGGCGCGCCGGCCGCTGGATATGTCGGTGCGCCTCGGCGGTGAGGAATTTGCGGTGTTGCTCTACGACATCACCGATGCGCAGGCTCGCGAGCGCGCTGAGGCACTGCGTTTGGCGCTGGAGAAGCTCGGCATTCGCCATGAGCGCTCTGACACGGCGGCGATGGTGACGATGTCGGTGGGCGTGTCCTGCCTGCTGCCGGCCGAGGAGCGCGACGTGGGCCAGCTGTATGAGCGAGCAGACCGGGCGCTGTATGAGGCCAAGGCGTTCGGGCGTAATCAAGTCGTGGCTTAATGCAGCAAGCGTAAAAAACCCGGCGTGAGGCCGGGTTTTTTTATGCGGTTTTACCGTGGGGCTAGATGCCCATGCCCACCAGGCTTTGCACGATATTGCGCAAGGTGCCGGCGATGGTCGGGTGTTCCACCTCAAAGCGCTCAACGGCGAGGTTCACGCCGTCCACCAGGTTGGTGTCCGGTGCGCTGGCTTCGCGTTGCAGTTGCAGTTCGATCTGTTGCGCCAGGGCGTTGAGTTCTTCGCGTTGCTCGTCGGAGACGGGCGTCTGGCTTTGCAGTTGCTCGCGCAGTAAGTCCAGTTGATGCTGCAATTCGCGGGCAGGCATGGTGTTTCTCCCTCTGTGATAGGCAACAGCATTGACCCTGAGCGTGCGCCAAAGGTTCGAGTGTTGAGGGTAATCCATGCTCTGCCGCTTTGCCCGAGCGCAGGCGCGGCAAGGTGTAACACCTTACGGCTTTTCACCTTTTTGCCGGCGCAGGGCCAGGTCTGTGAGGCTGGGGCCGAGGTCGGCCAGTTGATCAATCACCGAATGCACGCCAAGGCGATACAGGCTCAGCGTCGCCTGCGCGCGCAAATGGTCGCGTTCCGGGGCGGGCAGGGCTTGCCAGTCGTCCGGCGCCTGGCCGCAAAGGGGGCCGCAGGCGGCGAGGCCTACCGTCCACAAGCCGGCATTCAAGCCCGCCTGCAGTAAGCGCGGTTCGCCGCTGATCAATACGCAGCCGTCGAGGTTGTTCACCTTTAACGCCGATAGCGACTGCCAGCAGGCGTCGGGCGCAGGCCATGGGCGGGCGGCGCTGGTGTCGGTGCCGACCAGCCAGGCGGGCAGGGCGCTTGCCAACTGTTGGCTGGCATCGGCGGGTAGCTCGTCCAGCCAGGCGCAGGGCACGCCTTGCTGCTGCAGGGTTTCCAGCACATGCAAGGCGCCGGGCGTGACGTGCGCGTAATCATTGGCGCTGGCTTGCAGGGCGCTTTGCAAGGCGCTGAGGTCGGCGCTGTGAGGCTCGCGGCCGAGCGCTGCGCTTAAGGCTGCGTGCGGAGATAGAAGCTGGCAGGGCTGATTGGCGGCGTCGGGAAACAGCCGCTGCAAGGTCACGGGCAAGGCCCGGGCGCCGAAGTCCACCAGGCAGCCAGAGAGGCCGAACAGCACGGCGGTGAAGTCGGCAGATGATGAGGCGAGTGCAGGCATGACGCGCATCCGAAGGGGGCTTGTTAGCAAAGTAGTTACCCGCGATGACGGTGCGATGAATACTTTGTGACAATTGACCGGCGCGGAGTTGCCGCGCCATTTCGGCCGATGGAAAAGCCGCCTGCCAAAGCCCGTTGTCAGCCCTTATACTGGGCGCCTTTTGCGCCAGCACCTATGCTGGCAAAGCGCGCACCTCGCGTTCCCCGTTCTGCCTTTGGAGCCATGCAATGGAAGTGTTTGCCAGCAATTGGGCCACGCGTTTTGGCCAACTCTGCCTGTGTGCCGGTATTGCGCTGGTGGCGCAGGTCGCTTCGGCAGCCGAAAGCGACCCATGGGAAGGTTTCAACCGCCCGGTGTTTACCTTCAACGACACGATCGACACCTACGCCCTCAAACCCGTGGCCCAGGGTTACCAAACGGTCACGCCGCAGTTTCTCGAAGACGGCATCCACAACGTGTTCAGCAACCTGGGCGATGTCGGCAACCTGGCCAACAACCTGCTGCAAGGCAAAGTAGCGGCGGCGGGCGTCGATACCAGCCGTTTGATCTTCAACACCACCTTTGGCCTGCTGGGCTTCTTCGATGTCGGCACCAAGATGGGCTTGCAGCGCAGCGACGAAGATTTCGGTCAGACCCTCGGCGCGTGGGGCCTGAACAGTGGGCCGTATCTGGTGCTGCCGTTGTTGGGGCCAAGCACCGTGCGCGATGCGTCGGGAAAGATTCCAGACAGCTTCCTCGAACCCTATCGCTACATGGACCACGTACCGACTCGCAACGTGACCCGTGCGGTGGATGTGGTGGATACCCGTGCGAGCTTGCTGTCGGCCGAGAAATTTATCAGCGGCGACAAGTACAGCTTTATCCGCAATGCGTATCTGCAGATGCGTGAGTTTAAAGTTAAAGACGGTGAAGTCGAAGACGACTTTTGAGTTAGCTAAACGATCGGCTGCGCGTCGGCGGGGCGGCGTTGGAAATGGCCTTTCAATGCTCATGGGCAACAGCCCACTGCGCTTGAAAGGCCATTCCGCCTTGCCCCGCTCTGGCTCGCTCGATCTTGAGCAGCGTGATTCTGAGCAAAGATCAAAACGAAAAAGGCGACCTCAGGGTCGCCTTTTTCGTTGATGGGTGCGTGGATTACTTCATGGAAAGAATGGCCAACCCCAGCGATTGTTTGCCGCCATCCAAAGCGCTCGCGCGGATGACTTCGGCTTCGGCGTCGAGGCCGCGTAATTCGTTGTGTTCCGATGCGATGTGGACGCGAACCTTGTCGCCCACCTTGGCGTCGCTTTCGGCTTCTAACTGCATGCCAGTACTGGACAAGTCGAGGCAGAGGGCGGGAATGTCGCGGCCGCCGTGTTTCAAGGTGACGGGTGCTTCCAAGCGCATACGGATGTAGTCGCGTTTCTCGGTGTAGGCATGATCACTTTGGCTCATCGACCCGCTCCTGTGGTTTTTATTGGACTCTCCGACGGCTCTTATAACCTTGCCATCTTTCGCCTGTAAAGGCGTCAGACGATGATCGGCGCACGCTTGAATCGCCGCACGGATGGGAGTACCGTCTGCGCCTTGACCGTCCACGCGTCCCGGCTGATCGGCCTGACGTACACGCCAACCACCCCTGGCGCCGTTTGCCTGGTACCCCATGCACAATTCCAGTGCCTCGCTGCTGATTATTGATGACGACGAAGTAGTGCGCGCCAGTTTGGCTGCCTACTTGGAAGACAGTGGCTTCAGCGTTTTGCAAGCTAGCAACGGCTTGCAGGGTTTGCAGATCTTCGAGCAGGAGAAACCTGACTTGGTGATTTGCGATTTGCGCATGCCGCAAGTCGATGGCCTCGAGCTCATTCGCCGCATAAATGCACTTGAAGTGCAGACGCCCGTTATCGTCGTTTCCGGCGCTGGCGTGATGAGCGATGCCGTCGAAGCGTTGCGTTTGGGCGCCGCCGATTACTTGATCAAACCCCTCGAAGACCTCGCCGTACTGGAGCACTCGGTGCGCCGTGCGTTGGATCGCGCCAATTTGCGCATTGAAAACCAGCGCTACCGGGAAAAACTGGAAGTCGCCAACCGCGAGCTGCAAGCCAGCCTGAATCTGCTGCAGGAAGACCAGAACGCCGGTCGCCAGGTGCAGATGAACATGCTGCCCGTCACGCCCTGGAGCGTTGATGGCTTGGAGTTTGCGCACCAGATCATCCCGTCGCTGTACCTGTCGGGCGACTTTGTTGATTACTTCCGCCTCGATGATCACCGCATTGCTTTTTACCTGGCCGACGTTTCCGGCCACGGCGCGTCGTCGGCGTTTATCACTGTTCTGCTGAAATTCATGACCACGCGGCTGCTGTATGAATCGCGCCGTGGCGGGCAGTTGCCCGAATTCAAACCCTCCGATGTGCTGGGCCACATCAATCGCGGGTTGATCAATTGCAAGCTCGGCAAACACGTCACCATGTTGGGCGGCGTGATTGACGAGCAGAGCGGCAAGCTCACGTACAGCATCGGGGGGCATTTGCCGCTGCCGATCATGTACAGCGAAGGCTCGGCGCACTACCTGGAAGGCCGCGGCCTGCCCGTGGGGCTGTTTGATGAGGCAACGTACAGCGATCACGTGATCGATTTGC
Organism: Pseudomonas sp. AC229; assembly: GCF_979254655.1. Classification (NCBI taxonomy): domain Bacteria; kingdom Pseudomonadati; phylum Pseudomonadota; class Gammaproteobacteria; order Pseudomonadales; family Pseudomonadaceae; genus Pseudomonas; species Pseudomonas sp. AC229. The sequence continues at coordinate 74,544 of NZ_CEEDHK010000005.1, forward strand.
CGCAATCTTTCAGCCTGACCCTGCTTTCAGACGGCATTTTGGACCTTTTGCCGAGCGATACACTCAAAGAAAAGGAAGCGTTGCTCCCTCAGTTGGTGTGCACGGCGGGTGGCAGCCTGGATGGCTTGCGCCAGGTGCTTGGGCTGGCCAATCTCTCAGAGATGCCAGATGATATTGCCTTGCTGGTGTTAAGCAGGAACCTTGCATGATCTGTATGACCGCGCGCCCCATGACCCTTATGAGCCGCATAAACGATAAAGGTACAGTGGCATGAGTACCGGTCGAATTCAGTTTGCCGAGCAGAACGGCACGTTCGTTCTGAAGTTCGTGGGCGAAGTTCGCCTGACGCTCTGTTCCGCATTAGATGCCACGATCGAGAAGATTTTCACTGCGTTGAATTTCTCCGCCATCGTCATCGACCTCACCGAAACCCGCAGCATCGACAGCACGACACTCGGCCTGCTGGCTAAGCTGTCTATTCTGTCGCGCCAGAAAGTCGGCCTGCTGCCCACGGTGGTGACCACCCACGCCGACATCACTCGGTTGCTGCAATCCATGGGTTTTGATCAGGTGTTCAATATCGTCGACCAGCCGCTGGCCTGCCCGGGCAGCCTGGCGGACTTGCCCTCGCAAGATCAATCCGAAGAAGTGGTGAAGGCCAAGGTGCTCGAAGCGCACCGCATTCTGATGGGCCTGAACGAGTCGAATCGTGAAGAATTCCACGACCTAGTGAACGCCCTCGAGCGCGGCTAACGCCGGTCGAAGCGGCATCCAAACAAACGCGCGAGCGGCCTAAGCCCTCGCGCGTTTTTGCATTTCAGCGTTTGGCGGCGAGCAGGGCTTCGAGTTTTTCCTGGTCGCGGGCGAACTGGCGAATGCCTTCGGCCAGCTTCTCGGTGGACATCGCTTCCTCATTCAGCGCCCAGCGGAAACTGCTTTCGGTCGGCACCTGTTTCGGCTCGCCCGGATTGCCGTCACGCAGCACGCGGTCCAACGAGCCTTCGTCGTCGGCCAGTTGTTGCAGCAGCTCGGGGCTGATCGTCAAGCGGTCGCAGCCGGCCAGTTGCTCGATCTGGCCCAGATTGCGGAAGCTGGCGCCCATCACCACGGTGTCGTAGCCGTTGGCCTTGTAGTAGTTGTAAATGCGCGTCACCGACTTTACGCCCGGATCTTCAGCACCAACGAAATCGCGGCCTTCGGCCTTTTTGAACCAATCGTAGATGCGCCCCACAAACGGCGAAATCAGGAAGATGCCGGCGTCGGCGCAGGCGGCCGCCTGGGCGAAGGAGAACAGCAGCGTGAGGTTGGTTTGAATACCGGCGCGCTCCAGTTGCTCGGCAGCGCGGATGCCTTCCCAGGTGGCGGCAATTTTGATCAGGATGCGCTCGCGGCCAATGCCGGCGCGGTCGTACAAATCGACCAGGCGCTGGGCGCGCAGCAAGGTGGCTTCGGTATCGAACGACAGGCGCGCGTCCACTTCTGTCGAAATACGCCCCGGAATCACTTTCAAAATGCCCTGACCGACGGCCACGCCGAAACGGTCACTGGCCAGGCCCAGATCGCCATTGCAGTCGGCCACGGCCTGATTCAGCAGCTCGGCATAACCCGGCATGGCGGCAGCTTTAAGCAGCAGGGAAGGGTTGGTGGTGGCATCCACCGGCTTGAGGCGGGCAATCGCATCGACGTCGCCGGTATCGGCAACCACGGTGGTGAACTGTTTGAGTTGTTCGAGCTTGGAGGTCATGGCGCGGCCTTGTGGTAACGGATGGCTAGACCTTACCCGAGCCGCCAGTCGCGCTCAACGGCTGGCGCGTGACATTCAGCGGTGTTTTTGACGTTGTGCGTGAAAGGCGCCAGTTTCCCGACGAATACAGCTGCGCTCGATGCTCTCGTAGGAGCCAGCTTGCTGGCGAACCGCGCAAACGCCGTATTCGGAGTTTCCAGGGTTCGCCAGCAAGCTGGCTCCTACAAGAAGGGCACCGTTACGAGCGGGAGGCTACGGTTGCCGGCGCCTGCCAGCCACCGCCCAGGGCCTTATAGATCGACACAATGCCATGGTAGACATCCACCTCGGCCTGCGCCTGAGCATCTTCGGCGGCCAGGCGCTCGCGTTCCGCGTCGAGCAGGACCAGGAAGTCCGAGGTGCCCTCACGGTAGCGAATCGATGCCTGCTCGGCAGCCGCGCGGCTGGCTTCGCTCTGACGCAGCAGCGAGATCAGTCTTTCCTGGCGTTTGCTGTAGTCGCTAAAGGCGTTTTCCGATTCTTCCAGCGCCACCAACACTTGTTGCTCGTAGTTGGCGAGGGCACCGTCGGCATCCGCTTCAGCGCCGCGCAAGCGGGCTCTCACGCTGCCCAGGTCGAAAGCGGCCCAGCTAATGGTCGGCGCCACGCCCCACGCCCGAGCGGCGGAGGAGCCCAGCTGTGAACCGCGTGCCGAGGTAAAGCCCAGGAAGCCGGCGATGTTTACCCGCGGGAACAGGTCAGCGGTGGCGACACCGACATTGGCAGTGGCCGCCGCCAGTTGCCGTTCGGCAATTCGCACGTCAGGACGACGGCGCAGCAATTCGGCTGGGTCGCCAATAGGCAGCGCTTTGGCAATGGCTGGAATCGCCCGTGGGCTCAAGTCCACCGTCAATTGCTCAGGCCGCTGGCCCAGCAGCGTAGCTATGCGGTTACGCGAGCGAACTTCCTGCGCTTGCAGTTGCGGCAGGGTGGCCTCGGTGGCCGCCAGGCGCGCATCGGCACGCAATACATCCAGCTCGCTGCCGACGCCCGCTTCGCGCATGGTGTCGGTGAGGTTGCGCGATTCCTGCTGGTTCTTCAGGTTGCTGCGAGCAATGCCCTCGCGCAGTTGTGCGCCCCGCAGCTCGCCATAGGCGTCCACCAGTTCGGCGATCAGGCTGACTTGCAGCTGATACAGCTCGGCTTCGGCAACATCCTGCTCGGCGTCGCTGGCTTCCAGTTGACGTTGAATGCGCCCGAACAAATCCACTTCCCAGGCCATGTCCAGGCCCAGGTCGTAGCGTTCATTGCGCACGCGGCTGTCGGTGACGCCCGGTTGCTGGGCCTTGCCGTTCTCGCTGCTGGCGCGACTGGTGACCACCGGGAAGCGGTCATTGGCGACGTCATCACGAATAGCGCGGGCCGCTTTCAGACGGGCAAAGGCCACGCGCAGTTCGCGGTTTTCCTGCAACGACTGGCTGACCAATTGGTTCAGGGTCGGGTCGTCGAACTGCTGCCACCAGGTCACTTCAAAATTGCTGCGGTCGTACTTGCCCTGGTTGGCGTCACCTTGGGCGGCGGTGAGTTTCGCCGCTTCGGTTTCCGGCGCTTTGTAGTCCGGGCCCACGGCACACCCCGATAGAGCGAGGGCCAGAAGGGCGGGGGTGAAGGCTTTCAAACTCATGATGCGTGTGCCTCCAGCAGGCGAACTTTGCGCGCTTCGCGGCGTTCCACGAAGTTACGGATCAATACATAGAACACCGGCGTTAACAGCAGACCGAAGAAGGTCACCCCGAGCATGCCGGAGAACACCGCCACGCCCATGGCATGACGCATCTCGGCACCGGCACCGCTGGAGAACACCAGAGGCACCACGCCCATGACGAAGGCGAACGAGGTCATCAGGATTGGGCGCAGACGCAGGCGGCACGCTTCCAGCACGGCGGCCAGCGGGGTCATGCCCTCCAGCTGTTTATCCTTGGCAAACTCGACGATCAGAATCGCGTTCTTACACGCCAGGCCCACCAGTACGATCAAGCCGATCTGGGTGAAGATGTTGTTGTCGCCTCCGGAAATAATCACCCCGGTGATAGCCGACAGCAGCGTCATCGGTACGATCAGAATCACCGCCAGCGGCAGGCTCCAGCTTTCGTATTGGGCGGCCAGTACCAGGAAGGCCAGCAATACGCAGAGCGGGAATACGAACAGCGCGGTGTTGCCCGAGAGAATTTGCTGATACGTCAGGTCGGTCCATTCGAACGTCATGCCGTTTGGCAGCTCATCTTTCAGCAGTTTCTCGATGGCTTTTTCCGCTTGGCCCGAGCTGTAGCCCGGTGCGGCGGCGCCGTTGATTTCTGCGGTGATAAAGCCGTTGTAGTGCATCACGCGGTCCGGGCCCGAGGTGTCGCTCACCTTCAGGAAGGTCGCCAGCGGGATCATTTCGCCCAGGTTGTTACGCACTTTCAGCTGACCAATTTGCTCGGCTTCCAGGCGGAATTGCTGTTCTGCCTGCACGTTGACCTGATACGTGCGGCCAAAGCGGTTGAAGTCGTTGGCATACAGCGAGCCCAGGTACACCTGCAGGGTGTCGAAGATGTCGCTGATGGCCACGCCGTGAGTCTTGGCTTTTTCGCGGTCGATAGCGGCGTCAACTTGCGGCACGTTCACTTGGTAGCTGGTAAACAGCCCGGCCAGTTCCGGTACGTTCTGGCTCTTGGCAACGATGTTCATCGTTTCCTTGTACAACTCCTCGTAGCCCAGGCCGCCACGGTCTTCGATCTGCAAACGGAAGCCGCCGATGGTGCCCAAACCTTGAACCGGAGGAGGCGGGAAGATCGCCATGTAGGCTTCTTGAATGCCGGCGTACTTGGCGTTCAGGGCGCCCGCGATGGCGTTGGCCGATTGGCTCGGGTCTTTACGCTCGTCGAAGTCTTTCAAGGCCACGAACACGATGCCGCTGTTCGGGCTGTTGGTGAAGCCGTTGATCGACAGGCCGGGGAAGGCGATGGCGTTGGCCACACCCGGTTGCTGCATGGCCATTTCCGACATCTGCTTGATCACCGCTTCGGTACGGTCAAGGCTCGCGGCGTCTGGCAATTGGGCGAAGGCCACCAAGTACTGCTTGTCTTGCGCCGGGACGAAACCGGTTGGCGTCGACGAGAAGCCTGCGTAGGTCAGCACCATCAAACCGGCGTAAATCACCAGGGCGATGCCGCTGCTGCGGATAACCCGCGCCACTGTGCCGACGTAGCCATGACTGGCTTTGTCGAAGAAACGGTTGAACGGACGGAACAACCAGCCGCCGAGCAATTTATCCAGCACCTTGGAGAAACGGTCCTTCGGCGCGTTGTGATCTTTCAGCAGCACGGCGGCCAACGCTGGCGACAGGGTCAGCGAGTTGAATGCCGAAATTACGGTGGAAATGGCAATGGTCAGGGCGAACTGTTTGTAGAACTGCCCGGTAAGGCCGGAGATAAATGCCGCCGGAATAAACACGGCACAGAGCACCAACGCCGTGGCAATGATCGGGCCGGTCACTTCACGCATGGCGCGCTTGGTGGCTTCGATCGGGGTCAAGCCCAAGCCAATGTTTCGCTCGACGTTTTCCACCACCACGATGGCGTCGTCCACCACGATACCGATGGCCAGTACCAAGCCAAACAGCGACAGCGCGTTCAGCGAGAAGCCGAACAAGTGCATGACGGCAAATGTACCGATCAGCGAGACGGGCACCGCCACCAACGGAATGATCGAGGCGCGCCAGGTTTGCAGGAACAGGATTACAACCAACACCACCAAAATCAGCGCTTCGAACAGCGTGTGTACCACCGCCTCGATGGAACCGCGCACGAAGATGGTCGGGTCATAAACGATGCTGTAGTCCATGCCCTCCGGGAAGCCTTTCTTCAGCTCTTCCATGGCCGCACGCACTTCGTTGGAAATCTCGATGGCGTTGGAGCCGGGACGCTGGAAGATCGGAATGGCCACGGCCGGGTCATTGTTCAGCAGCGAGCGCAGGGCGTACTGGCTGGAACCCAGTTCGATGCGCGCGATGTCTTTCAGGCGAGTGATCTCACCGTTTTCGCCGGAGCGAATAATGATGTTTTCGAACTCTTCCTCACTCACCAGACGGCCTTGGGTGTTCACCGAAAGCTGGAAGCTGGTGCTGCTAGGCGAGGGCGGTGCGCCGAGTTGGCCGGCGGCCACCTGACGGTTTTGTTCGCGAATGGCGTTCACCACGTCGGTCGCGGTCAGGTTGCGCGAGGCGGTTTTGTTCGGGTCGAGCCACACGCGCAGCGAGTAATCGCCCATACCGAACAGCTGCACATCACCCACGCCGCCGAGACGGGCCAACTCGTCCTTGATATTGAGCAAGGCGTAGTTGGACAGATACAACATGTCGTAGCGCTTATCCGGCGAGGTCAAGTGCACCACCATGGTCAGGTCAGGCGATGCCTTGTCGACCGTGATACCAATGCGCGTCACTTCTTCGGGCAGCTTGGGCTGGGTGCGCGTTACGCGGTTCTGCACTTGCACCTGCGCGTTGTCCAGGTCGGTGCCCAGGGCGAAGGTGATGGTCAGGGTGATTTTGCCGTCGGCGGTCGACTGCGAGGACATGTAAAGCATGTTCTCGACGCCGGTGATCGCCTGCTCCAGCGGTGCGGCAACGGTTTCACCGATGACTTTCGGGTTAGCGCCGGGGAAGTTGGCCCGCACCACGACGGTGGGCGGCACCACTTCCGGGTATTCGCTGATCGGCAACTGGAACAGCGAGATGGCGCCGGCGATCAGGATCAGCAGTGATAACACTGCGGCGAAGATCGGCCGTTGAATGAAGAACTGAGAAAAATTCATCGCTAATAATCCTTTAAGCCCAAGAGCTGTTAACTAACGGGCTTAGCCGCGTGCCGGAGCGGTGCTGGCAAGCTTCTGCACGACTTTGTCGTTCTTGGCTTGAGCCGCATTGTTGTTTTCCAAGGCTTGGCGTTGTTGCGCCAGGGCGTTGATGGTTTCGTCGCTGGCCATCGGAATGACCTGAGGCTCGACCGGCGAACCAGGACGCACGCGCTGTAGGCCTTTCACCACAATCTGGTCACCCTTGGCCAAGCCGCTGCGCACGATGCGCAAGCCTTCCAGCTTCGGTCCCAGCTCAACGGCGCGGTAGGCGGCTTTGTGTTCGGCGTCGATCACCAGCACAAACTTCTTGCCCAGATCGGTCCCGACCGCTTCGTCGTTAATAAGGGTGGCGTTGTAGGTGCCGCTGCCAACCAGTTTCAGGCGAGCGTACAGGCCTGGGGTGAAGCGACCGTCGGCGTTATCAAACACGGCGCGACCACGGATGGTGCCGGTCTTGGGGTTGACCTGGTTGTCGACGAAGTTCATCTGGCCCAGGTGCGGGTGGCCGTTTTCGCCAGTCAGGCCCAGGTACACCGGGCTGTTCTGACCGCGTTGGCCTTGGCGGGCGAGCTCGTTGTATTTCAGGAATACGCGCTCATCGACATCGAAGTAGGCGTATACGCGGTCGGTCGACACCACGCTGGTGAGCAGGGTTTGCCCGGCGTTGACCAGGTTGCCGGCGGTAATGTCGGCACGGCTGACGCGTCCATCGATAGGCGACGTGATGCGGGTAAAGCTCAGGTTAAGACGGGCGTTTTCCAGTTGCGCCTGGATATTCGCCACGCCAGCGCGGGCTTCTTGGGCGGCGCTGGTGCGGGCGTCAGCCAATTCCGCAGAAATGGCGTTGCTGGCACGCAGACGTTCGCCACGGCGCGCTTCGTTCTCGGTGCGGCTCAGGTTGGCGCGAACTTGTTGCAGCTGGGCTTCCAGGCTGCGCACTTCGGCTTCAAACGGGCGGGGATCGATCTGGAACAGCAAGTCGCCTTTCTTCACCAGCGAACCTTCGGTGAACGCGACCTTGTCGATGTAGCCGGAAACGCGAGGGCGAATGTCCACGGCTTCTGGTGCTTCCAGGCGGCCGGTGAACTCGTCCCACTCATTGATCGGTTGTTGCAGCACCTCGGCAACGCTGACCTTGGACACTGGCATCTGCGCAGTGGCTTCGGGCGCCTTGCCACACGCACTGATAATCACCAGGGCGAGGGCGGCTAGGGGGAAACGCAAGGCTAAAAGGGACTGTTGCATCGGTGAGACTCCGCCATAGGTTTTTCAGAATGGGCGGAGTGTGATGGCCTAATGAGACGTCAGACGAATCGAACAAGCCGAAGTTGGATATCAATATGAATGATGTTTAGTTCATCTGACGGTAATAGTTCAGACAATTTTTCGAACTGTAGGAGCAACTTCAGCCGCGATGCTTTTAAATGCCGCTGCGGCAATCGCGGCTAAAGCCGCTCCTACAGAAAACCGGGTTACACCAAACTATCCGGGTCGGCCACGAACATCTGAATGCGCGAGCGCAACCAACGCTCGGCCGGGTCGTTGTCCTGGGCGCCGCGCCAGGCCATCGACAGTTCAAAGGAGCGCGCGGGTATGCCATCGGGCACGTCTTCGGCCCGCACGCCGCCGGTGGCGGTGAGTGCGGCGGCGGTGTAGTCGGGCACGATGGTCACCAGGTCAGTGCCAGACAACAACGTGCCCAACCCGTTGAACTGCGGCACCGCCAGCACCACTTTGCGTTTGCGTCCGACCTTTTCCAGCTCTTCATCAATAAAGCCATTGAGGTCGCCGGCAAACGACACCAGCGCGTGGGGCCGCGCGCAGTATTCGTCGAGGGTCAACCTGCCCGGCGCAGAGTCCGCGCGCAGAAGCTGCGGTTTACTTTTGCGCAGGGTTTTACGCTTGGCGTTGGCCGGAAGTTCATCGGTGTAACTCACGCCCACCGAAATTTCGCCGGAAGCCAGCAAGTTGGGCATCAACAGATAGTTGGCGCGCCGCACCACGATCACCACGCCGGGCGCTTCGGCGCGTACGCGGCGCAGCAGGGCGGGAAGTAGTCCGAACTCAACGTCGTCCGAGAGGCCTATACGGAAGACGGCGGTGCTGGTGGCCGGATCGAATTCCGAAGCGCGGCTGACGGCGGTGGAGATGGAGTCGAGCGCCGGCGAGAGCAGGCCGAAGATTTCCGAAGCGCGCGCCGTGGGCTCCATGCTACGACCGGTTCGCACAAACAGGGGGTCGTCGAATAGACTGCGCAGCCTTGAAAGCGCCGCACTGATGGCGGGCTGGCCAAGAAAGAGCTTTTCCGCCGCCCGCGTCACGCTGCGTTCGTGCATCAGCGTCTCGAACACGATCAGCAAGTTGAGATCAACGCGGCGTAGGTCGTTACGATTCATTCAGCGCTACCCTGTACCTGAGTGCTCTAGTGCGGTTCCTGGAGCGAAAGGCTGAAGGGCGGCGAGGCTGGCGTCAAGGCCGGCCATCATTGGTATTTATGTCGACTATCGATAGACGCGGGTGGTTTTGATAGTAAAGCCCCGATAAAGTCCGTGGCCATTGGGAGTCCACATGCGAGGTGAGCGATGTCCCGTGTAATCCGTTTCCATCAGTTCGGCCCAGCTGAGGTCCTGAAGCTGGAAGAACAAACTACCGCACAACCGGCGGCCGGAGAGGTATTGCTGCGGGTTGAAGCCATCAGCGTGAGCTGGCACGACGTGCTCTGGCGCCAGAACCTGGCCCCGTCTCCTGCACGTCTTCCCGCCGGTATCGGCCAGGAAGTGGCCGGTGTGGTGATTGCCGTCGGCGCGGGCGTAGACGATTTAAAAGTGGGCGATAAAGTCGCCAGCTTTCCCGGCCACAGCGCCAACCAATATCCCGGCTACGGCGATGAAGTGGTGCTGCCGCGCCAGTCGCTGACCCGTTACCCCGACGACGTGCTCAGCGCGGTCGAGGCGAGCGGCTTTTATACGCCGCTGCTGATTGCCTACTTTGCCTACGTGGAACTGGCGAAAGCCAAAGCCGGGCAAACCGTGCTGATCACCGATGCGTCGCACTGCTCGGGTCCTGCCTTTGTGCAATTGGGTAAAGCGCTGGGGCTGCGTATTGTCGCCGCCACTAAAGACCCTGAAGACCGCGAGTCGCTGATTGCCTTGGGTGCTGACAAAGTGATCGTCACCGAAGAGCAAGACCTGGTCGCCGCCATCAACAAATACACCGACAACCGTGGTGTGGATGTGGTGCTCGACGGCTTGGGTGGTCCGCAAATGTGCTTGCTCGGCGATGTCATTGCGCCGCGGGGCCGCCTGGTGTTGTACGGCCTGCAAGGCGGCAATCAGACGCCGTTCCCGGCCTGCGCCGCGTTCCAAAAGAACATTCAGTTCTTCGTGCACTGCATCGGTAACTTCACCGGCAAGCCGGAGCTGGATATCCCGCCGGATCAGGAAGCAGTGGCCAATGCCCTGACTGCACTGAACCAGCTGGCGCGCGACCGGGTGCTGCAACCGCGAGTCGAAAAGGTGTTCGCCTTCAATGACTTCGTAGAAGCGCATCACTACATGGAAAAATGCCCGAAACAGGGCCGTGTGGTTATCGAAGTAAACGAGTAACAGAGGAAGCGGCAGGCCAGCATGGCTGGCTTGCCAGGGTAGGGCTTATCTACCCTTGAGCAGCTCGGCCGCCTGGTCGAGCAAGGCGAGCGGGTCGGGCGCTTTATGAATGTCGACCGACAACAGCTGGCGAAACTTCCGCGCTCCGGCGAACCCTTGCCCCAACCCCAACACATGTCGCGTCACGTGGTGCATCGAACCGCCGCTGGCTATGTGTGCCGCAATGTAAGGACGCAGCGCCTGTAGCGCTTCAAGTCGGCTGATCACCGGCGCGTCGCTGCCAAATAGCTGCTGATCCACGTGCGCCAGCAAATACGGATTGTGATACGCCTCGCGCCCCAGCATCACGCCATCGAACGTCTGCAAATGCTCCTGGCACTGCTCCAGCGTCTTGATGCCGCCGTTTAGCACAATCTCCAACTCCGGGAAATCTGCCTTCAACTGCGCCGCCACGTCATACCGCAGTGGTGGAATCTCGCGGTTCTCCTTGGGCGACAAGCCCGCCAGAATCGCAATGCGCGCATGCACGGTGAAACTGCGGCAGCCGGCTTCTTTCACCTGACCGACAAAATCCACCAACTCGGCATAACTGTCGCGCCCATCAATACCAGTGCGGTGCTTGACCGTCACCGGAATCGACACCGCATCACGCATCGCCTTCACACAATCGGCCACCAACGCCGGATGGCCCATCAGGCAGGCGCCAATCATATTGTTCTGCACCCGATCGCTCGGGCAGCCGACATTCAGATTCACCTCCTGATAACCCGCCTCCTGCGCCATACGCGCACACGCCGCCAACTCGGCCGGCACGCTGCCGCCCAGCTGCAACGCCAGCGGGTACTCAGCCACGTCGTGCTGAAGAAAACGCTGAGGATTGTCGCCACGCAGCAACGCGCCGGTGGTGACCATTTCGGTGTAGAGCAGGGCGTGTTTGGACAGCAGGCGCAGGAAGTAGCGGCAGTGGTGATCAGTCCAATCCATCATAGGTGCAACAGAAAATCTCCTACTTACCAAATATGCTGGCTTGGCTAGGTTTTCCGGGGCTTTTGCTGACATCTGTCGCACTCTCATTTACTTCGGTTTACCAGGGTTTTTGCTTATTTTTGCTACATCGTTGCTACAATGTAGCAACCAAAAGCAGCCGTGTAGCAAAAACCATGGGCACGATCACTACTCGCAAGCGCAAGGACGGTTCTGCAGCCTATACGGCGCAGATCCGCATCATGCAAAAGGGCGTGGCAGTTTATCAGGAAAGCCAAACCTTCGACCGTAAGGCGGGGGCGCAGGCATGGATCAAAAAGCGTGAGTCTGAGATGGCTGCGCCGGGTGCTATCGAGAAAGCAAACCGGCGGGGCGTCACGGTGAAGGAGATGATCGATCTCTATTTGACTGAGTACGAAAAACTACGGCCGCTTGGCAAAACCAAGCGCGCGACGCTGAAGGCCATTGGTGAGACTTGGTTAGGGGCGGTTGAAGACAAAGACATCACCAGCCAGGTGATTGTCGAGTACGCCATGCACCGGATGGAGAAGGATGGAATTCAGGCGCAGACGGTAGGGAATGACCTTGCACATTTGGGTGCAGTACTTTCAGTTGCTCGGCCGGCCTGGGGTTATGAAATAGACCCTGTAGCAATGCCAGATGCTCGCCGGGTGTTGAGGAAGATGGGTGCTGTCACCAGTAGTAAGGAGCGCACTCGTAGGCCGTCGCTTGATGAACTAGACAGAGTTCTGAACCACTTCAGCGCTATGAAGGATCGACGCAGGCAGGAGATCGACATGGTGCGTGCCGTGGGCTTCGCTCTGTTTTCCACTCGGCGTCAGGAGGAGATCACTCGCATACGTTGGGACGCCATGGATACGGCAAAGCAGATGGTCCTGATTACCGACATGAAAAACCCCGGGCAGAAGTACGGCAACGATGTTTGGTGCTACGTACCGGATGAGGCATGGAGCATCCTGCTATCGATGCCCCGCGTTTCCGAGTTTGTATTTCCCTACAACGCCCGCTCAATTTCGGCGTCATTCACAAGGGCGTGTCCTTTTTTGGAAATTGAAAACCTGCGCTTCCACGACCTACGTCATGAAGGTATCAGCAGGTTGTTTGAAATGGGCTGGGATATTCCAAAAGTGTCATCTGTCTCTGGCCACAGGGATTGGAATTCCTTGCGGCGCTACACGCACTTGAGGGGTAACGGCGACCCATACAAGGATTGGCCGTGGCTAGAACGCATCATTAGGGGCCCCGTGATCGAGGCCCAGAAAAGGTTAAAGCGTTCGTCGTAGTCCTCTACCCATGAGCTTGTCGTGTTCCGTTTTTGCTTTTTGGTGCTGTGCGTCGAGGTAGGCGGCAAGGTCGTTCAGATGAACACCTCGTGCTGCCTTCTGGCTTTTCTCAATGGGTACCAGCGGTAGGTCAATGTCTCCAGCCGCGACCTTCATTTTCAGTTTTTCAGGCGTCAGGTGACTGAAGTAATCAGAGCACACTCGCTCAAGCGGAATGATCGCCATACCGTTGTATTGGGCTAACAGTAAAAATGCGGTGTTCATCGCCGCGCTCCTTCCAATTTTTTTTGCTCGCGGTGTGAGCTGGCGGTCAGGCGGAGTTGGCTGATGTTTCCAGCCGCAACCCCATACGTCACTGGCTCTTGTACCTTTCCCATACAGACTCTCCCCGCTTAACGATGTTTGGTGGACCGATCGTGAGCGTTTTTTTTCTTTGGGAGTGCTCTATTCGTACCCAAAACAGGGTCTGAGCTAACTCCGCTGACCTCGACGGCTGGAAGCCTGTGGATATTCAGCGGTCGCTGGGTGCGTGGCCTGTAGTGGTACCAATGTCTGCGTGACGGCTGATGCCTTTCAACCTTGCTGCTATCTGAGCACGAGAGTTTCGTTATGCAACCGAGGAGACGCCCAGTAAATGCGGGGCTCAGAGGGGGGGCGAAGTTACTTCTGCCTCTCATAACCGAAGCATGGGGGCGTGTGGCATTAGGGCAGGGGGGGTTGTGTTTTCAGCGTTAGAGATACCTTGGGTTTTTGTCTATTCACTCCACCGGTATTTCAGATGGCTATTACTCCTAAAGATGATCTCCGAACTATCAATATGCCGGCAGACCAGTTGGATGGCTGGGCAGAAATATTCTTCGAAGCGAAGTGCGCCGGCTTGGTATCTGTCCCGTTTTCCGTATTTCTTGATGATCCGCTGGCGCACATCGCGAGCAATGACTACCAGGCGAACGTCGCGGGCGCCGAACTCTATCGTGATGAGGGGTTTCTGCCTCTGCTTCCTAGGCAGGTTGAAGCCGCCAAGCGTATTCAAGAGAAGTGGGCGTTAGACGACGTACGTGCGTTGGCGCGCGCGGGAAAACATTTAGCGCTCGTGCCGCGGGCCTAAATGATCTTAGGTAGTAGGGCGCTGGATAGTGCGCTAGGAGGCCCGAGCCATGCGCAGCAGGGGTTGCAGATATCAAATGTCATGTTGAGGTTGGGCTCCAGCCTCGACATGAGTATCAAGCAATGAAGTCACTAGCCCCTGGCTTAAAGACGCGCGTTCTCCGAGTAGTCGGCCATTACGAGTGCAATGCGGCACGTCCACAGCAAGAACGCCTTTGGCTAACGGCACTCGAGCTTTTGTTCGTCGAACCGGTGCAGCGCCAACGCTTGTTGAACCTGCAGTCTGCACTGCTCAGCCACCTTCATTCGCCGGACAATGTCTTGCTGTATGTGCGGTTTTTGGTCCGGCTTATCGTTTGTGAGAGCGGCGCGCGGGGCCGATAAACTTGAGGCAGAAGTTACTTCTGCCTATGCACGGCAGCCCGCTGCGAGGCTTTACGATGCAGGAATGAACCGCGCGAAGTTGCTTCTGCAGTTTGGTTCAGGGGATAAGTCAGCACGTTTTGCTGATGCTTAGGCAGCCAGCTCGATTGCGCACCAAGGGATTCACTGCACGGACGTTTGCTGAGAGGGAACAGGGGTGCGATTTATTTTAAGACGCTATTAACTCCCTTTAACTTGTGCTCGCGCGGCATCAAACCGCCCCGTTTGCATGGGAACGATCGCCGAACACCACGACTTCAGCACTCTCCGACGGCTGAGATTCCTATTCTGCTGGTCAGGCTTTGCAGGTATGTTGAAGGCCCAATTCAAGGATGAACCATGGCCATTACCTCCACTACCCACGCGCAAAAGCACCTCGCCGTACTGATAGACGCCGACAATGCCCCCGCTGCAATTGTGGAGGGGCTATTTGAGGAAATCGCCAAATATGGAGTGGCCAACGTCAAACGAATTTATGGCGACTGGACCGGCCCTCAGCTCGGTGGCTGGAAAAAAGTGTTACTCGATCACTCCATTCAACCGGTCCAGCAGTTCGCCTACACCAAGGGTAAAAACGCCACCGATAGCGCGCTCATAATTGACGCCATGGACTTGCTGTACACCCGCCGCTTTGACGGTTTCTGCCTGGTTTCGAGTGACAGCGATTTCACTCGTCTAGCGTCACGGCTACGTGAAGAAGGGTTAACGGTGTATGGATTTGGTGAAGCAAAAACGCCCCAGCCGTTTGTTTCTGCCTGCGATAAATTCATCTACACCGAACTGCTGCGTGAGGACGGCGTGATCGTCAGCGATCCCCCTTTAGGCGATGACTCTGCGATACCTCCCGTCAAAGCTAGCTCGCCCCCGCCAGCGCCCAAGCGGCCGAAAGCGCCAGTCGATTTCATTGCCAAAATTCTGGATGACATTGCCGACGAAGATGGCTGGGCGCCGCTCGGCGCGCTTGGTGCCAACATCACCAAACTCCGACCGGGATTTGACCCCAGAACACACGGATTTAAAAAACTGAGCGACCTTATAAAAGCTCAGCCCCACGCATTTGAAATTCAAGCACGTGGTGTCACCAGCACGGGTGGCCAGGTCTTATATGCCCGCCATAAGCAACCTGCGAAATAGCTCATGCCGTTACTGCTCGGGGTTATAAATATCACCAGCGCTTTGGCCAGCACGGCACTGATAAAGCCCGCGGCGAAACTACAGGTCTGTTTCCATGAGGCGTGCTGTGTGCACCGAGCGGTGCCGTGGCAAACGTATCGGTAAATACATAGCCCGCCTACTGAGCCCAGCATAGTGGTCATGCTTCACTGAGGCGGTGTATCAATAACTGCATCGGGCCTGGGACCGTACAGCTACACGGCGAGGTCAGAAGTATCTTCGGAGTGAGCCGTTGCTTTTAAACTGCGCTGACGCTTAGTTTTCCCCGTCGAAGGTTCTTCGCCCATCAGAAGAGCCCCAGGGAGTTGCCCTTGATGTGCGAATACTGCCCCAAATAACTGGGTTTGAAGCGGCTTCAACTCTCACAGGCTAGTGACTGAAGCGAGGGCAGAAGTAACTTCGACCACCTTCAAGAGCCCAGATTCCGGGCCCTTAGGATCCTCAAGCTCTCGCAGCCTAGCGAGGAACTAGCGATAGGTTCGATAAAGGTTTGAATTGCAGTGGTTGCACACGTGAATCCGGCGTGGATCGTTGCGTGCTTCTAGACCGAGCTGACGTATGTGAGTGGCACCGCAATGGCAGCACCGACCTCCGTTGCGGTTGTTTTTACTGCGCTCTACGTATGTGCTGAATTCAGGTAACGCTAGCCAATCGCGGTGCAAACGGTCCCGTTTGCACGTTTCTACCCAAAGCATTAATGCGCCAATTAGGACTGCGATCGTCAGTATTGTTTCCATGCGTACCTCTTCCACTTTGTTGTGATTTGGAAGTCAGGAGGTAGCCAGTGCCCGTGGCGTTTGATCCCACCGGCCCAGGCAGGGCAGGCATGCCGCTCTCCCAGCTATGGAATCAATTGTCCGCTTACTTTCCAGAATGCAAGCCAAGGGAGGAACGTTGGAGATCCGGGTGCTTGTTCTTGGTTGTGGCCGGAGCTCAGATGGAGGTAAGTCGCTAGCGCGATTGTGCGCCTAACCTGCTCGCCCCCTTTTAGGCAAAAAAAAACCCGGCCGCAGATATCTGAGCCGGGCTATTCCTTCCGTGTAGCTAGCGGTGAGTAGAGTTCTTCACTACTTGTTTGGCGATTTCCGCCGTTTGTTTTTCATGGGTAAGGAGAAGACGGAGGACCGCCAGCTGTGGTTCAAACTCTTCGAAAATGACCTTCTGCTCCGCTGTCAAAAGGCTACCCAGCTCGTTTACGTCATGCTCGATGACCTTGTCGCCATATTCAGTGAAGTCCATATAGTCGCCTTCGAGCGTCTGCTCACGAAGGAAGTGCCATGCAATGCTCGGAGGGCAACCATTACCACCGGGGTGGTATTTGACGCGGAACCCGTTCGTATCGGCCTTGATTGCTTTCAGGCGGGCGTTGGCTTGTTTTTCGAGGCGCTTTGCTTGCTTGCCTACGGGTGTTTGTTTGTCCATCGAATAGCTCCATTTTCACAGTGCTTCGCGAAATGCTCGCACGGCTTGAAAACAGTCTGTTTGAACCAAAATAAAAAAAGTGTCCTATCCCGTCCCTTTTGAGGGTCGCAGATTTTTACCCGTTGCAACGAGCTCACTCAGCCACCTACGACTTATGACTTATGACTTATGACTTATGAAGTCACAACTACGCTTCCTACGCGCGCCCCAAAACGCCTGAGTCCACCAGCGCGCGGCGGATCAAGGCGCTGATTGAACGATCGGTTCTCGACATTCGTTTGTTTTCTACGGCTTGGTCCTCCAGCGATTCGATCATCCAGGCTGGCAGGCTAATGGTGATAGGTCGCATGCCTAGCGAGGCATTTTTAGGGGCTCCTTTGTACGGTCTGTCCGCCAGCGCGCTCATGAGTTTTTCGGCGCTGTCTTCAGGGAGAAGTAACTTCTGACCAGGTTTAATGGGTGGATTGACCATTCAATATCTCCTCGACCAACTGCCGAATTTCGTGGCTTGCGGCCATGTTTTCGGTTTCGGTAACGCCTTTCCCCGTCGAAATACTCTCTCTATAAATCAGTCGCTGGAAACCGATCGAAGTCGCCAGCTCGAGATTTTCATAGGTATTTACGTACCCGCAAAAGTCGCCGCGCTCACGCTTGCGAATGGCTGGGTTGGTCGTTGCCAGGGACTGGTAAATCAGTACGCGTAGGCGTGGATTCTGAGTGCGGGCATAGCTGACTTGATCGTCCAACTCGGCCAGCGTCTCCAAATCCAGTTGGCTACAGACATGTGGTGAGACCAGAACGTCTGCGACCGTCGTCGCACTAATGAGCTCCGCACTATTTCGACCTGGGACGTCCACGATCACCACTGGATACCGCTGGGATAGAACCCTCAATGGGTCTGTGAGATTTCCGCGCCTCGACATTATCTCTACCGGGGGGAAAACGCCGGCGCGCTCCCGAACACCTCCCCAATACAGCGATGAGCCCTGAGGATCTGCATCTACGAGGCAGGTCTTCTGGCTCCGCTGTGCAAATGCGACTGCCAGGCTCGTAGAGAGGGTTGTTTTTCCGACTCCGCCTTTGTTGCTCCCAACCACGATGATCATGCGCAAGCCCCTTATGACTTGTTAGCTGTGATGTGTGAAATCACAAGCTGACAGGTTTTGTGGAACTGCAAGCCAAGTGGAAGGCCTGCTGGCGCAATGCTCTGGCAGGTATCCGATTAACGGCTTTTGATACGGGCGAAGTTACTTCGCCCCAAGTTTGAAGGGAGAGTTCAGTGCGGTTTTTGCTGCTGAGGAGATCTGGACGTGGCTAAAAGTTGGGTCGGTATTGTGGGCTCAGCTTGGGAGTCTGCCCCCATAAAGGGGTCAGATTGACGGCCCTTACCGAAAACGTCTGGTCATCATTGAGTTCAAGCAGTTCAAGGGCTGCCTTCGGTACAGCAATCCGGCTGTATCGAGCTTAGTGAGGGTATGACAGTGATAGAAAATGGCTCAATTGCTTTTTTGCAGATGCTTATCTGTCTCATCGATTCTGAAATCGAAAAGCTCTCGAAGGAGACCGACCGATTGAGCGAAAGCTTCCAGCACAAATTGAAGTCACTCGGACTTTGGGTCGGTTACAGGATGGTGCTTGTGACGGGAGTGCGTACCCCCGAGATCTGTTGGGAGCGGTACTATTCAGGCAGGTGGAACCGTATGCAGGTTTCTGCCAAAACTCGCAAAACTACACGCCTGACGACTTCACCTACTCAGAGTCACGAAAAGAAGGATACGTTGGCTGAGTACGATGATTTGGCTGTCGGTCTGCGGATCCGCTTGGACAATTTGTGTGCTCTTCGGAAATTACTCTCAGCGCTTGTTAAGGGCGGGGTGGAGAAAGCTTTCGACAGTCCTGGAATGAGCAAAACGACGGTTTACGTCGAGGAAAACTTTATTGAGTACGCCCGGGTCTTGGGTGGCAATGTTCGAGAAGAGATCAAAAAATTTTTGATGAAGGTCGAGGAGTTGAATGCACAGCTCGCGACCGAGTTGAAATCGAAAAAAATCCCCGTTGATTGCCGAGTGATCTTTACGGAAGGGCGGTATCCAGGGGTGTACTGGGAGAAGCGTGTGCCGTACGTTGGCTGGCACCGCCTTCAGCCTTCACTCTGGATGCTGAAGACTCCACGCCTTGTAAGCGGTACCTCGCCTGAACTGAAAGCGGTGATGCTCGCGTATGAAGACCAAGTGATTGTTCTGAAAGCGCAGCTTCAGATTTTGTTTGCTCTGAAAAAAACGCTTTCAGCGTTTATGTAAGTCATCCAACGCGGCGTTGTAAAAACAGAAAGCCCGGCAAATGCCGGGCTTTCTGTTTTGCATTCACGCTCTACAATTAGGAAGGTCCATTTCGGACGACTGCAGTTTTTGAGCGTACGTGTAGGACGTCTTGGACTGCTGGTATTAGCGATTGTCGTGAGCGGACGGCGAGAATTCTCGCCGTCTAGAACTGACCGGAGTGAAAGCATACGCTCAGAAGAACGCCGTACGGTGGAGTTGTTCGTTGCATACCGACCGGTAATTTCTGCCGTCCGTTACCGACCTTTAGAACTAACAACTCAAAGATTGCGCTATTGGTCTTTGCTGGAGGACGACATCCAAGGACCTTTTAAAAGTGGTATCCAGTCAGTAGTTTTACCCAGGCGGATTAGGATTATTTTCACGGTCAACCAGTAGTAGTAACGCGTGTGCTGCGAATCTGCTTTTATGGATTCCGCCAGAAACCAACGCACATGTTTAACCTGCCATTGCTCGGGTCGGCTTCGGCTCCAACGTTCGGATATCGCATGCTGAATAGCCTCTGCTTGCCTAATGTGGCGCTTTCGAGAAGTCGGTGATCCATCAAGGCAGCCCTCGATAAACAACTCCATTTGCGATTTCACTTAGTCGAACTCCCCAGGTACGCGTTGGTAACCTCGAGGCGTTCATGCCCTAATTCGCGGCTGATAATTTGACGCGCTGCTTTGTCGAGGGCGCGTTCTTCTGCAGTCATGTTTTTGCGTTTTAAAACTACCGGGGCAGGGTGGCCAGCTAGCTGTTGGTAACGGTCGCACGCATAAGCTGCTCGAAACTCGTGAAACCCTTTCATCCCATGCCAATGCAGTTGCCTTCGGGCAATGCTCACCTCCTTGCGCAGGAAGCCGATATAGGTTTCTTCGGGAGAAAGTAGGTTGCGGCTGAAGTTTGGACGGGCAGAAATGGCAAACCGAATAGCCTCGAGCTCTGCGTCCGTTACTGGGATCCAGCGCGGAGCAAACGCACCTTTACGTCCACCTTTAGTGCCCTCCTGAATATTTACCCTTCCTAGGGTGAGAGCCTCACGTTCAATGCGTGGCAGGTCCATCAAAATAGCTTCGCGCAGCCGGACACCCAGCGAACGTGCAAGTCCGGCAATCGCTGACAATCGTACATGTCCGGTTTCGACGAGCTTTTGCTGAAGCATTTCAACTTCTTTCAGGTTCATACCGTCCGGTACTTTTACGCGGATATAGCTGCGCCTCCTCCCTAAGAAATTACTGATCTTGCCCAGGCGAACTCGACTGTCGCCTCGCATAACTTTGAGCACGACATTGCATGACGAGATTCGGTTATGGGAGGTCGATACCGCGATTTTTCCTTCATCCATCAAGCCCTTCACGTGGGTCGCATAGCTCATCAGAAGCTCAAGAGTGACCTTACGTAGATCTCTGATGCCAAAATTTTCTTTTGCCCATTCGATGAACAAATTGAAGCGCTCGCAATGCCCTTTTACGGTCGCAAAATGACCATCACCAAAGTGAGCTGCGAGTTTGTTTCTGACGGCGTATTTAGGGTTACGCCCCTGTCCCATGTTTTTTGAGTTGTGTTTTCCGTGTTGCGTCATGACTAGTCACCAAAAAGAAATCGAGCTCAATGCAAGGAACGTTCGGTATAGGTGGATGGGATGAGGGGTGGATTGCGGGTACGTTGCAGTCAGCTCCGCGAAGAGCTGTTTAGTGTTAACAGGGAGAACCTGCGTCCGACTGCGTAATCTGCTGAAGCCTTTATCAGGCTCGAAAATGCACGGCCGTTTATGAGTCCTAAAAAGGACGGCGGAGAACGGCTGGCAGGGCTGACTAGGCACCGCCGCAATTTCTTAGAAGCCAGCATCGGTCTTCAGCGCTCATACATGCCTGTGGTCAAACAGGTGTCCGCAATGGACGGTATGGCGCTGACGGAGGTCGGCTTGTAAGTGGACCGCCGAGCTGATTTCTCAGATCGGTGTCAGGTTTGATGTCTGGAGGGCAGATTTCGGAGGGCGCGAGCTAAAAGCTCGCAACCGATCGTGCCGTTCCAGGAGCTGAGATAGATAGATAGACGTAGACGGTCTAACTAGCTTGAGATGGGTGTAGCCGGTTAGGTATTTCGCCGTTATCCAGGCGTTACGCATGGACGTAAGGGACTGTTGAACAACGTGAGTCTTGGTGGGGGATTGGGCGAAGGGACGCAACCAATGTCTACATAGACGAGGCACGATCTCGCTCAACCATCTTTCTGCATCGCCACACCCACACGATGTGTGAGCACGTAGGCAGAGCGTTCTTGGTTAGTTAGCTAGAGCGGCAATGGCTACCAAGCTAACAGGTCAGCCTATGCGGCTTCAGGATGCGAACCGATGGCTAGAGCCATTAGGTTGCAGTGTTAGGCGTGCTAGTTAGGAACTAGCTGTCCGATGATGGAACCGACACATGCGGCCCATCAATGAACCGATATTTCCACATGTCGTTAGACGTTTGCAACTTAAAAAACTGCAATTGTCTTGGACATTGTCTCGTGCAGGCTAGGCACGAATTCGCAGCAAACCCCCGGCCTACAAGGCTTAAAGTACCCCCAGAAAAAAACCGTCTCTGTTTCTGGTGGCACGGCTAAATCCTGTAGGGCGGTGTGGTAAGGCCCGACTAATGCGCTTGATCAGATGGCTGAATTGGTAACTGGAAAGGGATGATCAAGTTTACTAACGACTCTAAAACGTTCAGCAGGTGCACTTATGTGCACCTGTTTTAGGTCGCTAGCACTTTTTCTCGCGTTTATTCCAGATATCGCCGCCGCTAGGTGCACTTAAGTGCACCTGTTTTAAGTTCTCCGCACATTTCTGCATTTTTACTTTGAGCGTCGGCAACGCCAGGTGCACATAAGTGCACTTGCTTTACTTAAGTCTATTGGCTGGCGGTGGGCATACGGACGTCTCAAGGCTCGACAAACAGCAGCTGATCGCCCTGATGCATGATCGAGGGCGGTGCCACACCCGCTAAGCCAGGGCTGTAGATATAAAACCAAGCGGGCAGTTTGGCCGACAGGTTAAGCGTCGTTTCGACATCCTCTGCTTTGGAGTGACCGCCCCAAGCGCCGATGAAAATAGGTCCATACACCTTGTGCTTTGTGCCCAGGAAGGACGGTGCGTCCACCAGGTCGGGAGAGTGGTCAGCCACCAGGTCGGCAAACTGCACAAAGGCATGAGACGGGCTGCCTTCACCAAAGGGCTGGCCGAGAACGTAGCGGACTTTGAAGGCCAGCATCTTTTGCCGCTCTTCCTCACTCCGAGCTCGTACATTTGCGCTGGCCTCAAGATAGGCCCTTGAGCTGATCTCGACTGCCTCTATGGGATTTGATGCCACGTCTTCTGAAACCCAAGCAACGAACTGCACATTTGCGGAGATGCTTCGAGGTGTGAGGCCGCTCAGCAGGAGCATGCTTGGATCTCCGGACGCGAGCAGGTGCGTCGCGCCTGAAACCTCGCCGTCGAGATTTTTACCGCCACCAGCGCTCTTCTCGTGCGCCATCATCTCGGTGTACTTGGCTTTTGGAATGTCGGTAGCGGGGACACCCATGGCGTCTGCAATTTTCAGAGCCTCTGATGGGGTGCCTGTTCTAGGTATCAGGCCACATCCAGACATGAGCAGAGCTATGGCGATCAAAATGGTCGTACGCACTGTGTGTGTTCCTTGCGTGGAAACTAGGTAGGTTTTTTTTAAACACTGAGGCAGGAGCTGACAGCTCTTTAGATGTTCAACTGGGGCCACAGGGCCAGGGCTGTCAGCAGGCATCCTGCGGACCATGCCGCGATCGGCATCCGCAGCAGGCGCATGGTTTGGTAAAGCGGAATGCAAATGAGCTTCTGCTTGTAGCCCTTGTAGATAAAGGAAGCCCAACTCACTAGTGCGGTCTGGAAGGACAAAAGCAGGAAGACCTGCCAGAAGGCGAATTCAAGTAACTGATCGGGTAGCGGAACGGGGCTGTTCGCGAGGTAAATCAGCCTAAGGGCGACAACTGCGACAGCCACAACGACGAACGCGCTGCAGTGGTAAACGCGCTTCCAAAGCTCACGGCTGAGTTGGGACGAAGAGGTGATGTTCATAGTGTGCATCCAATGAGAGGAGGCGTCAGGTGAACATGAGAAAGGAATAATGCAACTGCTCATCCGCGGATCCCGAAGTTGCTTCGGTCAGGCTGAGGGGCGTATCGCCAGCGATGTTGTTGTCTCGGCTATTTGCTCTCTTTTTGGGAGTAAACTCGGCCCCTGCAAAGTGGTTTAGAGTTGCCTCCTATTCACGGCGTGTGCATCTAGCACATTAGATATAGGACAGCGCATGGTACTTCCGCCGATCCCGGCACTGAGCTGCGACCTCATAGTGCAAGAAGTGTGTGCGTTTAAATTTTACCCCATTGAAATATCTTCAGAGCCGATTGAGAGAAAGGAAATAACTATTCCACATCCCAAGTTTGCTTTGATATCGAAAAGTACCGACTCAGCAGTGCTAGGGCAGTACAAGTTGTCGCTCTAAGGGGAGTAATGAGATTGGGTTGGGCTATTAGTTTTTTGGCAAAAGCCCCCGCCTAATTTATTCCTGGGGTTATTACGGGAGTGAGCGTTTGCAATCTGAGCGACACAAGAAGAGTCTTTCAAGTGGCGCTCGCTGAAGCCATGAACCGCAGACGCAGGCAGTACTAGGCTCGCAAATACCCAGATAGCGACTGCACATAGGTGTCAGAGCTATCGAAGCTGTCCTGATTTGACTATGGCAAAGTCAGGACGGGAGCAGTGAGCTGAATATTACAAGGCTCGGAAATAGGGCTCCGTACCAAGACAGAGCACTATTTTTCAACTGCGCAGTTGGCCCGACGCTTCTGCAACTGCATCAATGAGTAGTTGGCGAAACTCATTGAGTTTGTGTTGCATACGTTCTGCGGGAGCGGCAATGACCACTGCTGCTGCAATTGAACCGTCGGTATCAAATACTGGAGCCGCTATGCCCGCAGCACCTTCGCTGAGTTCACTTATGCTAATGGAGATGCCGCTGTCGCGAATTTCCTTGAGCTGTTTCTTCAGCGTTGAACGATCAGTGATAGTGCGCCAGGTCATGGCTTTGAGTTTGGCGGTCTTCAGGTATTGATCCTGGATTTTCTCATCCTGATAGGCGAGCAGCAGACGCCCAGGCGCTGTGCAATGCAGCGGGCGGCCGGCGCCCAGCGGTGACACATACCGGACAGGGTTTTGTGAGTCGATCCCGTCGATGTGAGTCACCATCTGCGACTCCATGTCTATCACTGACAAATAGATACTTTCCCCGGTTTTAACTGCGAGATCCTCAAGATAAGGACGCATCAGTTTTGGGAAATTGCGGGTGGCCAGGATGCTGCCTGCCAACCGGTAGATGTACGGACCGAGCCGATAACGATTATTGCCGTGGCTCAGATAGCCCTCAGCGACCAGAGGCCGCAAAAGCGTCAGCAGGCTGCTTTTTGGGGTTTCCAGAATTACGCTCAGCTGTGCGAGCGACATCCCGTCGCCAGCTTTAGCCAGGACCTCAAACAGCCCCAAAATACGGGTAACCGAGCGAGGGCCCATCGAGGCCGGTGTCTCTACGGCGTCCACGTCGTTTTCCATATTTTTCATTAAATATCCCAATGACTGAGTGGGAGGAGCCAGTAAGAAATGGCGAATGGTGTGCAGTATATCAAATGGCGTTTAGAATTTTTCGTCTAGTTAAGCGTGTTTTCATCCAGATTCGTAAATTGTCCACTGTTTTCAGGCTGTCCTGTCCAACATTAGCTCCGGAAATCGTGCTGAGCATCGCTGGAGTTGTTTTTTTTAGACTCCGCCGCGTTTGCATATCGGAATATCGTTCATTAAAGTGATCTCCGTATGAGGCTAGTCCATCCAATAGATGTCGCCAAGGCTCCCGTGGTGCGGCGCATCGTGAGATCAAGGAGTTCGATATGGGTACGATGGTTCAAGACAAGGTAGTACTGGTTACCGGCGCTGGTGGCGGCATTGGTCGCGACATCGCCCTATTAATGGCGCAGCACGGCGCCAAAGTCGTGGTCAATGATGTGGGGGCCTCTGTTACTGGAGAAGGCGCGGACATTGGCCCTGCCCAAAGGGTGGTTGATGAGATCGTTGCCGCCGGTGGCCTGGCCGTTGCCAACACGGATAGCGTTTCTGATCCGGCTGCTGCAGCACGCATGGTTGAGCAAGCTGTTCAGCAGTTCGGCCGGATTGACTGTGTGGTGAACAACGCCGGGATTCTGCGCGATCGCTTCTTTCACAAAATGAGCGCCGAAGAGTTCGACGCTGTTCTGAAGGTGCATCTATATGGCTCCTTCTATGTGAGTCGGGCCGCGGCAAACTTCTTTAAGGAGCAGGAGTCCGGTTGCTTTGTGCACATGACCTCGACGTCCGGCTTGATCGGCAACTTGGGGCAAGCCAATTACAACGCCGCAAAACTCGGGATCATGGCGCTCTCCAAGTCGATTGCGTTGGACATGGAGAAATTCAATGTTCGCTCCAACTGTGTCGCGCCGTTTGCCTATAGCCGCATGATTGGTGCTATCCCGACCGACACGCCTGAGCAGCAAGCCCGGGTTGAAAAAATCAAGCAAATGACGCCTGCCAAGATCGCACCGATCTGTGTCTATCTGGCCAGCGACCAGGCTAACGAGGTCAATGCTCAGGTCTTTGCCGTTCGCAACAATGAGATCTTCCTGATGAGTCAGCCGCGCCCGATTCGCTCTGTGCAGCGCTCCGAGGGCTGGACTCCAGAAACCCTGGCTGAGCACGGTATGCCGGCACTCAAAGGCTCATTTATTCCGGTTGAACGCTCTGGCGAAGTTTTCACCTGGGATCCGGTCTGACCTTCGGGAGTAGTGCGTGTGACCGTGCATGAGCGTTTGGCGCAAGCCACCCGAGTCGGCGACATAGTGAACATTTGGTCCGAGCACGCCCCCGCGGCTCCGGCATTGCGCGACCCGCAGCATCAATTGAGCTATGGCGAGCTAGGGCATGCTGTTCAGAGGGCTGCCCGGCGTTTGGCCGTGGAAGGCGTTGGCGCTGGCGACCGTGTGATGTTGGTGGCGGAAAACTGCGTGCCGCAGGTAGTCCTGATCTTCGCTTGCATGCTGTTGGGGGCGTGGCCCGTTAACGTCAATGCGCGGTTGAGTCAGCGGGAAATAGAGGAAATTCGTGCCCACTGCAATCCACGCTTGCTTGCATTTAGTGCCTCGGTGTCCGTCGATGCCCAGGCGCATGCAAACCGGTATGGCGGATTGCCGTGGCAGGGAGATGACCTGTTCGCTGGGTTCGCTCTGGCCGCCGCTGTCGGAGGAGTGGGCCGCGAAGAAGGTGAGTTGGCCGGTGACATCGCTGCGCTGGTGTACACCTCGGGAACTACGGGGGCGCCCAAAGGTGTGATGGTGCGCCATCAAGGGTTGCTGCATTTCGCCAGGGTTTCTTGCGCGTCTCGTGCTCTGGGCAGTGCTGATCGGGTATATGGCGTATTGCCCCTGCCGCACATTTTTGGCTTCGCCACCATTCTATTGACCACGCTCTACGCCGGCGCTTGCTTGGTGCTGGAGCGCAAGTTCACTCCCGAACGCTTTTTGTCAGTTCTGCAGAGCGAGCGGATTACCACTTTCCAGGGCGTACCGATGTTGTTTACACGGGTCCTCGAATATATGAAGCGTTCGGGCGCCAGGCTGCCCAGCACAGAGCTCCGCTACCTGTATTCGGGCGGTGCGTCGCTGGATCTCGCCGTCAAAAGGCAAGTGGAAGCGGCATTTGGTTTGCCACTCCATCAGGGTTACGGCATGACCGAGTACGCCGGTTCGATGTTTATCACCCGCACGGCTGAGCCCCGGGACGATGATTCATCCGGGCACCGAAACGAAGGGGTAGAGCTTCGTTTGTTGGATGCTGAATTTAATCAGGTCGCGCCTGGAGAGGTTGGGCTAATCCAGGTGCGAGGGCCGGGCGTCATGCGTGGTTATTACCGCAATCCGGCAGCCACTCAGGACGCACTTTCTAGTGACGGCTGGCTAAGTACTGGCGATCTCGGGCGCGTAGACCAGAGTGGCGCTCTATTTATCGTCGGCCGCACCAAGGATCTGATTATTCGCTCCGGTTTCAATGTCTATCCGGTCGAGGTGGAGTCTGTGCTCAACGCCTGGCCCGCGGTTCAGTTGTCTGCGGTAGTTGGCAACGTGCTGCCAGGTGGCGATGAAGAGGTTGTCGCGTTCGTCGAACTGCGTCCTGGTCATCAACTAGCCATGGCCGAGCTGCAGGCCTATCTCAAGCGAGAACTGGCGCCGTACAAGCAACCCGCTCGAGTCATCATCCTTGCCTGTATACCCACCACCCTCAATGGGAAGCTGCAGAAAGCCCAGTTGCGAGAGTGGTTGGAGCAGGGTGGGAGCTTGGAAAACGTCATTAATGTAGTGGCCAGTTAATCTCCGCAAAGTTGATTCTCAGCTTTGCTTGTCGTATAAATATATGAACATCGTTCAAAATAAATACAATATTGGGGGGTGAAATACCCTCCCGGAGCATGCGATGAGTCATATGGAAAATTGGACCGTCCCCGAGCACGTACCAAAAGATCGCGTAGTGGATTTCGATTTCATGCACCCGCCCGGCGCTGAAGCGGACGTGCATCTCGCCTGGAAGGCGCTGCATAACGGGCCAGATGTTGTCTGGTCGCCCTATAACGGTGGGCACTGGATCGCCACGCGCGCTGCAGACATCGAAGCGATTCAGAAGGATCACCTACGCTTTTCCTATTCCCGAGTGACGGTACCGCGCAGTGACGATGTCACGCTGGTTCCCCTGGAGTTGGATCCGCCTGAACACAACGCCTATCGCGCCTTAATCACCCCGTCCTTTTTGCCTCAGGCGATTGCGTCGATGGAGGGTGATGTGCGGGCGCTGACTATCGAGCTTATCGAGGGTTTCATCGACAAAGGCGAGTGCGAGTTTGTCGGTGAGTTTGCCAAGATGCTGCCGATCGTCATCTTCCTGCGCTTGGTGGACCTGCCCCAGGAAGACCGCCTGCTGCTGCTGGAGATGGCCGAGCTGTCTGTTCGTGGTGATCTTGAAGAGCGTCAGCGTTCGCAAGGCATGCTGATGGGGTACATCGGCAAGTGGGTGCAAGAGCGCACCGCCAACCCTGGCAACGACCTGATTAGCTTGATCGTCAACGCCAAGATTGACGGTCAACCCATATCACCTGAGCGCATGTTCGGCATGATGATTGTGGTGCTATTTGGTGGCTTGGATACCGTCGCGGCAATGATGAGTTTTATTTGTCGTTTCCTCGCTGAACACCCCACTGAGCGTAAGCGCTTAGCCGAGAACCCCGAGTTAATTTTGACTGCAGTGGACGAATTGATTCGTCGACACGGCGTGACCAATACCGCCCGCGTGGTCGTGGAAGACACCGAGTTCAACGGCGTGCTGCTCAAGCAGGGTGATCAGATTCAGGTGCCAAACGCGTTGTTCGGTTTGGACGAGCGCCGCTTCGACAACCCTATGGAAATTGATCTCGCGCGCAAGCCTGTGGTGCATGCAGCGTTTGGTAACGGCCCGCACCGCTGCCCCGGCTCGTTCCTCGCGCGTACTGAAATCAAGGTATTCATTCAGGAGTGGCTCAAACGCATTCCCGATTTCGAAATCAAGGCCGGTGAGCAGCCACGCTGCGCCTCTGGAATGGTTAACGGCATGCTGTATTTGCCGTTGCAATGGAAAGTTGCGTAAGGCGATTTGGGACTATACGTAATGAAAAAATGGCAATGCTTTTTCTGTGGGCTGGTATATGACGAAGCCATCGGGTGGCCCGATGACGGCATCGCCGCGGGAACGCGCTGGCAAGACATTCCAGAAGACTGGCTGTGCCCTGAATGCGGTGCGGCAAAAAGCGACTTTCAGATGCTCGAAATCTGAGTCACCACGCTAAACCTGCAATTACTACTGTCGTAACGAGGCGAATGATGGACTTTTCCACCTACAAGGCACTCAAGCTCGAGCGTGACAATGGCGTTCTCACCATCACGCTAAATCGTCCAGAGACGCTCAATGCGATCGACGATGATATGGATAGAGAGCTAGCGCAGGTCTTTATTGATGCGGGCCATGACGCAGAAACTCGGGTGATTATCTTCACCGGTGCAGGGCGGGCATTTAGTGCCGGCGGCGATATTGAAGCCATGCAAAAGGTCATCGACGAGCCACAACTCTTCGTTGACAGCATGCGTCGCGGCAAACAAATCGTGTTTTCCATGCTCGACTGTCAGAAGCCGATCATTGCCAAGATTAATGGCCATGCCATCGGATTAGGCGCGACCCTGGCGCTTTTCAGCGACATTTCCTACGCCGCGCTGCCAGCTAAAATTGGCGACCCGCACGTTGCTGTTGGCTTCGTTGCCGGTGACGGCGGTGCGGCAATCTGGCCGCAGTTGGTGGGCTTTGCCAAGGCCAAGGAATATTTGCTAACCGGCGATTTGTTGACTGCCGAGCAAGCCGAGAAAATTGGCCTGATCAACTACGCAGTTGCACCAGAGGACCTCGACGCGCGGGTGCAGGAGATGGCCAGTCGCCTGGCTAATGGCGCCTCCTGCGCAATCCAATGGACCAAAGCATCAATCAATATTGCCTTGAAGCAAGTGGTCAATTCGGTGATTGATGCCTCGCTGGCGTACGAAGCGCTGTCCAACCACACGGAAGATCACCAAGAGGCGATCAACGCCTTCCGCGAAAAGCGCAAACCTGTTTTTCGTGGGCGGTGAATAGCTAATCGATTCACGCTGGGAAATAGTCGTCAACTTCCAGCAGGGCCTGGCCGTCCTGCTGGAATCGGTTGTAGCCCTATAAAAGCGCTGCCTCTCGCCGCGCCTGAGGGGCAAGCTTATTTGGCTACCGATACAGCCTGCGCTCACTGTATTGGCGGTAATTCGCGCAGCAAAAAACGTAGCGTTTGGTCCATTTGGTTGCGTTGCGCCACTGGCAGTTGAAAAAAAGCAGCGTAGTTGTGGGTGAACTGCGTGTGGCTGATGGCCAGGTAAACGGCATGGCCTTTTTCGGTGAGCTGAATGTTTACCGAGCGACGATCAAGCTCGTCCATGACTCGCTCCACTAACTCCAAATGTTCTAGGCGATTTAGTCTCTTGGCGACACTGGGCAATGCAACCAGCGAGCTTTTTCCCAGCTGGGTTGGCGTGCAGGGTTGTTCGCTAGTCAGGCGCCGCAACGTACCCAAAATCATCGCCTCACCAACGCTTAGGCCGTGATCTGCCGCTGTTCGTGCAAGCAGTTTTTCCATGCGGCTTCCCGTGATGAACAGGCGCCCCACGAGCCCGACGACGTCCGGTTCCACCTCAGCAGAAATGGCCGCCCAATTCACATCTGTGCCATCCGCTTCTTCATGATGTGTATCCCACTTGTTGGCAGGCACATTGTCGGCGGGCACAGCGCTTTGAAATGTTTCAGTGTCGAGCTCGGTTGAGCTCTGCGCGACCAATTGACTGCGCAAATCCAAGGCATAGCCGGCGAGTGAAGAGAGCAATTGCTGCGCCTGGTCGCTGACGGCATAGATGTTCTGCTGCCCCGCCTTGGTTTCACTCACAAGCTCTGTTTCCTTCAGCACTTTGAGGTGCTGGGACACCGCTGAGCGTGTGACGGGCACGCATTGCGCCAGCTCGCCGACTGAGCGTGAGCGTTGCACTAATAACTCGAAAAGACCGCGCCGGGTTGGGTCTGCGAGCGTGCCCAGCAGTGCCGAAAGCTGGGTAGATTGGTTAGTGATTGCTGTCATGTCTATGCCGTGAGTAACAGAGTCATTAGGTTAGCATGTACTAACCAATATTTCTCTGGGGCAACTTATGGTGCCGCGCACCCATTGGCATTCGCGTTATGCCCTTGTCTGCGTATCTATTGCTCTGCATGTGATTTCAGATCGAGTGTTGTTTTTGGCAATTGACGGAGCTAGGGAAAAGGATTATTAATTTCTAGTGGAAATAATATTGCTTCGATTTAAGCCCGTCTTCAACAAAAACAACAATGGGAAAACGATCAAATGTCCTCAGTACGCAAACAATTGTTGGCGCAGATTCTTGACCCCGAGTCTGCCTTCGATCAGCCGCAAGACACCGTGCATGCTTTGCAGATTCAGGCGGCCCAAGAGCTCTTCGACGAGCGTATTAAGCAAATTCCTTTGTTGCGCAATCGCGCCGAGGAAGCCGGCATAACCACGATCAAAACCCTCGATGATCTAGTGCCTTTGCTATTTGCCCATACCGTGTACAAGTCGTACCCGCAGTCGTTTATCGACAACAATCGCTGGGACCGAATGCTGCAATGGCTGCAAACGTTATCGGTGGCCGATGTCAGCGATGTCGACGTTAGTGGGGTGCGCGATATTGATGGTTGGCTCGACCGTCTGCATGCCGCCGGCCATCGCCCGCTAGCCACTAGCGGTAGCAGCGGCAAGTGCTCGTTCCTCAATCAAACTGCTGGTGATCTGCAAGACAAAACCACGCACTTCAAGTACGCCACAGCGTGGCCTTTTGGGCGCGCCGAAGCCAATCGCCCGCTGTTTTGGTTGGGGCCGATCAAAGGCTACAACAGCGCCATCGAGTCAGCCCAAATCGGCCGCATCAACTGGGGTAAGCCAGGTTCGATGTATGCACTCACCGAAGAGCCTTTGCTGATCGCCGACGTCAGTCGCGCCGCAGCTATGCGCAAAGGCATCGCTGAGGGCACCGCTAAGCCGCAAGAGATCAAGGCCTATGAGGCCGCAGGGGCGATAAAGGCAGCGCAGGGAATAGCCGACATGCGCAAGCTGGCCGAACTGATCCTGGACCACCGCGATCAGCCCATCATGATCTCCGGGCTTTGGTCCCAGCACCTGATGATCATCCAGTGCGCACGGGAGCGTGGCATTGGCGACGGCGAGTTTCATCCGCAGTCCATTGTTCAGGCGGGTGGCGGGATCAAAGGCGTGGCATTGCCCGATGACTATCAAGAGCAAGTCGCGCGCTTCTACGGCAACGTTATTCGCCCGGGTGCTTATGGTATGACCGAGCTCGCGCAACTGATGCCGCGTTGCCAGGCGGGGCGTTATCACCGCGCGCCAGGCCTTATTTGGTTGATCACTGATGACGTCGGCGAGCGCTTGTTGAGCGAGGCAGATGCCAATGCCGAAGGCTTGGCCACCGGCCGTTTTGCCTTTCTTGATCTGCTCTTTGAAGGCCGTTGGGGCGGGGTAATCACCGGTGACAAGGTCACCCTAGATTTCGCCGACAAATGCCCTTGCGGGCGCCATGGCCCGACGCTGCTCGACAACATCACGCGTTTCGTCCAGATCGGCGAAGACGACCATATTGGCTGCGCGGGAACTCTCGACGCCTACATCCGTGGGGCAATTGCCGAATGAATACTTCTACTGCTAAAGACCTGCCCAGCGCCGCGGTATCGGTTTGCCACGTAATCAAAGGCGAAGTGGTGCGCGGCGCCGATCTTGAGTTTGGCCCGGCAAACGCGCGCTTTGCGACGCCCAGACTCGATCTCGATCAACTGGTGTGGACGCGAGATCAGCCAGGCCCTGCGTTCAATACCCCGATCAGCGAGATCATGGATGTCCTGGAACAGACCGGCCAATGGCTGAAAGCCGACCCATTGGGGTTGGTCGCCGAGGCCTTGGAAAACTCATTGAAAACCGGCCCCTTGCCGCGCCATATCATGGAGTTCTCCTATGAAAACATCGGCACGCCGTTTAACCGCGCAAGCCTTGAATTCCAAATTCGCACTGAGCTAGGTGGCGCCGATGTAGTCGATGGCTGGCGGCTGGTCAGTGACGCACCTAGCGGGCGTGAGACGCGCATCCGCGCCTTTCCGCCGCGCCTCATTCATATCGTTGCGGGCAACGCGCCAGGGGTCTCTGCGTTGACTGTTGTGCGGGGGGCGCTGACCAAAGGCGTGCATCTGCTGAAGTTGCCATCCAACGATCTGTTTACCGCACCGGCGATCCTGCGGGGCTTGGCCGCGGTGGCTCCGGGGCATCCGTTGACGCGCTCCTTCTCTGCCGTTTACTGGCGGGGTGGCGATGCAGAGGTGGAAAGTGCGCTGTTCCGTCCGCAGTTTTTCGACAAGGTGGTGGCCTGGGGCGGCGAGAGTTCGATTCGTAGTGTCAGCAAATACATCGGACCGGGTTTTGAACTGGTTTCGTTCGACCCGAAAACCTCCATCTCGTTGATCGGTAGGGAAGTATTCGATTCGCCGGAAACCCTGGCTGCCGTCGCCGAAAGCGCAGCGTTCGATGTCACCTTAATGAACCAGCAAGCCTGCGCTTCCAGCCGCTTTCAGTTCATTGAAGGCAGCACCGAGCAAGTGGATCGCTACTGCGCCCTGTTACAGCAGCGCATGAACGTTGAACGGCCAATGGCCTCCGCAGTGGGCCCTAAGGTCCCCCGCGAATTGCGCGACGAGATCGATGGCTTGCGCATGCTTGAGCCCGCCTATCGCGTATGGGGCGGCTATGGAGGGGAGGGGATAGTGATTCGCTCCGAGGACCCGGTCGACTTCCACCCCGACGGCAAAATCGTCAACGTGGTGCAAGTCAACGACC
The DNA here is from genome assembly GCF_979254655.1 of Pseudomonas sp. AC229. NCBI lineage: Bacteria > Pseudomonadati > Pseudomonadota > Gammaproteobacteria > Pseudomonadales > Pseudomonadaceae > Pseudomonas > Pseudomonas sp. AC229. Next base: position 108,129 of record NZ_CEEDHK010000005.1, read on the forward strand.
TGCGCGATGCCATTCGTTACGTCAACGTGGCCACGCAAACGGTCGGTGTTTATCCGCCACAACGCAAAGCTGATCTGCGCGACCTGCTGGCTTCGGCCGGTGTGCAGCGAGTGGTCAATATGGGTGGCTCGGCTGGGGTCGAAGCGGGCTTGCCCCATGACGGCTTTAACCCCCTGCAGCGCTTCGTGCGCTGGGTAAATGACGAAGGTTAAAGCGGTGGTTGTGCCGGAGCGGGGCGGGCACTCAGTGCCTGCCTCGGGCTCTATCTGGTGCATTGGGATTAAGGCACACGCCGCTCTTGGCTATCGGCTATTGAGTCGCTGCGAGGGCGTGCTGCAGAAAGTCGCACACTGCGGCAATAACCTGCGCTTCATGCTCGCGGTGTGGCACGTGAGCGCAATTGTCCATAAGCATGAGCCTTGCGTGGTTCTGGGTTAAACGGCGGATTTTTCTAGGGTGTAGCTCCGAGGCATATTCGTCTTGGCGTCCGTGAATAACCAGGGTAGGGCACAAGACCTGCTGCACGGCTTTTTCAATATCCCAATCGCGCATCTCAGCTAGCTGCCATGTTTTGGTCCAGGCATCTACAACCCACTTAGCCTTAGCGCCGTGATACTTCATAAGGCGCTGCAACTGCTCCGGTGCCTCGAACGCTTGCTCCGCTATGCGAATGCCTTCCAGGGTGCGGTCCTCAACAAATGCCTGGGCCGATTCGCTAATCAGTGCCTGGCAATGGTTGGGAAACTGCTTCGCGCAGTGCACGGCCATTCCGCCCCCTACGCTGTGCCCAAAGGCAACAAATGCATCGATCGCCAAGCCCGCTTTCACCAGCGCAAAGAAGACTTCGGCCTCGTCGCGAATAAAGTCTGTCGACCAGCCGCCGGGGTGGTTGTCTGAGCGGCCAAAGCCGAAACGGTCATAGGCCACCACCGTACGGTTGGTGGCGAGCGCAAGTTGTGCGGGAAAACCGCGCCACAACTCAACACAACCTAGTGAGTCGTGGAACAAAACGATGGGCGCGCGAGCAACAGCATCCGGCGAGTTCGGCTCCCACAGCCGAGCGAATAGCTTGCCGTAACAAGTGTCGAGGGTTCGATCGTACGAGTGGATGCCGCCAGCGCCGAGCGGCTGGAAAACTGTTGGCGGTGGTTGTTCGGCGTCACGTTCGCGCGAGCGATAGGTCATTTTGGCTTTGCCTAACGGCGTGCGGTAAGCACTGTCTAGCTTAAAAAAACCAGCGCCTTGAACAGGCGTTAAGACGCTGGTAAACGCTCAAAATCGCTCGAAAATGGCCGCCAGACCTTGGCCGCCACCGATACACATAGTTTCCAGGCCATAGCGACCTTCGCGGCGCTGCAGTTCATGTAACAGGCTGGTCAGCATGCGCACGCCGGTCGCACCGATAGGGTGACCTAAGGAAATCCCAGAACCGTTAACGTTGAGGCGGTCAGGCTCATTCCACTCCCAGCCTTTGAGCACCGCCAGCACTTGGCAGGCAAAGGCTTCATTGAGTTCCACCAGGTCCATTTGTTTGAGGCTGAGGCCGGTCTTGGCTAACAGTTTTTGCACAGCCGGCACCGGGCCAATACCCATTTCCGAAGGCTCGCAGCCAGCGGCGGCCCAACCGACCAGAAAGCCCATTGGCTCCAGACCGAGTTCGACCAGCTTATCTTCCGCCACTATTAAGCATGCCGCAGCTGCATCGTTCTGCTGGCTGGAGTTGCCGGCAGTGACTGTGCCATCCGCCACCAGTGGCCGCAGCTTGATGAGGCTTTCCAGGGTCGACTCGGCGCGGATACCTTCGTCGCGGCTAAAAATCAGCGGGTCGCCTTTGCGCTGGGGGATGCTGATCGGCACTACTTCTGCGTCGAAGCGACCTTCGCTCCAGGCCTGAGCCGCGCGCTGGTGGCTACGCAGCGCATAGGCATCCGCCTCTTCACGGCTGATGCCGTAGCGGCGTGCCAGATTTTCAGCAGTTTCGATCATCCCCGAGATATGGCCGAAGCGCTCTTCGGGTTGCGAACGTTCCCGGCCGCGTTCGAGTCGGTCGTGCATCTTCACGCTGCCAGAGCGCGAGCCCCAGCGCATGTCGGTGCTGTAGTACTCGATGTTACTCATGCTTTCTACACCGCCAGCTATCACCACATCGGCGGCGCCTGTTTGCACCATCATCGCGGCGTTGAGCACGGCCTGCAGGCCACCGCCGCAGCGGCGATCCAGTTGCATGCCGGGGACCGATACCGGCAGCCCGGCCTGAAGCCCGATCCAGCGTCCAACGCAGGGCGTCTCGCTATTGGCATAGGACTGGGCAAATACGATGTCATCGATGCGCGCGGGGTCCAGGCCGGTTTGTTTAAGCATGGCGTTGACCACGTGGGCACCCAGTACTTCAACCGACAAGGGCCGAAGGCTGCCACCGAAGGTGCCGACGGGTGTACGCAGGGGGGCGACAATTGCTGCACGTCTCATGGTTTTTCCTCAACAGGCCGACTCAGAGGCTGGCGGCGTCACGTTCCAATTGTTCGCGGAAATCGGGATGGGCGATGTCGATCATGCGCCGGATCCGTTGTTTGATACTTAGCCCGCGCAGGTCGGCTACGCCGAACTCGCTGACAATCAACCCAGCGTCGCAGCGCGGTGTGCTCACCGGGCCATTCAGGCGGGCGACGATGCGGCTGTTGGTGCCCGCAACGGAGGGCAGGGCGATGATTGGCAGGCCGCCGCGGGATCGGCGCGCACCGCGCAAGAAATCCACCGCGCCACCCACCGCGCCCAGGTAATTACCCGCAGCAGTCTCGGCGTTAATCTGACCGGTCAAGTCCACTTCGATGGCCGAATTGATCGCAACCAGGCGGTGCTGCTTGGCAAGAATTTCAGCGTCGTGGGTGTACTCAGTCGAGCGCATCTGAATCAGAGGATTGCAGTGGGCGAAGCGGTGTAATGCATGGCTGCCCATGAGCACGCCCGCGACGGTGATGCCCTTGTCCAACGTCTTGCGCGAGTTGGTGATGACCCCGCGCTGAATGAGCTGCGCCACGCCATCGCCGATAGTGCCCGAGTGAATACCCAGCTCGCGGTGGCCATCTAACGCTTGAAGCACGGCTTCGGGAATGGCGCCGATACCGAGCTGCAACGTCGAGCCATCCTCAATCAAGCCGGCGACGTTGGTCGCAATCAACTGCTCGGCTGCACCCGCCTGAGTGGTGGGGCTTTCCAGGGGCGGGCGGTCTGTATAGAGAATCGCATCAAGGTCATCTTTATAGAGATAGCGCTCGCCATAGGTCCACGGGCACGCCTGATTGACCTCCGCGATAATTACGCGCGCGGTTTCAATCGCCGCCAGCAAATACTCATGGGCCAGGCCCAGGCTGTAGCGACCCTGCTCGTCGGCCGGAGAAAGCTGCAGCATCAATACGTCAACGCGCGGCAACCCGCTGCGGATCATCTGGGGAAATTCGGAATAGTGGCACGGCAGAATGTCCAGTACGCCGGCCTTGCTCAGCGCACGGTTGGCGCCGCTGCCACAGTACGAGACGAAGTCCACGCAATCGGCGTGCTCCGGGCGGCAGGTGTCGCTATTGGGGATACCCAGCACAACACGCAGGCGTGCCAAATCTTGCCGCTGACTCATCAACGCTCGCGTTAGCGGCAGTGGCTCCGCATTGGCCTGACCCCATAGCACCGTGTCGCCGGGGCGAATCAGTGAGGTTAGGTCTGGGTTTTCTTCGAGCAGGAGCGTTGGCATGACGTCGTTCCGTAATGTGAACGTCGTTCATGATATATATGAGTGGGTGCTCTGCCAAGTGAAGGTGTAATGAAAGTCGAGGCTGCCGCCGCGATGTCCGTTGCGTTGCGGGCAGCTTAATCCGGGGCTGGCCCGGTCTGACTACATTGCTGTTCAACCTTGGCTCAGTGAACCGGGAAGACAAGGGCGTCATGCTGGAGTGGGGTAAGTAAGTGCCATTCGGCACAGATATATTTTCCTACTCCAAGCGTCCGTTTTTTGCAGATTTTGTACCGGTTACGAGGAACAGCAAACGGCCATCAAGACTTCAGTATCCCGAAAGCCAACTTCTCAACGTTACGGCTGTGTTTGCTTTGGCATCAAGCACCATCCACAGCTCTTTCTCGTATCCTGAAAGCTTCCCCCAGACGATTCGGTGGTACAAGCCGAGATACTCCCAACTCGTCCAATTGTCATCGTAGGTGGTGTCAGATGCTGGAAACAGAGCGATGTTCACTAACCCCTTTTCGCCATCCGCAATACCCAACTCCCAGGGAACCCACCGACTGTCTTTGCTGTTCTCAGTCGTCAGCAGAACAAAGCGTCTGGTTTGACCAATGCGCTGCTTAAGTAAGGCAGCAGTCTCTGCCGAGGTGTAGGGCGGCATTTCAGGGTCGATTTCATCGATATAGACCCTTGCCCCGTGGTTGTGAAGTACTTCCATCGCTCCCCCCAACAGCTCTCGATCTTTGCTGGAATGCGATAGAAATGTGCTTGTGCCACTGCTTGATACATTGGATCTCAGAAGCTTCTCGCGGTCACTTTGCGATCTGTTTGCTGTAAAAGCTCGAAGTTCGGTTTTGGTAACGTTCCTTGCCATTGAATCCTTCCGACGTTGGTGCACTCAGGTAACACGACCTATTCGATCAATGATCTCAAACACCAGGGAAACGAGCTTGAGCCGTCCTTCTTTGCTTTCTAGGAGCTCTGGAGCAGAAAGTACTTTTAGTTCTTTATCGGTGGGCCTGACAGCACCCTGACCAAATGAGGAAAGCTCTGATCCCAACAACAGGTCACTGATTTTCTTCGCAGCGCCACGAGACGCCCCTACAGGGAGCAGAAATACTCCTGCCGCCTTGGCAACTTCAAACTCTTGTTCCACTCCTTGAGCGACCACCAACTTGTCACCGGCCAGTTTCGCACCGCCAATGAAAATGGCGATACCAGCTTGTCTTGCAAGCTCATGCCGCAGCGCAGCCCATTCTTCATCGTTGGGCTGGGAACCCGCGAGAGGTTGAGGAAATGGTCTAGCGACCAGTCGTCGCTCCAGATCCCATCCTCCGGCTTGCCGAAGGGCTCCTAAGAATCCCGATAATGACGCCGATCCAACCAGCAGGCCTGCACCAGTCACTAGGTGTCGCCCTGTTTCACCAATCCGCCGGCCAATGTCCTCTGCCATCGCATGAATGTCGGCTGACTCGGAACCTCCCCGCTCAAGAGGCCAGCTACCACTTACCCAGACTCTGCGCGCAGCGACTCGCTTTTCAATCTGACGCAAAAGCGCCGGGATCTCGGCATAGTCGTTGACTTCTACCGCCAACAAGCCATAGCGCTTCAAATCTTTCGCCCATAGCTTGTGTTGCGCATTGCGCGCCGCGAATTCCCCTTCGGTTGCGAAGTCGGCCTTCTGCGGCGCACGCACGATGGCGAAATGCTCAGGTGGCGCATCGGTGAAGCTCTCCCTGATCAGCGATAGGACATGCCGAACATTGGGGTCGGTGAAGCTTATGCCGATGAACAACATGGACATACTGGTCAGGTGTGCTTGAAACAGCGGCAGATACTGGCCTCGTTTTGAGCGAAACAGTTCGTAGTCGTCAGTGGAGATAACGACGTCGTCGAGGCGATCCACAGAGCCATGCATCTTGTAGAGCAGCGCTGCCCCAGGCGTCACCCTAAGGGCGAGATCCTTGGGGCCCGATATGGAATTGAGCGGGCGACTAATGGATTCAAACGCACGCTCTATCAAGCGGTCATAGTTGGTCGTCCAGATATGTCTGACCGGTAGCCGAGAGATGATTTCAACTGCCTCGGGGATAGGTTTGTCAGGGCCTATCTCGTTCTTAATGACATTACGGACGCGTGTGGAGCCACCATTTTCCAGGATGCTCCATTGAGCCAGTGCAGCCAGGTCGTGGACGTTCTTCGAGTCAACCTCAAGCTCTACAGCGATGTCATGGAGCAGCTCCGCCCAGGAAGGGTAACCCGCCGACATCGAAACGCCGGCACCAACGAAAATCGCTCCCACGCCATCGTTCAGCGCATCAGGGTACTCATGGAGGAATCGGTTCAACGCCGCTTTAGTCATGGTCATCACTCATCAATGTGCGGAGATTAATCCAGACCTCACGGCTTGTAGTTCTTCCGGATTGCGATCGCGTCCTCGATCCATTGCTCAATGTTCGCCTGGATCGATGCATAGACAGCTTTACTGTCGGTCCCGACTGGCGTGATCAGCTTGGCGTAGTTCGAAAGCCTCACCGTACCGTTCTTCAGCGTGATCTGATCGAAAGGGTTCGTGCCCGCCGTTGAAGAGTTTCCATCAGTATCGAGAAGCTTGTTGATGCGAATGGCCACGACGCCCTTGCCGGCGTTCCAGCCCTTGATGATTTCGGTTACCACCCATGGGCGGCTTGCGGTCTCCGAGCCCACCAGTACGACCACGCAGGACTTCCCTACCAGGCTGTCATCAATCCACTTTTCAATTGCGGCATTTCCCTTTTTCTTGACCTCTTCCCACTCGTTCGCCGTATAGAGTTTTTGGCCATCGAGTGCACCGATGTTTCGAACTTGCTGTGTGCGCCAAAAATCATTCTTGAAGTGGAAACTGAAAAAAACATTCCTTGTCATTGCATAGCTCCTGCTTGGGTGCGGACCACTTTGTGTGGTTTCGATACGATCAAGCTAACCGATTGCAAAGAGCGAATCCACAAGTTGAATTGGCCGATTGGTGCCTGTCGCGAAAGACCTTAGTTGGCCTGTCACTGCCGGTCGCAATGGTTTGTTTTTTTGTCAGATTCGGACGAGAAAGCACTCATTGATTGCCGTGACTCCATAGGCAGCTTTTAAGCATGGACTCAACCACGCAACACGCTAAGTGCGCAATGCACCGCCACTCAGCTGTTCAAGCCGTTTTAGCGCCTTGCCCGCGTCATCAAGCATTTCGTCAAAAATGGCTTCTACCGGTTTTATCGCATCAGCAAATACCACGGCCGGGCCATAGTCGAGCATCCCCAGGCTGCTATCGCCCGACTGGTACGCTTGGGTTGCCAGCGCGCCAATGACGTGAGGGCGGTATTGCTCGAATTCATTGGCTCCGGCTGCATCCAACTCGGCCACTGCTTTGGCGCTGCCGTTATTGAACACGCGGTGGTGGTCGCGTAGCCCGGTTTTAACGATGACGCTTTCAGTGCCATCACCTTGTACCACTTGGGCTTTGTAGTTCTCGTGAATCCACAGTTCTTCCGAGACCAGCATGCGTGAGCCCATCAGCACGGCATCTGCGCCCATGGCTAAGGTGGCGGCCATTTGCCGACCTGTGCCGATGCCGCCGCCAATGACAATCGGCAGCTCGATTTCACTCGGCGCTAGCGCTGCCTGCACCATGCTGCTGATGCCATAAATGCCGGGATGGCCGCCGCAGTCGTTGCCGACAACAATGATGGCGTCCACGCCCAAACGTGCGACCGAGCGGGCGTAGCGAACGGCCGGAACTTTGTGCAGAACCTTGATGCCGGCTTCGCGCAACATCGGCAGGATCTGCTCCGGGCTTGCACCGGCTGTTTCCACGCACAGCACGTTTTCTTCGATAAGAATTTTAAGCTGCTGCTGCAGGCGTTCTGCACCACCTGTCTGGCGAGAAATGTACAGGTTTACGCCGAAGCCTTTCCCGCCTGTTAGGCGCCGGCATTTCTGCAGTTGTTGGCGGAAATCATCGGGGTCGGGGAAGCCCGCCGCGACAATAAAGCCCATGCCGCCGGCGTTAACCACCGCTGCCACATAGTCGGCGTCTGAGACACGCGGGCCCATGCCACCGCAGAGAATAGGGTGGCGAATGCCCAGCAGTTCGGTAATTCGGGTTTTGAACAGTGCTTCACGCATAGGGAGTCCACGTATTTATGGAGGGCTGTTTGTCAGCTGTCTTTAGGTCTTCAGCTGACTGAGCCAAATTGAGGGTCCTGGTTTTGTAGAAGGTGCCCCGGCCTGTGGCCAACAACAGGTCTTCTGCGTTGTAGATCTGCGCTTCGGCGCTGCAAATGCGCCCGCCGTGGTGTACCAGTCGACCGACCACACGCAGCTCGCCCAAGTGGGCAGCACGGTGAAAGTCGGTTGAGAGGTTGATGGTGCTTACGGCGTGGCCGGTGGCCGCGACGATGGCATAGCCACAGGCGGTATCGATAAGGCTGCTGATCACTCCGCCATGCAGGCGTTCAAGGGCTTTGGTGCCGATAAATTCTGGGCGACCGGATAGTCGTAGCTCCACGCCGTCCTCTGTGAGTTCATGGACTCGCAGTTGCAGCCAGCAGTTAAACGGATTGGCTGACACAACCTCTTGTAATTGCTCGGCTGTGAGGCGTTGCGCCAGTTGCTCAGCCATCAATCAAGCCCGGTAGGCGTGAGGTCAGAATGTCTCGAGCCTGCTGCATGATGGTCTCGATCAGTTCGGCGCAGCTAGGCAGGTCATGAATCAAACCGACGGCCATGCCGACCGGGAAGGCTGCGCCTTCCAGTTCTCCGCTTTCAAAAGCTTGCATCCACAGCGCGGCGCCGGCCAGGCTCTGCAGTTGTTCGTGGGTCACGTTGCCGCTTTTTTCCAGCTCCACTGCGGCGTTACTGACCTTGTTACGCAGCACGCGGGACGAATCCCCGAGGCTACGACCGACCAACAGGGTGTCGCGCTCGGTGGCGTTGAGTAGGTGTTGCTTGATTGCAGGGTGGGCTGGGGACTCGCGAGTCAGCATAAAGCGAGTGCCCATATTGACGCCTTCGGCACCCAGAGCGAGCGCCGCAATTAGGCCGCCACCATCAGCAAAACCGCCTGAGGCGAGGATGGGAATATCCAGTTTGGCAGCGGCGGCAGGAATTAAAATCAGCCCCGGAATGTCATCTTCACCGGGGTGCCCAGCGCACTCGAAACCATCAATGCTCACCGCGTCTGCGCCCAGGGTTTGGGCCTTGATGGCATGGCGGACAGCAACGCATTTGTGGATTACCGCAACGCCGGCTTCCTTGAATACGCTGATGTATTTAGCGGGGTTGCTGCCGGCGGTTTCAACGAATTTGACCCCGCTTTCGCAGATGGCTTTGACGTAGCCGTCGTAGTCGAAGCCGCTGGCATTGGGCAGCACGGTCAGGTTTACGCCAAATGGCTTGTCGCTTAAGGCGCGAACCTGCTCGATTTCGCGGCGCAGGGCGTCCCCGTCCGGCTGTGTGTGCGCAGAGAGAAAGCCAATGCCGCCGGCATTTCCAACTGCAGCAACTAGCGGCGCGCGGGCGACCCAGCGCATGCCACCTTGAACAATCGGATAGCGAATACCGAACAGGCGAGTAATACGATTGTGCAACATAAAAGTCTCCCTAGAGGCGTGTCGTGGTTAGGGGCGCAGCCCCGTATAGGTCGCGTTTAGGGCGCGTCGCCGGAAACACGGTTGATGAACTTAAACGTGCCACTGGCGGTAGCGATCAGTTCGCCCTCGCCGTCGCGCAATTCGGCATCGCAGAACGCCAGACTTCTGGTGGCATGACGTAACGTGCCGCGTGCCGCCAATTGGCCACCCGTGGTGCCACCCGGACGTAGAAAGTTGGTTTTCATCTCAACCGTGACGCAGAAACGCGCTTCATTGACGCTGTTGCGTGCGGCGGCAGCCATGGCCATATCCAGCAGCGTCATCATCAGGCCGCCGTGGGCCTGTTGGCCGCCGTTCAGATGCTTACGCTGTAGCTCCACAATCAGTGTCGGCTCTTGAGGGTGTGGCTCTACGAGGACGTCCAGAAGGTCGAGAAATGGAACCTCAATGCGATAGTCCGCGTAGCGAATGGCCTTGCCGGTAAGTGGGGTGGTCGACATAGGTTTGCTCCTTCAGCCGTTAGCGATTTTTGAATTGCGGCTGGCGTTTTTCCACGAACGCGGCAAGGCCTTCGCTCTGGTCTTCAGTACCGAACGTGACGTAGGCCATGCGTCGCTCATAAAGGATGCCCTCGCTCAGGCTGCTCTCGAACGCGCGGTTAACGCACTCCTTGGCGAGGGCAACAACTGGCTGGGAAAAGCTGGCGATTTTGCTGGCAGTGGCCATTGCCTCTTCAAGCAAATTGGCAAGCGGTACCACGCGGCTGACCAGCCCGCTGCGTTCGGCTTCCTCGGCAAACATGGGGCGGCCGCTGAGGATCATTTCCATCGCTTTGGCTTTGCCAATGGCGCGGGTTAGGCGTTGTGTCCCGCCGGCGCCAGGGATGGTCGCGAGGGTGATCTCGGGCAGTGCAAAGCGCGCATTTTCGGCGGCAATGATGAAGTCACACATCATCGCCAGTTCGCAGCCGCCACCCAGTGCCAGGCCGCTAACGGCGGCAATAACCGGCTTACGGCAGCGCGAGGCGCGCTCCCAGTTGGCGGTAATAAACTGGCGCTTGAACACATCCATCATGCTCCACTCGCGCATCATCTTGATGTCCGCGCCGGCGGCGAAGGCCTTTTCACTGCCGGTTAAAACGATGGCGCCAATGCCGTCGTCGACCTCAAGCGCATCCAGCGACGTGGTCAGCTCGTCCATCATCTGGTCGTTCAGTGCGTTGTAGGCATCAGGGCGGTTAAGACGGACCAGCGCGACGCTGCCAACGATTTCGATCAGCAATGTTTCATAAGTCATGCGGCTCACTCCTTATGGGGCGCCACGTGGCGCCCGAGGCATTTACATGTTGGGGTAGTTAGGGCCGCCAGCACCCTCAGGCGCCACCCAGTTAATGTTCTGGGCAGGGTCTTTGATGTCGCAGGTTTTGCAGTGCACGCAGTTCTGCGCGTTGATCTGGAACTTCTTCTCGCCGCTTTCCTGGGTGACGATCTCGTACACGCCAGCCGGGCAATACCGCTGCGCAGGTTCGTCGTAGAGCGGCAGATTTTTCAGCAGCGGAATGCTTGGGTCGGCCAGCTTCAGGTGGCAGGGTTGTTCCTCTTCATGGTTGGTGTTGGAGAGAAATACCGAGCTCAATTTGTCGAAGCTGAGCTTGCCGTCGGGTTTCGGGTAGGCGATTTTTTGCGCGTCTGCGGCGAGCTTCAAGCAGGCGTAATCCGGCTTGGTGTCGTGCAGGGTGAACGGGATCTTGCCGCCAAACAGGTTCTGGTCAACGAAGTTGAATGCGCCACCCAGCAGCGGGCCGAACTTGTGCAGGGCCGGGCCGAAGTTACGGCTGCGGAACAGCTCGTCGTACAGCCAGCTGGCTTTGAACGAGTCGACGTAACCGGTGAGCAGGTCGCCACCTTCGCTGCCGGCGAACAGCGAGTCTGCCACGGCGTCAGCGGCGAGCATGCCGGACTTCATGGCAGTGTGGCTGCCTTTGATCTTGGCGAAGTTCAGGGTGCCGAGGTCACAACCGATCAGTGCACCGCCATTGAAGACCATCTTCGGCAGCGAGTTCAGGCCGCCTTTGCAGATGGCACGGGCGCCGTAGGAAACGCGTTTGCCGCCTTCCAGGTACTGCTTGATCACTGGGTGGTGCTTGTAGCGCTGGAACTCATCGAATGGCGACAAGTGCGGGTTGGCGTACGACAGGTCGATGATCAGGCCGACTACAACCTGGTTGTTTTCCAGGTGATAGAGGAATGAGCCACCGGTGTTTTCGGTGCCGACAATATCCAGCGGCCAGCCGGCGGTGTGCACCACCAAGCCTTGCTCGTGCTTGGACGGATCGATGTCCCAGATTTCTTTGATGCCGATGCCGTAGTGCTGGGCGTCAGCGTCGCTATCGAGGTTGTACTTCTTGATCAGTTGTTTACCGATATGGCCACGGCAGCCTTCGGCGAATAGGGTGTACTTGCCGCGCAATTCCATGCCCGGGGTGTACACGCCTTCTTTGGGGTGGCCTTCACGGTCTACGCCGAGGTCACCGGTCAAAATGCCGCGTACCACGCCATTTTCATCGATCAGCGCTTCTTGCGCGGCGAAGCCTGGGTAGACTTCTACACCGAGGTTTTCTGCTTGCTGGGCCAGCCAGCGGCACAGGTTGCCGAGGGAAATAATGTAGTTGCCTTCGTTGTGCATGGTTTTCGGCACAAACAGGTCAGGCACTTTCGAGGCGGCGGTTTCGTTGCGCAGCACATAGATATCGTCGCGCTTAACCGGCGTGTTCAGCGGCGCGCCGAGCTGTTTCCAGTCCGGGAACAACTCGTTCAGAGCGCGTGGTTCAAACACCGCGCCGGAGAGGATATGGGCGCCAACTTCGGAGCCTTTTTCGACTACGCAGACGCTGATCTCTTTACCCGCTTCGGCAGCTTTCTGCTTGAGTCGGCAGGCGGCAGACAGGCCCGCAGGGCCGGCGCCAACGACGACGACGTCGAACTCCATAAATTCACGATCGGACAACGATTAGCTCCTTTGCCGCAACTCAGGCGGCGGCATAGTTCACGGTGTTTGGGCATCAGGGCCGACAAGCAGAAAGTGCGACATCGCGGGGGTGGTTCCGGGGCTCAAAAATCGACGCAGGTTATCTTCCTGTTCTTTGTCGGCCTGTGTGCCGCGGCCGCCCTGGCGCAGGTAGTCGCCCCAGGACGCCACGATGAAGCGCTCACTAAATAGGTCGGGGTTGGCGAGGTCGCGATACAGCAGCCAGTGGCTGGCACCATCGCGTCTGCGGGTTTTGCCCAGGGTGTGTATTTCCCGGCAAAAGCTGGCGCGGTGCTCGTCGGCAATGTGGTAGACGATCTGTACGGCCACGGGGCCTTCGAGCTCATCTTGTTCGGTCAAAACGGGCGGCTCTCCCCAGCGCGCGGAAGGGGTAACTTCCGCCTCATTGCCCATGCGCAATGAATAGCGCCGCGTTATGAGCAGGCCCACAAGGATTAGCCCTGCGGCCACGCTAAGTGTTGCCGATACACCGAGATGATTGGCCACAGCGCCCCACGTGGTGCCGCCAATCGCCATGGAACCCTGAAAACTGAGCATGTAAATAGCCAGGGCGCGCGCTCGAACCCAGGAGGGCAGGGCGGTCTGGAAAGATGCGCTGATCGTTGAGTTGAAGCCGATCCACGCTGCGCCACTGCAGACCAACGCGAGGCTGACGACGTAGATATTGGGCACCCAGGCGGCTGTCAGCATGCCCGCGACGAAGACCAGATTAGCGCCATTCGCCAGATGACCGTGGTTGCGAACGTAGGGGCGGTACCGATTGAGCAGTAAGCCTCCGAGTACTGCGCCAGTCCCAAGGCTGCCAAGCAATAGGCCGTAGCCGCCGGCTGACTCGGTTTGTGCTACCAGCGGCAGAAGTGCCCACAGGCCGCTGGCGCAGCTTATGAATGTAACTGTGCGGAAAATTTGCCCATGCAACTGACGCGCATGCCGCACGTATCGCAAGCCGCCGCGCATTGCCGAAAACAGAGGCTCCGATGGCGGCGGGGAGAGCGGCGCTGGCCGGTAGAGAAAGACGAATATAAGCAGCACAGCAATCAACAAAATGATGTTGAGGGCGAACACCCATTTGACCCCCGCGCAGGCGATCAAGGCGCCCGCGAGTGCGGGCCCAACAGCTCTCGCTGCGTTGTAGGCAATGCCGTTGAGATTGATCGCGGCGCCTAGCACGCTGCGCGGCACCGCATCGTTGGTTGAGGCTTGCCATGCGGGAATGCTGATTGCGCTGCCGACACCCAATAGGAACGTCAGGGTCAGTAAGCTCCATGGCCCCAACTGTGCACTCAGCAATAAAAGGAACAGCGCTACGGTTGCTATCAGCATCCAGCTGTGGGTAAAAATCAGCATTCGACGCCGATCAAAAAGATCCGCATAAACCCCAGCCGGGAGCCCAAAAAGGAAGGCCGGTAGGGTAATCGCCGTCTGCACCAAGGCAACCATCAGCGGCGAGGGGCTGAGCGTGACCATCAACCAGGCGGCTGCAACGTTCTGCATCCAAACGCAGATGTTGGCCGTTAGTGTTGCGCACCAAACCGCCCTAAACAGCGGGTAGCTGAGAGGTGGGCGGCTAATGGTAGCCTCCTGTCTCGGGGTTGTTGCTCCGCTGGATTGCATGAGGGCCCTTGGCTGTAACGCCTATTGTCAATTTTATGAACGGCGTTTAACATTCTGAATATGCCCGGTGGGGCTGTCAATTGGCTTCTCTTCCGGTTTCAGCGCCAGATGGGTGCCCTCAGTTGAACCAGTCTCTTGAGCTCAAGGGGAATTCCAGCATGACCGACACTCGCGATCCGGATGGGCAAGTCACTACTCGTCAGGAAGGCCAGGTCTTATTGATCTGCATTGACCGCCCGGAAAAGCGCAACGGCTTTACGCCCAAGATGTTTGAAGAGTTGGCCAAGGCTTTCACGCAGTTGGAGGAATCGCCTGATCTGTTTTGCGGCCTGCTGCACGCCGCCGGGGATCACTTCACGGCTGGGCTGGACATGCCCAAAATCGTGCCGCTTCGTCAGGCGGGTAAACCCTTGTTTCCGGCTAACGAAGCCGACCCGTTCAACCTGCGTGAGCCATTGCGCAAGAAGCCGGTGGTTATCGCGTTGAAGGGTATTTGCTTTACCGTGGCGGTGGAATTGATGCTGGCGTCCGATATTGCTATCGCCGCTGAGGATTGCCGTTTTTCCCAGCTTGAGGTGAAGCGCGGAATCATGGCTGGCTGCGGCGCGACCATTCGCATGGTGGAGCGCGCGGGCTGGGGTAACGCGATGAAGATCTTGCTTACTGGTGATGAGTTCAGTGCCCAGGAGGCCTACCGCATGAACTTTGTGCAGGAGGTCGTGCCGTCTGGCAGTGAGTTCGATAAGGCCATGGAATACGCGTTGAAAATCGCCGCACAAGCACCGCTGGCCGTTCAGGCGACACGCGAGAACGCCCGCGTCTCCTTGGGGCAGGGCTGGCTGACGGCGTATTCAAAAATTCAGTCGACGCAGAAGTTTCTCTACAACACCGAAGATGCCAAAGAAGGTGTTCAATCCTTTGTTGAGAAGCGCACCGCGCGCTTCGTTGGACGTTAAGCCAGGAGTTAATAACAAGATGCCTAAAGGCCCGCTTAGCAACATCCGTGTGCTCGATATGAGCCGAATTCTCGCCGGCCCTTGGGCTGCTCAAATGCTGGGCGATCTTGGGGCCGAAGTGATTAAGGTTGAGCGCCCAGGAAAGGGTGATGACTCTCGCCAGTTTGGTCCGCCCTTTCTGCTCGACAGCGAGGGGCGCAATACCCGCGAGTCCTCGTTCTATATCAGTACCAACCGCAACAAGAAGTCGATTACCTGCGATATCGCCAAGCCTGAAGGGCAGGCGCTGATTCGCAAGCTGGTTGCGCAGTGCGACGTACTGCTGGAGAACTACAAGGTTGGTGACCTCAAGCGTTACGGGCTGGACTACGAAAGCCTGCGTGAGGTTAATCCGCGCTTGGTGTACTGCTCGCTAACCGGTTTTGGCTATACCGGGCCGTATTCGCCACGCCCAGGTTACGACTCGATCTTCCAGGCTATGGGCGGGCTGATGAGCATCACTGGCCTGCCCGACGATGTTCCAGGCGGCGGCCCGATGAAGACCGGTCCGAGCCTGGCCGACATCCTCGCTGGCCAGTACGCAACCTATGCCATTCAAGCGGCGCTGTACGCCCGTGATGTTAACGGCGCTCCAGGGCAGCATATTGATGTGGCACTGTTGGATGCACTGATTGCTGCGACGTCCCACTATGCCAGCCAATACCTGGTATCCGGCGAGGTCCCGGTGCGCCGCGGTACTGAAGGCAATGGCGGCATGCCTTCGCGCATGTTCCAGTGCGCAGATGGCGGCATCATGATTGTGGCCGGCAACAATGAGCAGTACGCACGCTTTTGCGCGGTACTGGGCCATCCGGAATTAGCCACTGATGCGCGTTTTGCCGAGATCCCGCTGCGAGTGGTTAATCGCCGCGCCTTGGGCGAGGTTTTCGAGCCTCTGGTGGCTAGCTGGAAGCTGCTTGATTTACTCCAGGAGCTAGACTCAGCAGGCGTACCGGCCGGCCCGATCAACGACCTGAAACAAGTGTTCGCCGATCCCCATGTGCAGGCTCGTGGTATGTGCGTTGAAAGCCATCACCCATTAGCGGCAGACGGCAAGGTGAAGTTGGTGGCTAACCCAGTCAAGTTCTCGGAAACGCCCATCACCGACTACAAGGCTCCACCGGTGCAGGGTGAGCATACCGAGAGTGTGCTGAGTGAACTGTTGGGTTTGGATGCTGCAGCCGTTCAGGCGTTGCGCGAACAAGGCGTCGTTTAGCCTGCACCGGGCGCCTGCGGGCGTCCTGCGGTAGCAGATATACCTAGCAGTCGCTTGATTGGTAAAGGGCAGGGGCCGCACAGGTGTGCGGCCCCTTTTTATATGCGGCTCAAATTAGCCTGCGCACTCAGATGCGGAACTGGCCGACCGCTTGGCGCAGCCCCGAGGCCAAGTGGCTAAGCCGTGCGGAGATGTTGGACGTTTCTTCTGCTGCCGCGCAGTTGGTCTCGCTCATGCGGGCGACGGTTTCGATGCGTTGGGCGACGTCTAGGGTGGCGCTGCTCTGCTGGTCAATCGCCGTGGAGATCAAATTGACCGCGTCGGTTACCTGCACTGACGAGCTACGTATTGCGTGCATACGCACTGAAACCTGATCGGAAAGCGACTTACCGTTACTGACCTGCGTGCTAACGCTGTGCATGCCGCTCATGGCATCGCGCGCTGCTGTTTGCATGGCCTGTACCACCTCGGCAATCTCCGTGGACGAGAGGCTGGTGCGCGCCGCCAACTGCCTGACCTCATCGGCCACCACCGCAAAACCACGGCCTTGCTCGCCAGCGCGAGCGGCCTCAATAGCGGCGTTTAGCGCCAACAAGTTGGTCTGCTCGGCAACGTCCTTGATCACCTGCATCACTAAAGAAATACGTTTGGACTGTTCGCCGAGTACCGCAATCAGCTGCTCCGCGCCGTTGACGGTAGAGGTGATGGTGTCCATTTCGTTGTTGTTGCGAGCAATAATCTCGGTGCCCTGGCTGGCATTGCTGCCGGCCTCTTGGGCGCGCTCTAGCGCGTCACCAGTATTGGCACTGATATGGCTGATGTTGGCGCTCATTTGCTCGATGGCGGCGGCGATAGCGGTGGCTTCTTCGCTTTGGCTAGAAGAGGACGCTCGGACTCGCTGTGAGGCTTGCAGTGCATGTTCGGCCACATCTCCCAGTTGCTCGGCATTACCCAGCACATCGCGCATCGACTGCTGTAGTTTCTCCACCAGGCTGTTAAAGGCTGCCGTAGTCTGACTGGCCTCATCGCGCCCGCGGACTTTGGCGCGCAGGGTGAAGTCATTGTCGCGAGCGACCGCGACGATGGTCTCGCGCATCTCCCGTAGCGTTCCGACTATTCCTTGGGCGATCAACCATGCCGAAATCAACAAGCCTGCTAAGGCTGCGAGAAAGATCCCGGCGATCATCAGGACTGCCTGGTGTTGTTCGCGAGCAGCTTGCTGCCTGGCGTCGTTGGCGGCGTTGCGGTTCAACTCAATCAACTCGTCCAGAGCACTGGTGAAGTTGTTGATCGTGCCCTGGGCAGATTGGTCGAGGCCGATGATCTGGCTCATGCCTTGCCTGAGCGGCTGCCACTCTGTGCCGTTAAGCAATTGGTCCAGTACCGAGTTGATCTGCTGGTTGTTGTACTGGTAGTTGTCCCACTCCTGTTTAACTTTCTCCCAGGCCGCTTGTTCGGCTTCTTCTTTAGGCAGCGCTGTGTAGGCATCTAGGGCCTTCTGCGCTTGCTCCTCGGCGTGGTGCTTGTCCTCGGCAACGGACTGATAAAACTCGTGAGCCTCGTCGAGAATCGGTGCTTTGTCCTCAACGTCTTCGAACTGGTCCAGGTTCCACGCAATCATTTCGCGGGTGGAATTTACCGTGGCCAACTGCCCCAGGCGCAGGCTCAACAGGTTTTCCACGGCCGGGCCGCGTTTATTGCTGAGCAGTTCAAGTTGCTGGCCCAACTGATGTATGCCGTACCAACCACTGGCTCCGACTAGCAGGAGCATCGCGGTTGAAAACAAGGTGATGATGGCCAGCTTGGCCTTGATCGAGAAGTGGCGCATGGCGAGGTAATGCCTGTGATGTGTCGCCTGTAGGCGGTATCGGAACGAATACGGTCTGTGTGAACGAGCGGCACAGGCCGCGAAATTCGGAGCGCGGTGCTCTCAGGTCATTACTTAGGGGGCGTTACAGGGGGCTTATGCATGGTTTAGGTCTCCAATTCTTGTTTTTGTAGTTGATAAATACTGAACGGCGTTCCTTTATATGTCCAATGGTTATTCGTCATAGCCCTGGGTAGCTGCATCCGAGCGGGTGCTGCCGAGCTGGCTGGATATTTGTTTTAACCACCCTCGAGGCTGCTGGTACTGGTATTTATGTGCGGTATTGTGAATGTCATTCCTTTTTGTGTATTTTGATTTTCTGCTTTGCGCAGGGTGCGCAGCGCTTATCTACTCGGGGTAAGCAGCGGTTAGCGCAACTTCGTCAATCAATAAGAACAAGAGGTTTATTGTGTCGAAAACGATCCGAAAGTGGCTGATTACCGGGGTTTCCAGTGGCTTAGGCGAAGCGCTTGCCAAGGCCGTTCTAGAGCGTGGCGATAGCGTAATTGGTACGGTGCGCAAGCCCGAGCAAGTCGCTCTTTTCGAGGCGATGTGCCCGGGGCGTGCCCATGCCGTGGAGTTGGATTTGCGCAATTACGCTCGCGTGCTTGAGGTGGTTGGAGAGGTAGCGCAGCTGCATGGCGGTATCGATGTTCTGGTGAACAACGCGGGTTATGGCTTGGCCGGTGCAGTGGAGGAGGTCAGCGAGAGCGAAGCGCGCGAGCAAATGGAAACCAATTTTTTTGGCGCGCTGGCGGCCACTCAGGCGGTTCTACCAGCGATGCGTGAGAAGCGTTGGGGGCATGTGGTGAACATATCGTCCATGGCCGGTTTTATGGGGATACCTGGCATGCCCATCTACAGCGCGTCCAAGTTCGCCCTAGAGGGGTTTGGTGCCGCCCTTGCAGCGGAAGCTGCGCCGCTTGGTATTCGGGTGACCAACGTCGAGCCGGGTGCCTTGCGTACGCGCTGGGCTTCGAGTGGCGCGATCATTCGTTCAGCAAAGGTTATCGACGACTATCAGCAAACAGCCGGCGCAGTTCGTGGCGGTTTGGCGAAAATGGACGGCCATCAGGATGGCGACCCCGCTAAGGCGGCACTCGCGATAATAGCTGTTGTGGATGCGCCGCAGCCTCCGCTGCATCTGCCTGTTCACCCCAGCGCTTGGGCGGCCTATCGCGCCACACTGCAGACAGCCATCGAGCAGTTAGATGCATGGCGTAGTGTTAGCGAGGATATTTTATTCGACTGATTTTTTCTGTTTTCTAGGCTTGAAACCGGCCGTTGCGCTTAATTGAAATAGCCGTTGTAGAGCGGTTTTTATGGGTTTTTTGCTAGCTGCTCGGCGCTGTGTCCAAGCGGCCAATAGAAGTTGACAACCTAGGTGGCATATACAATTATCCGAACGGCGTTCATTAAACGCGATTCAGCAACCGCTCTGCGCATTTTGGCTCGGGGCGTTTGGGAAAAAGACGATGGGAGCGTACTTACCTCACCACGCTTCCCTTTGGCCTTAGCCAGGCCCGCATAAGAGATGGAGAACAACAATAATGACTCATCGCTTTACACAACCTAGCTGCGCTTCCCCAAAGCGTATGGGCCTGCAAGCTTCCCTGTTAGCCATGGCGGTGGCCGCAGCAGCAGGCAACGTATATGCAGTTAGCCTGGACTTCGGTAACCCAGATATTGAAAGCCGTCTGGACACCACCGTTCGCTACAACCTGGGTATCCGCGGTGAACATACTGACTCGCGCCTGAAGATGGGGCCGAACGGTACGGACGACTCTAGTAACAATGCGGTGGCACTGGGCAACAATCGTTTCGAAAAGGGCGACGTGATGCTCAATCGCCTTGATGTGCTTTCTGAGTTTGACGTTGTCGTCCACCAAAACTACGGCTTTCGCATGAGCGCTGCTGCTTGGTATGACCCTACCTATGACGGTGGCGTAGATGACCCTAGCGATGGCAATGTTGTATCGCGCAACATCTTCAAGAACGGCAAATATTCTGACTACACCCGCAACTACACCACCGGGCCTTATGCCGAGGTTCTGGACGCCTTTGTTTTCGGTACGTTCGATGCGGGCGCCACTACCACGTCGCTGAAGTTCGGTCGGCACAATATTTACTGGGGCAACTCGCTGTTCCCGCAGTCCAAGCAATCTTCTATTGCTTATAGCCAAGCCGCTCTCGACCTGCAAAAAGCATCAAACAGCCCAGGGCTTGAAGCTAAGGAATTGTTCCTGCCACAGAACCAGTTCACCGGTACGTTGCAGCTGAACCCAACCTTCTCTCTGGCGTGGCAGTACTCCCTTGAGTGGCGACGTGATCGTTACCCAGAAGGTGGCACCTTCTTCGAATACGCAGGGCCGGCATTTTATGGGGCTGATGGTCCTGAGATTGGTCAAACCAGGAACAAGCCAAGTAGCGGTCAGCATGACTGGGGCGTAATGGCTAAGTGGGAGCCTGAGTTCATGGACGGCGGCAACATGAGTTTGGTATTCCGCGAGTTCCGCGAGAAAACCCCGAACCCCTTCGCTGTGTCTGACGCAGGCCTGCTGGACCGAGTTTACAACCCGAAAAGAAACCAACTATTTGGTTTTGCCATTGAGCAGAACGTCGGCGGTGTCAACTTCGGCGCAGAGCTGACCTATCGTAAAAACGCTCAGCTTTACACCACTGTAACCGGGCTTATCGGCGTGGATAACCCGACTGCTCCGACAGGCTTATTGGCGTTTGAGTCTCAAAACGCTCCCCGTGGCGATGTCTACGGCATTGTCCTCAATGCGGTGAAGTTGCTGCCTGAAACGATGCTGTGGGACGCGGGCGAAATCGCCGCAGAACTGTCTTTCCAGCATCTCGACAAAGTTACTTACGATCCGGGTTTGGAATTTCGGCCGTTTGCCGCTCCCGGCGCAAGCTTTCCAACCGGCTTGAGCAACTTCCCATTAGAGAACGGTAACTCGCCGCTCTGTGCCAATAGAAGTGGCGTGCCGGGCTCTGGCGATGGGTCATGGGGTTGTGCAACTCGCAACTCAACCGTGTTCTCCACCAACTTTACCCCGCGTTGGTTGCAGGTTTTCCCAGGCGTTGACGTCAGCGCTCCTACGTTCCTGTCTTGGGGCGTGCAAGGCAACTCTGCAACCGGTGGTCTAGTGGGGGCAGAAGGCCAGGTTAGCTACTCGTTCGGCATACAAGCCGATATCTACCAGACCCATACGGTCAAACTCGCATGGAATGACAGTTATTCGCCGACCCACAACACGTATCCAGCAACTGGCGGGCAAGGTGTTACGGGTGGCGGTACCTGGTGGCAGAACGATCACGGTTGGCTCTCGCTGAGCTTGAAAACCGCTTTCTGACTAAGACAAGCTGCATGAATGGAAGGGTTAAAAAATGAATTACAAGAAATACCTAATCTCCATAGCTGTCTCATATGCTCTTGCTGCTCAAGGCTTTGCTGCTGTTACCGCGGAAGAAGCCAAGCAAATCGGCACTACGCTGACCGAGTTCGGCGCCACTATTGCCGGCAATAGCGATGGCAGTATTCCTGCCTATGATCCGGCTAAAGCGCTGAGCAAACCACCAGCCGGCTATTCGCCGAAGGACCCCTCTGGTGGCTTTCCTTATGTTGACCCTTATGCGGACGAGAAGCCGCTGTTCTCGATTACTTCGAAGAACATGGCGCAGTACGCCGACAAGCTGGATGACGGCAACAAGGCGTTGCTCTCGCGTTATCCCGAGTACCGGATAGATGTCTATCCAACCCACCGCAGCGCACCACCGTTGCCAAAATTTGCCCATGACAACACCGTCAATAACATTGGCAAACCACATCTGGAAGGTGAGGGTACCGGTCTCGCCGATGCCCATGCGCAGGTTCCTTTCCCCCTTGTCAAAACTGGCAATGAGGCGATGTGGAACTTTGCAGTGCGCTTCTTTCGGCCTTACGAAGCCGGCAACTTTGCGACCTACGTAATTGATAGCGCGGGTGAGCAGACGCTAGTGACGGACTCGTCGGTCGTTTACGAGCATGAGTATTGGGACCCCAGCAAAACCAGTTCGGACTTCAGCAACCGCCTGCTCAACAACAACAAGGCACCCGCTGGTAAATCCGGCTCCAAGGATATGCGTTACACCCCACTGCGGCTCGATATTAAGAGCGACAGTGCCTGGTCCTACTCGCCAGGGCAGCGCCGCGTACGACTTGCGCCAGAGTTCAAATACGACACCGTTTCGGCCCAGTACGGTGGCCTGATCACCTTCGACGAAATTACTGGTTTCGACGGTAAGCAGGATCGTTTTGATTTCAAACTGCTGGGTAAGAAGGAGATGTTCGTTCCCTACAATACTTACCGCACTGAGTCCGCCAAGCTTGATGAGCTGGCCAAGAATGGCTTCGTCAATCCGGACAAGCTTCGTTGGGAGTTGCACCGCACGTGGGTAGTTGAGGCAACGCTGAAATCTGGGCAGCGTCACACCAACCCAACTAAGCGTTTCTACCTGGACGAAGACAGTTGGAACATGACTATGTACAACTCGTATGACGCTGCCGGGAAGCTCCATCATTCGCAGAACTTCTTGTTGTTTGTTGGCTATGACGACGTACCGTTGGTGCGTAGCGAGGGCGTGCTTATTTACGATCATTCCAAGGGCAACTATGCAATCGCATCGGTGCCGCTGGATACGCGTACGGGCTGGCACGTTGCTGCGCCGTTCTCTCCTAATCTGTTGTCGCCGGCGGCAATGGCGGGTGCGGGCGTTCGCTAACGACACTTGAGTTTCTTCGGGCTTTGGAGTTAGCTCCGAAGCCCGGATTGTTCAGGGCATATCGTCCGTATTGAGTCATAGGCGACTGTAGCCTTGGAGGTTTTCTTGCTGCGTCTTTCCTTTATTACTGCCGTGTTGGTTAGCCTGTTGCCGCTTTCTGTTGCAATGGCGCAACCCTATGCCGATCCACTGGATGCGCCTGCCCAAATTTACCCGTTGGCTGCTCAGTCGCAATTGACCGGCATAACCCAGGCGGGTAAACGAATGGTTGCAGTGGGCGCGCGAGGCGTGGTGCTGCTTTCCGATGATGCTGGGCAGCATTGGACACAGGCCAAAGTGCCGGTGAGTTCTGACCTGGTCGCGGTGCAGTTTCCGAGCAAATTGTCCGGCTGGGCGGTCGGCCATGATGGCGTCATTTTGCACAGCACCGATGGCGGCAACAGTTGGGAAAAACAGCTGGATGGCCGTGACCTGCTGAAACTGTTGACCGACCATTTTCAAGCATTGGTGGATAGCGGTGATCAGCTTGCTAGCCAGTATCTTGAGCTGGTGACATTGAATTTTTCTAACGGGCCCGAGCAGCCTTTTCTCGGTGTTTGGTTCGAGGATGAACTGCACGGCTACGCCGTGGGTGCCTTTGGCACCGTCGTGGTCACCCAGGATGGAGGCAAGAGTTGGCAGTCGTGGATTGAGAAAGTCGACAACCCCAATAGTTTCCACCTCAACTCGGTAATCGGCATTGCCGGTGATATTTACATCGCCAGTGAGCAGGGCACCGTATTTAAGCTGGATCGCGCTAAACAGCGTTTTGTCGCTAGCGCTACCGGCTATACCGGCAGCTTCTTTGGTGTGGTGGGCAACGAGAGTTATCTGCTCGCCTATGGGCTGCGAGGCAACGCCTACCGGTCTACCGATGGTGGGCAGCATTGGTCCCACGTAGAGACAGGCAATTCGGCTGGTTTGGTGGGTGCGGCCATCGATGAAAGCGGCGCGTTGCTGCTAGCCAGTCAGGCCGGTGCAGTGCTGAAAAGCGATGACCAAGGTAAGAGCTTCAAGGCCATTGACGCAGTACACCCTTACCTATTTGCAGGGCTTAGCCAGATGACTGGAAATAAGGTGGCAATTGTCGGTATGGCTGGCGTGCAGGTGGTTTCTAGCCAGTGAGTTGAAGGGTGAACTCTACCGCTTAAATCGGTAGAAGTGATTTTGTCTGAACAATAACAATCGAGAAGACATTTATGGCTATTCCTGCCGGCGAACAGGATGACATGCAAGTCATCCGAGATCCCAAGGATTTCGATCGAAACAGCGGTGTCTGGCTCGAGCGGTTCATTTTCAACCACCGTTTACCCATATTGTTTATTTGCTTGCTGAGCACATGTTTCTGGGTCTGGCAGGCGGCAAAATTGCCGGTGAACGCCAGCTTTGAAAAGATGATTCCGCAATCACATCCCTATATTCAGAACTACTTCCAGAACAAAGATGCTCTGCGCGGAATGGGCAACTCAGTGCGTGTGGTGGTGGAAAACACCCAGGGCAGCATCTTCGATAAAGACGCCCTGGAGGTTCTGCAAAAGGCCAACGACATCCTCTACCTCATGCCCGGCGTGGATCGTTCGGCGCTGCGTAGCCTATGGACGTCCAGCTTGCGTTGGACCGAGGTGACGGAGGAGGGCTACCGCGGTGGCCCGGTAATGCCGGACGGTTTCGACTGGTCTGAGTCAGCGATGAACACGCTGCGCAATAACATCTTGCAGGCCGGGATTGTTGGCAGTTTCGTGGCGTCCGACTTTAAGTCGAGCTTAATTGTGGTACCGCTGATGGAACTGAACCAGGACACAGGGCTGCCCCTGGACTATCGCGAATTCTCCCATCAGCTGGAAAGCAACGTTCGCGCCTTAGAGACTCCGAACATCCGGATTCATATCGTCGGCTTCGCTAAATTGGTCGGCAACCTGATTGATGGCCTGTGGCAAGTCGCAGAGTTCTTTGCCATCGCTGCCGCTATCGCAGCACTCTTTGTGTTCCTCTACACCCGCTGTATTCGCAGTACCTTATTGCTGGTTTTTTATGCGGTGCTTGGCGTGATCTGGCTGCTGGGTATCCTCAGTTCGATTGGTTACGTACTAGACCCGTATTTGATCTTGGTACCGTTCCTTATCTTTGCCATTGGCCTGTCCCATGGCGCGCAGAAGATGAACGGCATCATGCAGGACGTTGGCCGCGGCACGCATAAATACGTGGCCGCGCGCTACACCTTCCGCCGTTTGTTCCGCGCCGGTCTAACTGCACTGTTGGCCAACGTGGTGGGCTTCGCCGTGCTGATCATCATCGATATTCCGGTGATCAAAGAGATGGCCGTGAGCATGTCGATCGGCGTCGGCATTTTGATCTTTACCATCCTGGTGCTGGTGCCGGTGTCGTTGTCCTACGTTGGCGTTAGCGCCAAGGCAGCGCAGCGCAGCATTGCTCAAGAGCGTGGCGAGGACCCTGGGCATCTATGGCGCTTCTTCGCCAGCTTTACTCAGCGTAACCGCGCGATTGTCGCCGTTGTGGTCGCTGCTGCCATGACTCTGGGTGGGGTATTGGTAGGCGCCCACGTGAAGATCGGCGACCTTGACGCCGGTGCTCCAGAGTTGCGTGCAGACTCGCAATACAACAAAGACATCGCATACCTAACCGGTCACTACGCACTGTCCAGTGATTTGTTCGTGGTCATGATGAAAACTGCCGAAGGCGGTTGCATGGACTACGCGTCGCTGATCGACGCAGATCGCTTGAGCAACGTGTTGCGCCAGGTACCCGGCGTGCAGATGACAGCGTCGGCAGCGGACTCGGTGCGTTTTGTGTTTGCGGGGCAGAGCGAGGGCAACCCGAAATGGTTGTCGGTGCCGCGTAATGCCAGCAACTTGAACACCGCCATCGAACAGGTGCAGGTAGACAAGCCTGAGCTGGTAGACCGCACGTGTTCGGTAACGCCGATCGTTGCCTACCTAGAAGACCATAAAGCAGACACCCTGAGCCGCGTTGTGGAGGCCGCAGAAACATTTGCCGCCGCGCATAACACCGAGCAACGCCATTTCCTGTTGGCGGCTGGTAGCGCCGGTATCGAGGCGGTGACCAACATCGTGGTTGAGACCGCCAACAGTAAGATGCTGCTGGCGCTCTATGGTGCGGTGACGCTCCTGTGCTTCGTAGCTTTCCGCAATTGGCGCGCCACCCTTATCGCAGTCGTGCCGCTGTTTATCAGCACGGTATTGTGCGAAGCGTTGATGGTAGCGCTAGGCATTGGAATGAAGGTCGCGACGCTGCCTGCTATTACGCTGGGGGTTGGTATTGGCGTGGACTACGCCCTGTATCTGCTTAGCGTGCAACTCCAGCAGCAGAAGGCCGGCCGTACGCTAAGCGAGTCCTATCGATACGCGCTGCAATTCACTGGGCGAGTTGTTGCATTGGTGGGCATGACGCTAGCCGCGGGTGTAGTCACTTGGGTCTGGTCGCCGATTAAGTTTCAAGCGGACATGGGCATCCTGCTGACCTTTATGTTTGTCGGCAACATGATCGGTGCGTTGATCCTTATCCCAGCTTTGTCGTACTTCTTGCTGCGTGGGCCGAATGAGTCGGCTGAGACTAAACGCTCAGGTAAAGCGCAAGAGCCGTCTGTTTCGAAAAGCACCGTGCGAGTGGCTACGTTGTCGACGTCGAATTTGGATACTCACCCTGGCGTACCGCAGTCAGAGTTGGATGCAGTTGGCATCAATATGAAACTCAGGAGAGATCGATGAGCGTTAAGAAGTACCTGCTGCCTTTTGCAGTGAGCAGTGTGTTGGCCGGTCACGCCGTTGCGGCGCCCAGCCCTGAGGAAGCAGCCCAACTTGGCAAAACCTTGACCGCGTTCGGTGCCACCGTCGCGGGTAATGCTGACGGCACCATCCCGGCCTACGATCCGGCTAAAGCCTTGATGAAAGCGCCCGCAGGCTATGCTCCGCAAAACCCCAAAGGCGGGTTCCCGTATGTCGACCCATACGCCAGTGAGAAGCCGCTGTTTTCCATCACCGCGAAGAACATGGAGCAGTACGCGGATAAGCTCGATGACGGCAACAAGGCCTTGCTAACGCGCTATCCGGAATTTCGAATTGACGTCTACCCAACGCACCGCAGCGCCCCGGCGCTGCCACAATGGGCACAAGACAACACGGTGAAGAATATTGCCAAGCCAACGTTGGAAGGCGACGGCACTGGGCTGGCTAATGCGCACGCGCAAGTACCATTTCCGATCCCCAAGACCGGTGCTGAGGCGATGTGGAACTTCAACACGCGCTTCTTCCGCCCTTATGAAGTGGGCAACTTTGTCACTAACCTAGTCGACAGCGCTGGGCAAAAGACCCTGGTAACTGACTCGTCGGTCATCTACGAACATGAGTATTGGGATAACAGCAAGACCAGTTCAGAATTCAGTAACCGCCTGTTGAACTCCAACAAAGCGCCGGCTGCCAAGTCTGGTTCGAAGGACATGCGTTACACCCCACTGCGCCTGGACCAGAAGTCGGATAGCGCGTGGTCGTATACGCCCGGTCAGCGCCGTGTTCGTCTTGCTCCTGAGTTCAAGTACGACACCGTTTCTGCGCAGTACGGCGGCTTGATCACGTTCGATGAGATCAGCGGTTTTGACGGGAAAATGGACCGTTTCGATTTCAAATTGGTGGGTAAGAAGGAGATGTACATTCCTTACAACACCTATAACGCCAACTCCGCAACTGTTGATCAATTGGCTCAGAAAGGTTATGCCAACCCTGATCTCCTGCGCTTCGAACTGCACCGCGTATGGGTAGTAGAAGCCACGCTACGTCCGGGGCAGCGCCACGCTAACCCGCGCAAGGTGTTCTACCTCGACGAAGACAGCTGGGCCATGGCCATGTATGACTCCTACGATGCGGCTAACAAACTGCACCGCTCGCAGAACTTCGCAAGCTTTGTTGCCTACGAAGGCACGCCGGTAATGCGCAGCGAGGCCGTGATCATTTATGACCACACCAAGGGCAACTACGCTCTGGCCTCAATGAGCGGTGGTACGCGCACCGGCTGGTTGACCAGCGAACCATTTTCGCCGAACGCGCTGTCGCCTACTGCAATGGCGGGCGCCGGGATTCGCTAGTTGTGCGTTGCGCCTGGCCGAATAGGGTCAGGCGCAAGCTTTTGGGAGTCGACTATGCGATTGCCGTTACGGATCGAGGACATTACCCCTGAATGGATTGAAGCCGCTCTGGCCATACGCTACCCAGGGGTTGGCGTAACAAGCTGCCAAGTCGTTGATGTAATGCTGGGAACCTCCACCAAAATTCGCGTCAACCTCACCTATAACCATGTCGGTCAAACGTTCGCGTTGCCTGCGCGCATGATCGTCAAGGGCGGGTTCGAGGAACACAGCTCGTCCATGGGTTTTATGTACGCCAAAGAGGCGCGTACCTACGCAGAGGTGTTGCCTCTGTGGAATATCAGGGCACCTCAGTGTTACTTCGCGCAAAGCGATGAGCAGAGTTACCAGTCCATCATTCTGATGGAGGACTTAGACACCCGTCGCGCGCAGTTCTGCAATGCTTTGCAATCTCAAACCTACGAGCAGGTCAGCCGGCGTCTGCAGGCGATGGCGCGTTACCACGCGCAGATGTGGCAGAGCCCGTTGTTCGAAGAGGGCGCAGTGTTGTCCTGGGTAACGCCACGGATGACTGGCGACACGCTGATGTACGCCGACCGCTATCTGCAACCAGACGTTTGGCAGCGCTATCTAGAGTCGCCGCGCGGCGCTGCTATTTCCCGCAGGCTGCATAGCCTGGAGTGGATGCGTGGGGCGTTTATTAGGCTCGCCGAACTTCATGCTTGCCATCCCCTGACACTTAGCCATGGCGATACACACCTGGGAAATCTGTACGAGGAAGCCGATGGCACGCCTGGTTTCTTCGATATGCAGATCAATCGAGCGCCGTGGTTTGCGGATGTTACGTACCACCTGATTTGTGCCCTAGACATGATGGATCGTCGCGAGTGGGAGAGGCCGCTGCTGCAGTATTACCTCGAGTGCTTGGCCGCCGAAGGCATCGCTGCACCGAGCTTCGACGAGGCGTGGGGTTGTTATTGCAAAGAAATTGCGTGGGGGCTGTTCGTCTTCATGATTAACGAAACCCGCTTTCAGAGCGAAGCGGTAAACACCGCTTATTGCGCGCGTTTCGCTGACGCAGCGCTCTGCCATAACACCCTTGTACTGATGGCTTGAGCGAGTGTAGGCAAGGCGAACATCGCCGGCTGCATTGCAATCGCCGAACTGGCGCAGAGTCCCGACTCACAACAATAAAAAGGACAGAGACAAATGAGCACGCCTAGGACAGGCAAGGCGACCAAGGGCCTAGCAGCGGCCGGCTTGGCTGCTTTGGGCGCATGGCTGTACCGGAAGAACATGCGCAAAACGGCAGTTGCGCACACCTTGCTTGACACCACGTCTACATCGTCAGCCGCATCGCCGTCCCCTTCAGCGGTGGATATCCCGCAGCTCCCTGTTAGTGTCGGCGTCCACCTGCTGTCTGGGCTTTTCCGGGTCGTGCCGGGCATAGAAGTGACAAGGATGAGCCCCGAGCAGATCGCCAAGGCTTCTGCGAACCCGCCGGTTGGCAACGCCGTTTATATGATGACTGGCTTCCCGCGAGCCGGCGTTCATGCTCGGCAGACATCAATCGACGGTGTCGGCGGCCCCATTGCGTTGCGCATCTACACGCCCGAAGCCACCGCGACCGTGCCACGGCCGCTGGTCATGGTCATCCATGGCGGCGGCTGGACTCTGGGCGGCTTGGACGCAGCCGATTGGATCGCCAGCAGCGTTGCGCTCAAGTTGGATGCGATCGTGGTGTCAGTGGATTACCGCCTAGCTCCGGCTCACCGCTTCCCTGCAGCAGTGGACGATTGCTTTTCGGCCCTTCAGTGGTGTGCTGCCCACCAGGATGAACTGGGAGCCACTGCAGGCCGTCTCGGCGTCATGGGCGAAAGCGCGGGTGGCAACCTATCCGCCGTTATGTGTTTGATGGCGCGGGAGCGCGGTGGACCGATCATCCACCACCAGGCACTGATATACCCCGCGACCGATCTGCAAATCGACAAGCGATCTCACCTCGTCAATGCCATAGCACCGTGCGTGACGACCAAGGGCCTCAAAAAATACATCGACATTTATCTGAACGGCCACGATGTGAGTGACTGGCGCGGCTCTCCTCTTAGGGCAGGCTCGCACCACGACCTTCCACCTGCACTAATCCAGGTGGCCAGCCATGACCCGCTGTACGACGACGGCGTGCTGTATGCAGAAGCCCTGGCTGCAGCGGACGTGCCGGTGGTGCTGACCGCATACCCGGCAATGCCGCACGGCTATCTGAACTTCCCTTACCTGTCGGGAGGAGCCGAATTAGCGCTGGATCAAATCATCCGTGAGCAGCGGCGATTCCTGCGTTAAGTCACGCTGCAATGCTCGGTTGCTCGTAATTGGCCATGTGTACGACAGCGAAAATCAGCCAATGCAGATCTGCCGTACGTTCGCCTGAACCACCTTGCGTGGCTCAGGCAAGCGTGCACTAGGGGGCGGCCACTCAAAGAAGCAACGGGTCATAGGCAATGACCCGCTCCGACTGAATCAAGCCCATGCTCATTGCTGTCCGTTTACCGCTGCGCAGTGGTCGTGCAAATTGAATTGGCTCGCACCGATGAGGCAGCGTTTTTCATCTGGGCACTTGATACGGCAACGTGCTCAATAGGAAAAACTCTGCAAGGCTTTGTCGATAATCAAGCGTTGTTCAGGCCGCGCACCTGGGCTTGAATATGCCGGGCATAGCGCTGAAGGTGATAGTCCTGATTGCCAAACGCCGCATCGGTTAGCACCATCCTCCGGTAGTGGTGACCCACCCTGTACTCCTCAGTGATGCCATAACCGCCATGCAGTTGAATTCCCTCTGCCGTGACAAATTTGGCGCTGCGCGTGACCTGCGCCTTACAACCCGAGATCACCACACTGCGGTCTTTCATCTCTGTATCAGCCAACGCCGCCAGCCCCAAGTGCAATGTCGCCCGCGCCTGGGATGCCTCAATGGCCATGTCGGCCATGCGATGTTGCAAGGCCTGAAAACTACCAATGGCGACACCAAACTGCTTACGCACTTTTAGGTATTCACTGCACAGGGCTATTACATCGTCCATACCGCCTACGGTTTCTGCGCAGAGCGCGACAATCGCTTCGTCTACCGCAGCTTGCAGCCCTGAATAAGCACGCCCTTCCTCACCCAATAGGGCCGTAGCCGCCAGTTCCACATTGTTAAGTAGCAGATCGGCAGCCGGCGTGCCGTCAAGCAGCTTGTAGGTCTGAAGCGTTACCCCAGGGGAGCGCGGATCGACTAAAAAAAGCGAAATTCCGACTTCATCGCCGGCCGCTCCAGCCGTGCGCGCCACCACCAACAGTTGATCCGCTACCGGGCCGCCAACCACCAGTGACTTGCGCCCGTTGAGCCGATAGCCACCCTCTGCCTGACGTACAGCGGAGGTCGAAACCTGCGCAATGTTGCCACGGGTCTGCGGCTCACTGTGGGCAACGGCTACTAAGTGCTCTGCACTGCCGATTGCGGCGAGTAGCGTTTGTTTCTGCGTCTCTGAAGCGCAATGGCTGATCATCGCCGCGGGCAAAACAGCGCACTGTACATAGGGCTCTAACACGAGGCCGCGGCCCAACTGCTCTGCTACCAACGCGGTTTCCACTGCCGAAAAGCCCAAGCCCGAATAGGCTTCAGCGATCGGTGCTGCCAGCCAACCCATGTCAGCAAACGTCTGCCACATCTCGCGTGAGAAACCACCCTGTTCCTTGACGAGAGCGCTGCGCATTTCGAAGGTATAGGACTTTTCGACGTAGCGCTGAGCACTGTCGAGGAGCATCCGTTGTTCATCATTCAACTGAAAATTCATGCTGTGCTCCGCTTATAGACCGAACAAGGCCTTGGCAATGATGTTGCGCTGGATTTCGGCAGTACCGCCGTAAATGCTGCAGGCGCGGCGATAGAACAGTTCGGCTGCCAGGCCTGGCGCAAAATCTGGTCCTACGAAGCTCTGGTCACGCAGGCTATGGTCCTCATTGGGGTCGGCATAAAAAACCGACCCGTAATCTCCCAGCGCTTCCACCAATAGCTCTGTCAGTTTTTGGTGCATTTGCGACCCGCGTACTTTCAGCATCGAGCCGATAGCCATGCCTTGTCCGGACTCGTCGAGACCGTCGTGCAGGACCTTTTTCACTGTCATGTCGATGGCCAGCACTTCCAGCTCGTATTGGGCCAGGCGCAGGGCAAAAGCCGGGTCTTCAATCAATGGCTGAGTTCCAGCGCGTTCCCGCGAGGCATAGCGTCGAATTTTCGCCAAATAACGTTTCAGTGCCGGCGCTTCGGCCCCTAGGAACGCGCGCTCATCGAACAACAAAGCCTTGGTGTAACCCCAGCCCTGATTCTCTTCGCCAATCAGGTTTTTCACCGGCACACGGACGTTGTCATAGAACACCTCGGCTAGGTGGTGACAGCCATCAAGGCTAGGAATCGGTCGCACGGTCACGCCGGGCGACTTCATATCAACCAGTAGAAAGGAAATGCCTTTCTGTGGCTTGGCCGACAGATCGGTCCGTACCAGCACGAAGTTCCAGTCACCGTAAATGCCCCAACTGGTCCAGATTTTCTGGCCATTAACCACAAACTCATCGCCGTCACGGATGGCCGTGGTGCGCAACGACGCGAGGTCGGAGCCTGAGCCGGGTTCGGAAAACCCCTGCACCCAAAACACCTCGCCTTTCTGGATCGGCGGCAGAAAACGTTTTTTCTGCTCTTCGTTGCCAAACTTGTAAATCACCGGGCCGACCAGGCCGACACCCGCCTGATTTTGCAGCGGTGCTCCGGCCAAGTAGCACTCTTCCTCAAAAATATAACGTTGCTCGGCGGACCAACCGGTACCACCAAATTCCACCGGCCAAAACGGTACCGACCAGCCGCTGGACTCATGCAGGATTTGCGTCCAGCGCAATGAGTCGCCATCGTCCGGCAAGTAGCCTTGTTGCCCACGCCAGGCCAAATCCTGCGGCAGGTGCGTTTTGAGAAACTGCCGCACTTGCTGCCGGAAGGCCTCGCTGGAAGGATCGGGAATGAAATCCATCAGGTATTCCTCTAAGTGGGCTCAGCGAAAAGAAATGGTGTGGCCACCGTCGACCGCAATTGTCTGGCCATTGATGTAGCCCCCCGACGGTGACGCCAGCAACACGGCAAGCCCTGCGATTTCTTCGGTTTCGCCAAAGCGCTGGGAGGGATTACGGCCGTTGTACCAGGCAACCATTGCCGGGTCTTCCCATTGCGATCGGGCCATTTCAGTCTTGAAAGTACCAGGGGCGATGCAGTTGGCGGTCACACCACCACTGCCGAATTCATTGGCCATATTCCGTATCAACTGCATGTCTGCGGCTTTAGTCAGGCCATAGGTGCCGGTTTGCGGATCGCCCAGCAAGCCGACAATCGAAGCCACCACGATGAACCGCCCATACCCACGCTCAAGCATCGCCGGCACGGTCATTTGGGTCAGCCAGATGCTGCTTTGCACGTTCACTTGCATGAACTTATTGAAGGTTTCTTCGGGCAGGTCCAGTACCGAGCCAACCCAGGGATGAATTGCGGCGTTGGCCATCACGATGTCGATCCGACCCCAGGTTGCCAAGGTTGTATCGACTAGGTTTTGCAGGTCTTCCTTACGCCCGATATTGCACGGAATGGCAATTGCGTCGCCGCCGGCATCGCGGATTTCTTGTGCGGCAGCTTCGCAGGCGTCGGCCTTGCGCCCGGAAATCACCACCTTGGCGCCGTGCTCGGCCATCCCTTTAGCACTGGCAAAGCCCAGGCCGCGACTGGATCCGGTGACGATGGCAACCTTGCCGTGGAGATCAAACAGAGTGGATTTCATTTTATTGTTTTCCTCTTGATTTATTCGCACAGCGAATTCAATATCTGCACTGCGGATAAATATAGATGAGGCCAACAGGGTTTTACAATCATGGATACACCCAGCAGCGACAACGATCTGGACAAAACAGGGAGCGAAAGGGCAGGGGGCGAGAAGGATCGGCAGTTCGTCACCGCCCTAGCCCGTGGCCTGCAGATTTTGCGTTGCTTCACCTACGACAACCCTGAACTGACCGCGAGGGACGTGGTGCGCATAACGGGCCTGCCTCAACCCACCGTCTGGCGGTTGTGCTACACCCTTGAGCGCGAAGGTTTTCTGGTCTGTGAGGGTGAAAACGGCAAGATGACCCTGGGCTTGCCGGCGCTTGCCCTCGGTTATGCAGCACTGGTCCGCGCGGAAATGCCAAAAGTGGCACTGCGCGCCATGCAGCCCCTGACCGACCGTTATCGGATGGGCACCTCGCTGGCCGTGCGCGACGGCCTGGACATGCTTTATCTGCAGCGCACGCACGGCGACTTCGTTTACTTCAATGATCCGGTCGGCGCCCGCCGCCCGCTGGCGACTGCACCCACAGGTTGGGCCACGTTGGTTGCCAGCGGTGAAGCCGAACGGCTAACGATCATGCAGGCCCTGCAAGCGCAAAACCCCAGCAATTGGCCGGTTATCGAAGCGCATATCAACCAGGCCATTTCGGACTACCAAACCTACGGTTTTATTCTCAGCATCGGCGTGATGCACAGCCAATTCAACGCCGTTGCCGTACCCATTCGCACCCAGGCAACTGGAAAAATTTATGGGCTCTCAGCGTCGGGGCTGTCATCGGATTGGCCCCGTGAAAAGCTGCTGGCCATCGGCGCCGAATTAGCGGCGATAGCGCAAGACCTATCTCTCGTTTCCAACTGAATCCATACACCTCGACCCAGGAGTAGAGAAATGAACAACAAAAATTCCCCCATTCTCGTCACAGGCGGTACCGGCGCTCAAGGCGGCGAAACTGCCCGTGCATTGTTGGTCGCGGGGTACCCGGTACGTATTCTTGCGCGCTCCCCGGACTCGGCAGCAGCCCAGGCGCTTGCAAGCTTGGGCGCGACGATTATCAAGGGCGATATGAACGAGCCCGAGTCACTGGCAAGCGCACTCCACGGCACCTACGGCGTGTTCTCGGTACAAGTTCCGGACGTCACCGGCAAGGACAGTGAGCGCCTTCAGGGTTTCGCCTTGATCGATGCGGCGAAGCAGGCCGGTGTCACGCACTTGGTACACACCTCCGTCTGTGAAGCCGGCCGCCATCCTGATTTCCCCCACTGGGGTAGTGGGCGATGGGGGCAAAAATACTGGACAGACAAATGGGATATTGAAGAGCGCGCCCGCAATGCCGGTTTCGACTTTTGTACGGTGCTGAAGCCGGCGTTCATGATGGATAACTTCATCTTGCCCAAGGCGCAGTACATGTTCCCCCACCTCGTCGACGGCAAGATCATTACTGCCTTACACCCCCTAACCCGGATGCAGCTGACCACCGCCGCAGACGTTGGTGCATTTGCCTGCGCGGCGTTCTCCAACCCTGAAGGTTACAACCATAAGAACATCGACCTGGCCAACGAGGCCCTAACAATGGATGAGGTCGCCGCACTGCTGAGTCGGGTATTGCACCGATCGGTTGTCAGTGAATCGGTAACCGCTGAGCAGGCGATTGCGGCCGGCTTGCACGCGGGCTGGGTGCGCTCTCAGGAGTGGACCAACGAGGTGGGTTACCGCGCTGATATCAAGGCTCTCGAAGCCTATGACGTCCCGCTCACGTCACTTGAGCAGTGGGTGCAGACCCATAGGCACGCGTTTCCAGGCTGACCCTGCTGATAGTTTCTTAGCGCGTGTCAATAATTCCAAGGAGCCATGCCATGTCTAATCTCTACGATCTTCCCCCGGAAATCCAAGTAACCGCCGAGGGTGGCTTGCGGCTGATCACCCTCAATCGACCAGACGATCTCAATGCATCGTCTACAGATATGTTGTTTGCTTATCCCAAACTGTTTCGCGCTCTGGCCGAAGACTCAGAAGCCCGTGTCGCCATTCTCACAGGTGCCGGGCGAGCCTTTAGCGCGGGCGGGGATTTTCAACATTTCGTCAAGACCCTGCAGGACAGCGATTTTGCCCGCTCCGTACAAGAGAATGCCCGACGCACTATCCACAGCTTCATCGATTTACCGATCCCCATTATCGCTGCGGTGAACGGCCCTGCCGTTGGCTGGGGTGCGACCATGGCCACGCTCTGTGACATCGTGCTGATGTCTGAAAAATCATTTATGGCCGAACCGCACATTAATATCGGCTTGGTGGTGGGCGACGGGATATCGGTCGCATGGCCGCTTTATACCAGCCTGCTGCGGGCCAAGGAGCTGATCTTCACTGGCGATCGTATATCGCCACAACAAGCGGTGGAGTACGGTCTCGCCAACCGTGTGGTGGCCCCAGAAAATTTGATGACAGAAGCACGGGCATTGGCTGAAAAGTTGCTCAAGCAACCCAGCCAGGCTTTGCGTGAGACCAAGAAAATCATGAACAGCTACTTGCACCGCAGTGCTGCGCAGGTGCTCGACGTGACTCTCGGTCGGCAGCTCGCGGCTACCCTCAGCGAAGAGCATCACACCCTTGCGGCTGAGTTTATTGCTCAGCAAAACCGTAAGCGGGAAGCGCCCTAACCGACGCATTGGCGAAGAAGTTCGCTCACCACCGAAACCAAAAACTTCGGTGGCGAGCGGACACACTGTTCAACACTCCGGTGTCTTAAGCACCAAAGGGTGCGCCAAGCCGAGCGCCGCCATCCAGGCGTAGGGTTTCGCCGTTCAAGTACTGGTTCCTGATCAGTTCAATCGTCATCGAGGCGTATTCTGAAGGCCTCCCAAAGCGCTTGGGATGAAGGTTGAAGGATAGCAACCGATCCTTGTATGCCTGAGGGATCGGTCCGATCAGCGGGGTTTCAAAGCTGCCGGGCATAATCGTGTTGACGCGAACTCCTTCGAGGCCCAGATCTCTGGCCATGCCCAACGTCAACCCGTTGATCCCCGACTTCGTTGCGGTATAGGCGATACTCCCCGTCGGCGCGTCCAAGGAGGCGATTGAGGAAGTCAGCACTATCACCCCTCGTTCACCGTCATCCGTGGGGGCGAGGGTGAGCATGCCCTGCGCGGAAACGGATGCACACAAGAACGTTCCGCAGAGATTGAGCGTGACTATTTTTTGGAAACGCGCGAAGTCGTGACGTTTAATCTCGCCACTCGCTGGGTCACGCCAAGCTGTGGCCTCCATAGCGCCGATCCCCGGGGTATGAACCAGGACCCGTTCCTGCCCATTGTGCTTGCGCGAGGCGGCAAAAGCCTGGACGACACTTTCTTCATCGGTGATATCCGCTTCCACGAAGTAGGCCCCAGTTTCTTCCGCTAGTGCTGAGCCGCGCTCCCGGTCCCGATCCAGAATCGTCACTCGCATATCGTTTGCGCGAAAGGCTCTAGTTGTTGCTTCACCCAGTCCTGACGCACCGCCTACAACGACGGCGCAAATGCTGCTATCCAGCTCCATGTCCCGATTCTCTTGTTAAGGTTTTTGACTCGATCAAGTGTTCCTCTGGGGGGGCAACCATTTCGACTGCAAGCGTCCAGCGCGATTGGCGCTGATACGATTTTTACCCTGGAGGGAAGGGGGCGGCATACAACGTTGACGTGTTATGCCGCGAGGTGCGCTCGCTACCATTTTTATGGCATGGAGAACTTTGGACCTTGGCTGGTTTCGTTGGCGGTCAGAATGGTGCGGCAGAAGGAATTGACCGTGAGGTGGTTGTCCAGGGTTATGGTGCGCCCGTCCGGTAGCGTGACCTCGCCCGTCATAGTCGACAGCAAATAGCAGTACATCCGCGTTCCCGTAGACGTTGGCCAAAAGCTGTAAGCACGGCCATGGGCGGCGATCTTCACATCGACGTGGGTGTCGCCGTTGTCCATCTGCAAATGCCATTTAACCGGGAGGTTCATGCCGGTACGCGGGTCTTCCCACTTCTCCAGCACCTCGAATTTAATCCCGCCGGCGCCGGCCGCAGCGTTGATGTTGACCTGCTCGTTGTCGCCGTATTTAACGAAGCCAAGCTGCATGCCGTCGCGCGGTTGGAAGAAGTTGATCTTCACATCGTCTTTGATTGTGTACAGCCACCACATCCAGTTCGGCGCAGGAAGATTGGTCACCGGGTCATTCGATTGGCCCGTAAGAATGTGCTCGCGAACACCATAACCGCCGCTCAATGCTAGGTCGTAAGCGGAGGTCTTGATGCTGCCCTCTACCTCGACAAACACGTCGTAACCGGCGCGGTCGGTTTCATGGGCTTTGGCGAAAGGCCCCCAGTTCCATAGCGGTGCGCCTTTTTGTGTGTAGTGCAGGTCGAACTCAGCGTCGCCAGCCTTACCTTCGAGCTTCCAAGTTGGCGGTTGGGATATAAAGCGCAGGCCGTCGAAATCCCAAGTGACGGAATCGTCGCCGGTGGTGACCGAGAACTGGTCCCCTTGCAACTTTTCGGTAGGCGTCCAGCCGACACGCACGAAGTCGTTGTCGCTCATGGTGCCGCGAGCCGACTTAGGCACCACGATCAGTTGCACTTCACGTTGCGCGGATGCACCAGGACCCCACACCCCTTTGCCGTTGCCGAACAAGGCGTACCCTGCGGCCCACAGCAGTACATCGTATTCACCAGACTCGGCGACGACGCCAAGTGCAGTTTCCTCCCACAAATCCGTGCTGCTGGAGGGCACTGCCAACGACTCGAAATGAGTGCCCTCATCTTCGAGAGTAATACCAGCGTGTGAGTGCTCGATGCGGTTGTACTTGGCGCTGTAACTGTCGCTCATTTTTCGCTCCTCAAGCGTGTTGCACTACAGATTGTCTGGGGTGGCCACTCTGCCAATTAGCCAACTTTGTCGTGCTTGATCGCGCTCACGGGCACTTGGGTAGACAGTCTGTACTGCACGGCTTCTGCCTCTTTGATGATGGTCTCCATCAGCTCGGCAATAGAGG
This sequence comes from Pseudomonas sp. AC229, assembly GCF_979254655.1. Classification (NCBI taxonomy): domain Bacteria; kingdom Pseudomonadati; phylum Pseudomonadota; class Gammaproteobacteria; order Pseudomonadales; family Pseudomonadaceae; genus Pseudomonas; species Pseudomonas sp. AC229. The sequence goes on from NZ_CEEDHK010000005.1 coordinate 147,049, forward strand.
GCAGATCGTGAATTAGGCCAACGGACTGGCCCGAGGCAGTCATGCCTTTATCGAGATCGCCGCTGGACATCGTCAGGCCATGCATCTTGAGCATTTGCGACATACGCATCATTGCTTCGATCTGTCGCGGCCCCAGCGAGAAGGTATTCATCGCCAGCTTAATCCAAGGAATATTCAACTCTTTGGAGATGGTGAACGAGTTCAGGAAAACCTCCCAAATATTCAGAAACTTCGCCTCCGCCATTCGATCTGCCGCAGCTGTCTTCATCTGGCGGCACGGAATTCCATCGAAGCGGTCGGAGAAAACAGTGCCATTGACATCGAGTTCAACAGCCTTGTTCTTAAAGTTCTGATGCATCGGGCCTTCCTGGGTGGTCCAGAAGCGAGTCCCCATCGATACGCCTCCAGCCCCCAGAGCGAGTGCCGCGACAAGGCCAGCACCATTGGCAATACCACCGGCGGCAATCACAGGAATATTCAGCAGTTCGGCCAAGCGCGGAATCAATACGAAAGTACCGATCTCGCCGGCGTGGCCAGCGGCCTCGTATCCGGCGGCAATAACCGCATCACAACCATGAGCTTCGGCGCGCAGCGCCAGCTTTACATCGCTGACGGAGGCGACGACTTTGCCACCGTATTGATGGGCGGCCTTGACGATCCAGTCGCCTTTGCCCATGGAGTAGTTGATAACAGGGACGTTCTCTTCGAGCATCACTTGAGCGTTGGCCATGCCGTTGGGCAGGGCCAACGGTGCGTTCGCACCAAAAGGCTTGTCAGTGAGCGAGCGAATTTCACGGATCGCCGCCCGGGTAACCTCTGGCGGGTTAGAGCCAGCTCCGTAAACGCCTAAGCCGCCGGCATTTGAAACGGCTGCCACCATGTTTGGAAAAGCCACTCGACCCATACCGGCGTTGAGAATCGGGTAGGTGATGCCAAACAGTTCGGTAATGGTTGTTTTCATGTTCAGGTTCCTTAGGCGCTGGAGTGGGGCCAGTCTTTTTATTTGAAGTCAGGAGTAGCTAGGCTCTTCCCACCATGGGAAATAGTCGGGCATGTCTGCTGAAACTTTGCAGGCGAAGTCCGGCAGGCGTTTTTCCATAAAGGACTGCACACCTTCTTTCGCATCGGGGCTGCGCCCGCGGGTGCAAATACCACGGCTTTCTATGCGGTGTGCTTCCATCGGGTGGGACATGCCCAGGCTGCGCCAGGCCATCTGACGCATCAGCGCTACCGAAACTGGCGCGGTGTTGTCGGCAATTTCTCGGGCAATTTCATAGGCCCGCGGCAGCAGTTGCTCATGGGCTACCACTTCACTGACCAAGCCGCCGCTCTTGAGCTCGTCGGCTGGCAGAATGCGACCGCTGAAACTCCACTCCAACGTCTTGGTAATACCGACGATGCGCGGCAGGAACCAGGAGGAGCAGCATTCGAAGACGATGCCGCGGCGCGCATAGACGAAGCCCAGTCTGGCCTTCTCGCTGGCGATGCGAATATCCATGGGCAACAGCATCGACGCGCCGATACCCACACCAGCGCCGTTGATAGCGCCGATTACCGGCTTAAGGCTGGCAAAAATGCGCAAGGCCAGTCTGCCGCCACCGTCGCGTGCCGACTCCATGCTGTAGTCGAAGGAACCGTCCTCGCGGATGGGGTTCTGCTTCGCCGCACTGCCGTTTTTGTCCTTATCAAAGATGTCTGCACCTTTGGACAAATCAGCGCCGCCACAAAAGCCTTTGCCTTCGCCGGTGACCACAACAACGCGGACGTTGTCATCACCGTCGGTTTGATCAAACACGGCGATGAGCTCGTTCATCATCTGCGAGTTCATGGCGTTGAACGCTTCGGGACGGTTAAGGGTTACCGTCGCGATACGGTCCTGGACTTCATAACGGATAGTTTCGAAATTCACGGGGTGTTCTCCTCGATAGCAACTTGTTGTCGCTACCTGACTGCATTTATTGGCAGAAGAGGGCCCAGTGAACCGGGCCCTTTAAGCAGCGATTATTTGAAGCTGAAGCTCTATTTGAAACTAAAGTTCGGGGCGCGTTTCTCGAAGAACGCCTTCTGCTTCTCGACCTTGTCTTCGGTGGACTGCGCCACATAGACGCCACGGCTTTCGAATTCGATCGCTTGCTCCAGGCTGCCGGCGTTCATGTTCTGCCACAGCGATTGCTTGGTGACCCAAATGCCCATTGGCACGTTGGCGACAATGCTCTTGGCAATCTCCAGGCAGGCGTCTTGCAGTTCCTCGTCGGGCACCGCCCTCAGCACCATGCCGATGCGCTCGGCTTCTTCGGCCATTACTGGGCGAGAGGTGTAAAGGAACTCGGCGGCACGCTGTGCCCCCACAGCCCGCGGCAGCAGGTAGCTGATGCCCAATTCAGCACCCGAACCCGCGTTGTGGATGGCGTTAACGAATTTGGCTGATTTCGCCGCGATGGTGATATCGGCCGCCAACGGGAATGCCAACGCCATACCGGCGACGGTGCCGTTGACGCCACAGATAATCGGTTGCGGCAGGTTGCGCATCAGCACCGGTAGCGAGCTGATAACATCGATCGCGTAGCGCGAGAAAAACGGTTTACCGACACCCTCAGGCACCCAGTCTGCGGTACCAGGGTTTTTCAGGTCGTGACCGGTGCAGAAATGCCGGTTGCCGGCAGCAGTCAAGATCACCACGCGGGTTCTTGGGTCGTACTTGATCTGTTTGAACAGGTCAGCAAGCTCGGTGTACATCTCGAACTGGAAGGTGTTCGTCGACTCCGGGCGGTTAATCGTGATGCGCTTGACGCCCTCGATCGGTTCGTCGATCAGAAAATTGTCGCTCATCACTCTGCTCCTTTCTCGCCATTGAGCCAGTGCGCTTTGACCATGCCATCGCCATAGGGCTCGTCACGTTTCTTCAGCGCATCTTTTAGACCAAGCTCGGCCATGTCTGCTTTGAATTGGGTACGGCGGGGGCCTTGGCTCAGGTGTGCGCGGGCATCCATTTCAACGGCAAAGCGTTGCAGGGTGCGGGCACCCTGTAGTTCCAGGGAGGCGTTGATGATGCGTTTGTGCGCCGACAACAGTTCGGCGTCGACAAAACTAATACGGCGCGCCAACTCATCGACGGCAGCGTCCAGCTCTTCAACCGGTACGGCATCGAGCACCAAGCCGATGCGCACGGCTTCATGGCCCCACAGGCTGTCGCCAGTCATCATCATGCGTTTAGCCCACTGTGGGCCGACGTGGTAGACCCACATCTGAATCGGTGGTGTGCCGTTGGCGCGGGTGGCAGGGAAGCCGATCTTGGCGTTCTGCGCGCAGATGATGAAGTCGCACATCAGCGCCAGGTCGGTACCGCCGGCCAGGCAGTTGCCTTGCACCTTAGCGATGACCGGTTTGTGCATGTCGAACAGCACCATGTTGAGCTTCTGGGTCTGTTCCATATTCCAGCAGTCGTCATCAACCGATTTGTTGACGGTGCGATAGCGGCCTTCGTCCCAAGGCGGGGTGCCGTCTTTGAAGCCCGCGTAGGCGCCGGCCAAATCGTAACCCGCGCAGAAGTCCTTGCCGGCACCTTCCAAAATGACCACGTTGACGTCATTGCGGTCATCGGCCTCGAGCAGAGCGTCACGCAATTCAGCGAGCAGGGCAGGGTGCAGGGCATTGCGCTTGTCGGGGCGATTGAGCGTAATGCGGGCGATGCGATTCTCAACGCTGAACAGCAAATACTCGGTGCTGCGGAGGTGTTTGTTCATATTGTCCTCATGCGTGTTTTCTGAACGATGGTCGATAATATAAACGACGGCTCGTGTGGGTCAAGCGGCCTTTCCAGCTTGTGGATGGAGCTATAGGGCCGAATTGGTGGTGTGAATGGCGGTGTAGCAGCGGTGCGCTGCTGCCCGGCAATGGGTGGGGACGAAAATAGAGTAGTAGGGCACCACAGATAAACCTGGGCTGATGGTTAGCCCCGAATCCATCGTGCAAAAAAAAGCCGCCTGGATTTCGGCAGGCGGCCAAATATCACCCGCAAGGGTGACAAACCTGCTCGTGAATTAATGCGCGCCCATAGGCACCTGTTCGTTGCTCAACCAGCTCGGCATATGGGTTGGCCAAGGGTCGACGTAGAGTGCGTGAACGCCCATGGCGCTGGTGTAGGCCAGGTTGAGCACGTTACAGAAGGCGATGTAGGCCAGGATGCGTAGCAGGGTGCCCAACCAGGGGGCTGCGGCGAAGCTGTCGATGCCGCGCTCAATGGCGGTATAGCCGCGTTCATCGGCGTGCATAAGCAGAAAGGCGCAGGCGATAAAGGTCGATGGGAACAGGATGAACTCGTAGATCGGGAACTGATAGAAATCACCACCCCAGAACGATAGTGCTTGAAAGGCGCCTGGCCAGGCATCGAAGTGCAGATAACGCGTCGCGACGATGTCCAGCAGGCCCATGGATATCCACACGCCGATAAAGCCGGCCAGGGTCAAACCCGCAATGCCAATGTTAGGGAAGCGTGCTTTGGCCTTGCGCATCACGCTAAGCCCAATCAGCGCGGTGCCAGCAAATGCATAAAAGTAGGAAGGGGCGTCGATTAACAGAGGCTCAGCAATGCGCGAACCATTGGGGGTTTGCCAGCCGGGGATAAATTCACACCAGCAGCCGTAATTGAAGGCGTAGGCATTGTAGGTAAACATCGGCCGCAAAAAGTTTAGAAAGGGGTCCAGCCAGTAGGCGGAGAGCCAGCCGATCATCATCAGTCTGGTGCTGTCTAGGCGGCCAGTCTGACGGATACCGCGAACGAACCAGACGAGTGCGTAGGCCAGCGTGGCGATACTCAGCACTTCGTAGATGGTCATAGCCCAGCGCGAATAGTCGGGGATCGGATCGGACCCACGCAGGGTTGGGCGAAAATCGTCGGAGCCTATCCAGGCACCATAGACATACAACTGCAGCGCTAAAAAGGCGCTACCTAAGATGCCCCAGAGCACCAAAGGCCAGGGGCGGGAAATCGGGATTGCGCGGATGTTGGCCGTCATTATTGTTATACCTAGTAGGCGCTTGGTTTTCGGCAAAGCTGAGGCGGCCATTAAGCCGCCTCAGTCGCGTTACTTAACGTACTTGCGGAACTCCGGTTTACGTTTTTCGCGGAAGGCATTGCCGCCTTCTTTGGATTCCTCGGTTTCGTAGTACATGGCCAGCGCCTGCATGGCGAACGCGCCGATGCCACGGATGTTTTCGTTGTCCATGTTGAAGGAGCGTTTGGCCAGCGCGATGGCGGTTGGGCTCATCATCAGGATTTCGTCGCACCACTTCTTTACTTCAGCGTCGAGTTCGGCGGCCGGTACTACGGCGTTGACCAAGCCCCAGTCCAGTGCCTGTTTAGCGGTATAGCGGCGGCACAGGTACCAGATTTCACGGGCGCGCTTGTCGCCAGCCAGGCGGGCAAGCAGGGCAGTACCGAAGCCTGGGTCAACCGAGCCAACTTTCGGACCGACCTGGCCAAGCTGGGCGGTTTCCGAGGCGATAGCCAAGTCGCAGAGGGTAACCAGCACGTTACCGCCGCCGATGGCGTAGCCATTAACCCGGGCAATCACCGGCTTTGGAATGTCGCGAATGATGCTTTGCAGTTCTTCAATCGGCAGGCCAACCACGCCACGCCCTTGGTGACGGCCGCCGGACTGATCGCTGCCGGTGCAGAAGGCTTTGTCGCCGGCACCGGTGAGCACCACAACGCCGATATCTTTGCTGTAACCAGCCAGGCTGAACGCTTTGATCAGCTCTTCGCAGGTGTCCGCAGTAAAGGCGTTGTACACCTGCGGACGGTTGATGGTGATGGTGGCGATACCGTTGTCTTCGGTATAGAGAATGTCTTTGAATTCCATGTACTGCTCCTAAAAGTAGAGGTTGGTCAGCCGGCTATGCTTAGCCAACCATGGTCAGGCCGCCGGAGACGCTGATCACTTGGCCAGTAATAAACGCGGCGTCGTCGCTGGCGAGGAACAGCACGGTGCCGGCCACGTCTTCGGGTTGGCCCATGCGGCCGAAGGGAACAGCCTTAACCAGGCCAGCCTTGATTCGCTCGCCTTTTTCGCCTTGCGCCAGGTTATCTAGCAGCGGGGTTTCGGTTGGGCCAGGGCAGACTACGTTGACCGGGATTTGCTGGCGGGACATTTCTCGCGCCATGGTTTTGCTGAAGGCGATCAAGCCGCCTTTACAGAAGGAGTAAACCGCCTCCATCGAGGAGCCCACTCGCCCGGCGTCGGAGGAAATGTTCACCACGCGGCCATGGCCGCGCTCACTCATGCGGCGCAGAACGGCGTGGTGCATGTTCAGCGGGCCATAGAGGTTGATTGCAACCACCTTGTCCCAGAATGGCTTCTCGGTCTGCAGGAAGAACCCGCCAATGTCCCAGCCAGCGTTGTTGACCAGCACATCGATTGGGCCGAGTTCGTTCTCGACTTGCTCTACCGCTGAATTCACCGCTTCTTGGTTGGTGATGTCCACGCTGTATCCACGAGCCCGGGCGCCGTGGAATTCGAGATCAGCGACTAGGCTGCTGGTGGCTTCTGCGTTGAGGTCGAATACAGCGACCACAGAACCTTCTTCTGCGAAGCGCTTACAGATGGCGCTGCCGATACCGCCTGCGCCCCCAGTCACCACTACAACTTTGTCTTTCAAGCCTTTCATGCTGGCTACCTTTTTAATGAGACGTTAGGTTCGCGGCTGCGCCGCGGTGTCGATGGCTGCACCCTCTGCTGAAGCCGGTTGGGCTGGCGTCGAAGGCGTTACTGGCGCTTTTTTGCGGGGCGCACAAAGCGATTCAATTTGCTCGGCGCTATAGCCGATGGCGCTGAGTACTTCTTCGTTGTGCTCCCCCAGGTTTGGCGGCAAATAACGCACGTTCCCAGGCGATGCGGAGAACTGCACAGGGATGGAGGTCATCACCAAACTACCTTCGGTGGGGTGCTCTACCTTGCGGAAGAAGCCGGTCTCTTTCAGGTAGTCGTCGTGCATCAGGTCGTCGAGCTCACGCACCTGGCCGTGGGGCACATCAGCGTCGGAAAGGATTTTTTCCCAGTCCGCAGACGTGCGCTCAGCGATGGCGCCGGCGAGGATGCCGTAGAGCTCGTTGATGTTGCGCATGCGCTCGGTCATGCGGCTAAAGCGCGGGTCTTCGAGCAGCTCGGGGTGGCCGATCGCCGTCAATACCCGGCGCCATTGCTCATCGTTTACCGCGAGCAGGCAGATGTGCCCATCTAGCGTCGCGTACGGCCGCCGATGGGGCGAAAACATCCGCGAATAACCGAGCCCCTTACCTTCGTTCTCACCGATGGCGCCCTCCCATAGATGCTCGAACAGGTTGAACTGCAGCATGGTTTCCAGCATCGGCACCAATACCTGCTGGCCTTCGCCGGTACGCTCGCGGTGCAGCAGCGCCATACTGATGGAGGAGGCCAATACATAGCCGCAGAACTTGTCGACGATCACCGTGGGGAAGTACCTGGGGTTGCCATCCGCGTCGCGGTTCATGGCGGCCAAGCCGCTCTCACCTTGGATGACGTCATCGAACGCCGGCATGTCTTTGTACGGCCCATCGCCGCGATAACCCGGAGCAAAGGCGTAGATGATTTTTGGATTGCGCTCGCGGATTTTCTCGTAGCAGATACCCAGTCGCTTAGCGGCACTGGGGCGCATGCTGTGCACGATTACATCAGCGGTCTCTACCAACTTCATCAGCGCTTCCATGCACTCTGCCTGCTTGAGGTCGAGCACGATGCTGCGCTTGTTGCGGTTCATGATCAGATAGAAAACTGACATTCCTGGGTTGCGCCCAGGGCCGTTTTGACGGTTTTGATCGCCACTAGGCGGCTCGACCTTGATCACATCGGCGCCCATGTCGCCGAGGATCTGGGTGGCGACCGGCCCAAGCACGTTGATTGTCAGGTCAATCACACGCAGCCCAGTGAGCGGGCCGGTGGCTTCCTCCATTGCCCGTTGCGTCATGGTCAGTCAGCCTTGTAGTTCTTGCCCTTAACCAGGCGCAGCGGGGTGTATTCCTGTACCAGCGAACCGTCTTGTTTGTAGATGCGGTTGCGGGTGCGCACTAAGCCAAGGCCGGGGCGGTTGTTGCTTTCGCGGCACTCAATCACTTCGCACTCGACGTGAATGGTGTCACCGACGAAAACCGGTCCCTTGATGTCCAGTTCCATATTCAGGAAAGCGAAGCCCACGCCTTGCATAGTGGCTTGGGTCAGCAGCCCTTCGGCGAAAGTGAACACCAGCGCGCCAGGAGCTACGCGGCCCTTGATCGCCGACTGTTCTTTAAGAAACTCGATGTTGGTGAACAGCACTTCGAGCATGCCAGTCACCGAAACGAAGTTGACAACATCGGCTTCCGTAACGGTACGGCCGACAGTTTTGAAGCGACGGCCGACCGGGAGGTCTTCCCAGTGAATGCCCAGGCCTACGGTTTCAATGTGCTCCATTTCAATCCCTTCTCTTTTGTTGTTGTCAGTTATGGCCAGTGCTTCTGGCACGCCTCTCATCGGGGTTTGGTGTCACTGCGGCTCGCACGGCCGAGTACGCTGTCAGCGATGATGTTGCGTTGAATCTGATTGGTGCCTTCGATGATCTGCACCACCTTGGCGTCGCGGAAATAGCGGTTGATCGGGTACTCGTTAGAGATCCCGGCCGCGCCAAATAGCTGCACGGCATCGGTAGCGACTTTCATCGCCACATCGGAGGCAAACATCTTGGCCATGGCGGCCATGGGGGCGAGCGTGCGGCCGGTGATACCGGCGTCAACCATGGCGGCGGTGCGGTACACCAACTGACGGGCCGCTTCGGTCTGGGTGACCATGTCGGCGATCATCCAGCGCACGCCCTGAAAGTCGCTGACCTTCTGCTTGAAGGCAGTGCGGTTTTGGATGTATTCGACGCTATGGTCGATAGCGCCCTGAGCCAACCCAACCGCGCGAGCCGCCACTAATGGCCGGCTGGTATTGAGCGCCTCCATGGCGACCTTGAAACCTTCACCGCCTTCAGGGCCGAGGCGGTTGTCTACGGACACAAATGCCGAGTCGAAGAACAATGCACAGGCGGGTACGCCACGAGCGCCCATCTTGTGCTCAGGGGCACCAATGGTTAGCCCGGGCGTATTGCGATCAACGATAAACAGGTTGATGCCCAGCGGAGTGCCGTCTTCGGCGACCGTCTTGGCGGCGACTAGAATGAAGTCGGCGATATGCGAGTTGGTACACCAGATCTTCGCACCGGTGAGCTGATAGCCCCCCTCGACTCGACGTGCAACGGTCTTGATGCCCGAGACGTCGGAGCCGCTCTGCGATTCGGTAAGCGACAGTGCGCCGCGCAGGTCGCCACTAGCTAAGCCTGGGAGCAGGCGCTGCTTTTGCTCTTCAGTGCCGCCAGCCAGGATTGCGCCGAACGGTGTCCACTGCACCACTAATAGGTAACCGGTGTTGTAGCAAACACGCCCCAGCTCCTCGACCGCGATACAGGACGACAACAAGCTGTTGGTGCCGCCGTATTCAGTAGGGAACGGCAGGGCAAACAGTCCCAACTCCTTGAGCAGGGCAAACATGTCGTGAGGGTATTCCGCTGTGCGATCGATTTCAGCGGCTCGTGGCGCAACCTTTTCTCGGGCAACCCGGCGAATCAGGTCTTGGATCTCGCGCTGCTCATCGGTCAATTCGTAAGTCACGGTATAGCTAGCTCCGTCAGAGGCTGGGTCTGCGTACCGTTCCACCGTGAGCGGCGAAATCTTGAACGCTGTTCGTAAAAGTAAACGACGTTCATAAAAGGTGTCAAGCTGAGACAAGGCTGTTCTCAACGTTGATGTCCTTCTATTCGACGAAAACCCCACTACTATTGGGTTCCAGCTATTTGCTCGGCTTATATATAGATAACAACGCACCGATGAGATGGCAGAAGTTATGGAAACGTCGTTTTGAATGATGCATAAGGAAGGGGGTGGGAGAGTGGGGTGTCGGCTTGACGCGATCTTGAAATTGCGTTTAGCATTACGAACGTCGTTCATAAAACAAACTGCGGCGACCTCGCAAAGGAGGGCTCATGCAAAGCCTGCAACCAGAACTCGAGTTCCAGCGCTTCCTTAGTGAAGGGCGTTTCATGATTCAGCGCAGCCGCGAGAGTGGCGCTTATGTGTTCTATCCCCGCGTGGCTCAGCCAGGCACAGGCCTCACTGACCTGGAGTGGGTCGAAGCGACGGGGTTTGGCGTGGTGTATTCGACGACGGTAGTGCGTCAGCGTCCGCCCACCCCAAATTACAACGTCGCGCTTATCGACCTGGAAGAGGGTGTGCGGATGATGAGCCGCGTTGAAGGGGTACTGCCTGAGGATGTGCGCATCGGTATGGCCGTCAAAGCGCGCATCGTGCGCGATGATTCTGCTGCAGCACTCGTGGTGTTCGACCCCGCCTAAGTTGGCTTGGGGCGTCGAATTATTTTTCAACCTGCAGCAATAAGAACAAAGCAGGAGTTGATATGTATCAGAGTTTGCGTGGGCAGACCGCCATTGTGGCGGGTGCTACTTATGGCATGGGTGAAGCGCCCGGTTTGTCGTCGATGGATTTGGCGGCGGCTGCCAGTGTGCGAGCGTTGGCACAGGTTGGCTTGACGCCTAATGATGTCGATGGGCTATTTGTCAGCGTTCCGGACGACATGCTGTCGGGGCTGACATTCGCCGAGTATTTGGGTATTCACCCACGCTTTACCGACAACAATCGCACGGGCGGTTCGGCCTTCCAAATCTATGCCCACACTGCAGCGATGGCGCTCGCCAGCGGGCAGATTGATGTCGCTCTAATCGCCTACGGCAGTAATCAAAAGAGTGCCTCCGGCAAGCTGGTGCAGTCCTCGCGGCCATCGCCGTGGGAAACCCCGTACCGGCCGATGAACCCCGTGTCGTCCTACGCCCTGGCCACTGCCCGGCATATGCACCAGTACGGCACCACCCGCGAGCATTTGGCCGAAGTGGCCGTGGCCGCGCGCAAATGGGCGCAGCTCAATCCCGACGCTTATATGCGTGACGACCTCAGCATCGAAGATGTAATGGGCGCGCGCATGGTTTCTGACCCGCTGACCGTGCGCGACTGCTGCCTGGTTACCGATGGCGCCGCCGCCGTGGTGATGGTGCGCGCCGACCGCGCCCGTGACTTGGTGGCCAACCCGGCTTATCTGCTGGGTGCAGGCTCAGCCACCACGCACCGCGAAATCGCCTCTATGGCCGACCTCACCACCACGGCTGCGCGGGAGTCTTCGCGGCGGGCTTACGCCATGGCTGGGGTAACGGCCGACGATATTGATGTGGTGATGCTGTACGACGCCTTCACCATCAACACCATTTTGTTCCTTGAAGACCTCGGGTTCTGCCCGAAAGGCGAGGGTGGTCGCTTTGTCGCCGACGGCGGTATCGCCCCGGGTGGCCGGCTGGCGGTGAACACCAACGGTGGCGGCCTGTCCTGCGTACATCCGGGTATGTACGGCTTGTTCACCATGGTGGAAGCCACTCAGCAACTGATGGGGCAGTGCGGCGCGCGCCAGGTAGATGCAGCGAAACTGGCCATTGCCCACGGTAACGGTGGCGTGTTGTCCAGCCAGGCGACGGTGATTCTTGGCCTGGAGGAAACCCTATGAGTCAGGCGGGCGAGCTAAACGAGGCGCTTGTTGCTGTAGAGCGTGATGGCGAGGTGGCCATTGTCACGCTCAACTACCCGCAGCGGCGCAACGCCTTCTCGATGAAGATGCGTGAGTCGCTGTACCAGGTGCTTTACGAGCTGATGCACCACGACTCGGCGTGCCGGGCGATTGTGTTAACCGGTGCCAACCGCGTGTTCTGCGCCGGTGGCGATATTTCTGAAATGAAGGAGCGCACGGTGCTCGAGTACCGCGAGCGCAACCTGCTGCCCTTGAACATCTTCCGTTTACTGGTGGAAGGGCCCAAGGCAGTTGTTGCCGCGGTCGAAGGCTTTGCCATGGGCGCAGGCGTTTCGTTGGCCGCCGCTAGCGACTACGTAGTGAGTGCTAGCGACACCCGTTATGCCTGTGCATTCGCCAAGGTCGGGCTGATGCCTGATACCGGTTTGTTCTGGTCGCTGGCACAACGTGTGGGCGGTGGTAAGGCTCGTGAGTTGATGCTCACCGCCGACGAATTTAATGGTGAAGAGGCTCTGCGGATCGGCTTTGCCAACCAACTCACGGCACCTGGCGAAAGCTTGCCTGCCGCGTTGGAAATTGCTCGCCAATACGCCCGCATGCCGCCTCTGGCGGTGGCCCATCTGAAGTCAGCGTTAGCGGGTGGAATTGGCTCTCTTGATGAGGCCATTGAGACCGAAGTCAACCTGCAGCCCATTCTTCGTCGCAGCCAGGATCACCTGGAGGCCAGCACGGCCTTTATGGAAAAACGCCCTGCCGTGTTCGTTGGCAATTAAGGAGGTAGTGCGACATGTCAGAGCATAGCGACGAACGCATCCAGGTCAGCCGTGATGGCGTTGTAGCCATCGTGACCATTAACAACCCGCAACGACGTAACGCGATGGGCCGGCAAATGCGCCTGGCCCTGCGTGACACCGTACACAAGCTGATGGTGGCGGACCCCGAGTCCAAGGCCATCGTCCTCACCGGTGCAGGCGGACAATTCAGTGCCGGTGCCGACATCTCCGAGATGGTCAAGCGCACGGTGCTGCAGAGTCGGGAGATTCTGGCCGAGTCCTGCGATGTGGTGCGCGACATGCTCGGTGGTCCCAAGCCTGTGGTGACAGCTGTTGAAGGCGTTGCCTTTGGTGCGGGCTTATCGCTGGCAGTGGCCTCCGACTATTTGGTGGCAGCTTCCAGCGCACGCTTTTGCGCGGCTTTCCTGCGTATTGGTTTGATTCCAGATACCGGCATTCTCTGGACGCTTCCGCGAAAAATTGGCCTGAACAAGGCGCGCGAACTGCTTTCTCTGGCGCGTGAAATCGATGCGGCAGAAGCGCTACGCATCGGCTTGGTCAATCAAGTGGTTGAGCCTGGCCAAGCACTGGCGGCGGCTATCGAGTACGCCCGCAGCCTGGCGCAGCAACCACCCTTAGGCATGGCGCTGATCAAATCGGCGCTGACCTTCCATAGCGACAATATGGACGCCACGTTGCGGGCAGAAATCGACTATCAGCCGTTGCTCCGGCAGTCCAAGGACCATCTGGAAGCTGCGCTGGCATTTGTTGAAAAACGTAAGCCCGATTTCACCGGCAATTAAGGAACCTGAGATGACTGAACATACCGACATCGTCCAGGTTGAGCGTCGTGGTGAGGTGGCTATTGTCACCATGAACTACCCAGAGCGCCGCAACGCCTTTTCGCTAAAAATGCGCCTTGCGCTGCTAGACGTATTTCACCGGCTTCTGCGCGAAGACCCGGAAAGCAGGGCCATCGTACTGACCGGCGCTGCTGGGCACTTTTGTGCCGGTGGCGACTTGGCGGAAATGACCAATGTGTCTACATCGCTGCTCGAAATGCGCGAGCGCATCGCGATTGGGACTCGCCTGTTCCGAATGTTGTTTACCGGAGATAAGCCAATTGTTGCTGCCGTTGAAGGTAGTTGCGTGGGCGCCGGCGTATCGCTCGCAGCTGCGTGTGACATAGCGGTGGGCAGCGAGACCGCAAAGCTTTCTTGCTCGTTCGTTAAGGTCGGTCTGCTACCCGATACCGGGCTGCTCTGGACGCTCGCGCAGAAGGTTGGCGGTGGCAAAGCCCGTGAGCTGATGCTCAATGGCGCAGCGTTTGATGGCGTTGAAGCCGGCCGCATTGGCCTATTCAACCGCGTCGTAGCGCCTGGCCAGAGTCTGGAGGCTGCAATCGAGCGCGCAGCTCACTTGGCCCAACTTCCGCCGGTCACCTTGGCGCTGCTCAAGGCCTCGCTGGTGCAGGGGGGCAACAGTATCGAGGCGGCCTGGCGACGTGAGGTCGACCTCAATCCCCTGACTCGTCAGACCCTGGACCACCAAGAGGCCGTCTCGGCTTTTATGGACAAACGCAAACCGAATTTCACCGGAAACTGAAGCCATGTTCGAGCGCAACCTTCTAGCAGGAAAAAAGATTCTGATCACAGGCGGGGGCACCGGCCTGGGCAAGAGCATTGGTAAGCGCTACCTGGAACTGGGTGCTGAGCTGGTTATTGCTGGCCGTCGTAAGGACGTGCTGGATGCCACGGCGGCGGAGTTTCGTGAGGCGGTTGCAGGGGCGAAAGTATCCACCGTGCAAGCGGACGTGCGCGACTCTGAATCGGTTGAAGCCATGATGGAAGAGATCTGGCGCAGCGGCCCGCTGGACGTGTTGCTGTGTAACGCCGCAGCCAACTTTATTGCCCGCACCGAAACGCTGTCGGCCAAAGCCGTGGATGCCGTGCTGGATATCGTTTTGCATGGCAGCTTCTATTGCACCATCGCCGCCGGTAAGCGCTGGATCGCCGAAGGGCGCCGCGGCAACATCATTAGCACCGTTTCCACGCCAACCATGACCGGCTCTGCGTTTACCGCGCCGAGCGCGGCGGCCAAGGCCGGCATATTGGCCATGACCCGCAGCCTGGCAGTGGAGTGGGGCCCCAAGGGCATTCGCTTGAACTGCGTGGCACCGGGTCTGTTTCCGACTCCGGGTGCGTGGGAGCAGCTCTATCCGCCTGGCTCGCAAGTTGAACCGCAAGATAAGCACGTACCGCTGCGCCGCTTTGGCGAGCATCAGGAGCTGGCTGATCTCTACAGCTACCTGGCGTGCGACGGCTCGGGCTATATCACCGGTGAAATGGTCGTGATCGACGGTGGGCGTTGGATGCAGGGCGTCGGTGGGCCAACTTTCCGTGCCATGCAGGACTGGGACGAAGAGCAGTGGCAGACCATGCGCGGCCAGGGGCGCAAATAACATGGCCGGTCCGTTAGCGGGACTTAAGGTAGTCGAGCTGGCTGGCATTGGCCCAGGGCCGATGTGCGCCATGCTCCTGGCAGATCTCGGTGCCACAGTTATTCGAGTGGATCGCAAAGAACCGGTGAAGCTGGGTATCGAGCGTCCGCTGCAGTTCAACACGCTGTTGCGCAATCGTTATGCCATTGCCGTCGACTTAAAAGACCCGGCGGGCGTTGAGACGGTACTGCAGTTGGTAGAGCAGGCGGATGCCCTGATTGAAGGCTTCCGTCCCGGCGTAACCGAGCGCCTTGGCCTCGGCCCGGACGACTGCCTGGCGCGTAATCCACGGCTGGTTTACGGCCGGATGACGGGCTGGGGGCAGGAGGGGCCGATGGCTCAGTACGCGGGCCACGACCTCAACTACCTGGCACTCACGGGCATTCTTGATGCCATTGGCCGTGAAGGCCAACCGCCAACCATTCCGCTGAACCTGCTAGGCGATTATGCCGGTGGTTCGCTGTACTTGGCCCTTGGGCTGCTGGCGGGAGTTCTTGAAGCAAAAACCTCCGGCCAAGGGCAGGTTATTGATGCGGCCATTGTTGATGGTTCGGCGCACTTGGCGACGACCTTCTTCGGCATGCTCGCAGCGGGTATTTGGAAGGAAGGGCGGGGCACCAATATCACCGACAGCGGTTCGCCGTTCTATGACTGCTACCGCTGCAGCGACGGCAAGTACCTGAGCATCGGCCCGATCGAAAACAAGTTTTACGCGCAGCTACTGCGCCTTATGGACCTCGACCCGGCCACGCTCGGTGAGCAGATGGACCGTTCGGCGTGGGCTGCTGCCAAGCAAACCATTAGCGAGCGCTTCGCCAGCCAAACGCGCGATGAATGGGTGGCGTTGCTTGAGCAAAGTGATGCGTGTGCCGCAGGTGTGCTGAGCTTTACTGAGGCGCCAGGACACCCCCATCTGCAAGCCCGAGGCACCTTCATTGAGGTTGATGGCGTGACCCAGCCGGCGCCTGCTCCCCGCTTTTCCCGCAGTGTTCCGCACACGCCATTTGCGCCACAGCCGATCACCGCCCAGAACACCGATGCCGCCTTGGCCGCCTGGTTTGATCCAGGTCGGATTGCTGAGTTGCGCGCCAATAGCATCATCGACTGAGGATTCCCCATGGAACTGCGATTCACCCCGCAAGAGCTGGCCTTTCGTGATGAGGTCCGAGCTTTTCTGCAGAGTGCTGTGCCCCGCCTGATCCGCCGCAAGGTCGAGTTTGGTCAGCGCCTGTCCAAAGAAGAGATGGTGAGCTGGGTAAAAATCCTCCACGCCAAGGGTTGGTCTTGCCCGGCCTGGGCGCCGGAGTGGGGCGGCCAGAACTGGACCTCCACCCAGCACTACATCTTTAAAGAAGAGCTGCACATGGCGCCGGCGCCGGAACCGATTTCGTTCAACATGAACATGATCGGCCCGGTGTTGATTGCATTCGGTACCCAGGCGCAGAAAGAGCACTTCCTGCCCCGCGTGGCCAATATGGACTACTGGTTCTGCCAGGGTTTCTCTGAGCCCGGCTCAGGTTCCGACCTGGCGTCGCTGCGCACCAGCGCCATTCGCGATGGCGATGATTACGTGCTTAACGGCCAGAAGATGTGGACCTCCACTGCGCATCACGCAGACTGGTGTTTCGTGCTGGTGCGCACCGATGCCACCGCGAAGAAGCAGCAGGGCATCAGCTTCCTCTTAATGGACATGAAGACGCCGGGCATTTCGATTCGTCCCATCGTCACCTTGGATGGCCACCACGAAACCAACGAGATGTTCCTCGACAACGTTCGGGTGCCAGTGAGCAATCTGATTGGCGAGGAAAACCGCGGTTGGGATGTCGCCAAGTTTTTGCTCGGTAGCGAGCGTGGCGGTATTGCCCGTGTTGGCTTGTCGAAGTTTCGCGTGCGCCGCTCTAAGCAGCTGGCGCGTGAGGTGCAAGTGGGCGATGGCGTACTGGCTGACGAACCACGCTTTCGCGAACGTGTGGCTGCGTTGGAGGTAGAGCTCAAAGCCCTGGAGATGACCCAGATGCGTGTGATCGCCGACAGTGAAAAGTTCGGTCATACGCCAGATCCGCGCAGCTCCATCCTGAAAATGAAAGGCTCGGAATTGCAGCAGGCCGCTACCGAGCTACTCCTGGAAGTCGCGGGCTACAGCGCGATGGAGTACGACCATGGGATTGTTGTTGGCCACCGCGACGCCGATGACGACGACGATTGGGCGCACACCATTGCACCCAACTACTACTGGGTTCGCCACGTCTCCATTGTCGGTGGTTCTAACGAAATCCAGCACAACATCCTGGCCAAAACTCTGCTCGGACTCTAAGCATGAATTTCGATCTTAATGAAGAACAACGCATGCTCAAGGACGCGGTCGACCGCTTGGTCGCCGACCGCTATGGCTTTGATCAACGTAGCCGTTACCTGGGTGAAAAGAACGGCTGGAGCCGAGATTTTTGGTCCAGTTATGCCGAGCTGGGGTTGCTCGGGTTGCCCTTTGCCGAAGCCGATGGCGGCTTCGCCGGCGGCCCTGCCGAGACCATGATTGTAATGGAGGCGGTTGGGCGAGGCCTGTTGCTTGAACCGTATTTGGCCACAGTGGTGCTCGCAGGTGGTTTGCTGACCGCTGCAGCTAACCAGGCGCAACGGGACGATATTCTGCCCGCGCTGATCGCCGGTGAACGGCTACTGGCATTCGCTCACAGCGAAAAACAGGCGCGTTTTGATTTGGCCGATGTCGCCACCACCGCGCGCCGCGACGGTGAGGAATGGGTCCTAGATGGCAGCAAGCGTTTCGTCTTGCACGGCGACTGCGCCGACCAACTGATCGTCTCCGCCCGTGTGTCTGGCAACCGTCGTGACGCTGACGGCATAGCCCTGTTTATTGTCGATACGACAGCCGCCGGCATGAAACGGCGTAGCTATCAAATGCAGGATGGTTTGCGCGCTGCAGACGTCACGTTGGAAGGCGTGCGTGTCTCCCATGCAGCGCTTCTAGGCGAACCAGGCAAGGCTCTACCGCTCATTGAAAAAGTTGTCGACGCCGCCTTGGCAGCGCTATGCGCTGAGGCTGTGGGTGCCATGCAGAAAGCCTTCGACATGACCGTCGAGTACCTGAAAGTGCGTAAGCAATTCGGCCTACTTATCGGCTCTTTCCAGGTGCTTCAGCACCGTGCCGTGGACATGCTGGTGATGATCGAGCAGGCACGCAGCATGGCGTTGTACGCCAGCATGATGGTGGGCGAAGACGATGCCCTGGAGCGCCGCCGCGCAGTCGCTGCAGCCAAGGTGCAAATAAACCGCTCCGCCCGCTTTGTGGCGCAACAGGCCGTGCATCTGCATGGCGGTATTGGTGTGACCGAAGAGTGCCAGGTGGGCCATTACATGCGTCGCCTGTCGATGATCGAAATCCTGTTCGGTGATGCCGACCACCATCTGGCCCAGTTGGCCGTAGATGGTGGCCTCATTTGCGCCGACGCCTGAACTGACGAGAGAATTTTGTATGAAGCATGATGCCAACGATCCGTACCGCGAACTGCGCGACTCCCTGCGTGACCTGTGTGCCGAGTACCCGAATGAATACTGGCGCAAGATCGATCATGCCCGCGAATACCCGGAAGCATTCGTCGATGCCTTGACCAAAGCCGGCTGGATGGCCGCGTTGATTCCAGAAGAGTACGGCGGTTCGGGCCTCGGTCTGGCCGAAGCCTCGGTGATCATGGAAGAGATCAACCGCAATGGCGGCAACTCGGGTTTCTGCCACGGCCAGATGTACAACATGAACACCCTGCTGCGTAACGGTTCGGCTGAGCAAAAGCGCCTGTACCTGCCGAAAATCGCCAGTGGCGAATTGCGTCTGCAATCAATGGCCGTCACCGAGCCAACCACGGGTACTGACACCACCAAAATGAAGACCACGGCGGTCAAGAAAGACGGTCGCTACGTGGTCAATGGTCAGAAAGTCTGGATCTCCCGCGTTCAGCACTCGGACCTGATGATTCTGCTGGCGCGCACTACGCCGCTGGCTGATGTGAAGAAGAAATCCGAAGGTTTGTCCTGCTTCTTGGTCAACCTGCACGACGCCATTGGCAACGGCCTGGACGTGCGTCCGATTCCAAACATGGTCAACCACGAAACCAACGAACTGTTCTTCGACAATCTGGAAATTCCCGAAGAGAACCTGATTGGTGAAGAGGGCAAAGGCTTCAAGTACATCCTTGATGGGCTGAATGCCGAGCGCACTTTGATTGCTGCCGAATGCATTGGCGATGGTTATTGGTTCGTTGATCGTGCCTCCAGCTATGCCAATGATCGCGTGGTGTTCGACCGCCCGATTGGGCAGAACCAGGGCATCCAGTTCCCTATTGCTGAGTCCTATATCGACTTGCGCGCGGCTGACCTGATGCGCTACCGCGCTTGTGAGCTATTCGATGCCCACCAGCCCTGCGGTGCGGAGGCGAACATGGCTAAGTACTTAGCCGCTGCGGCGTCTTGGAAAGCTGCCAATGCTTGCCTGCAGACCCACGGTGGCTTCGGTTTCGCCTGCGAATACGATATCGAGCGCAAGTTCCGTGAGACGCGCCTGTATCAGGTAGCACCGATCTCTACCAACCTGATCTTCTCCTATGTGGCCGAGCATATTCTCGGTCTGCCACGGTCCTTCTGAGGAGGTAGGTATGAGCTACGAAAGTATTCTCTACGAGGTGAAAGACCGCATCGCGACTATCACCATCAACCGGCCGGACCAGCTCAACAGCTGGAACGACCAGGTTGCCACCGAGGTGTACGACGCCATGCAAACAGCCGGCGCCGACAAGGGCGTGCGGGTGATCGTGTTCACCGGCGCGGGCAAGGCATTTTGCGCAGGCGGTGACATCAATAGTTTCGGTGGTGACCCGCACAAACTAATGACCAAGTTGCCGCGCCCGTTCGACATGCGCGAGCGTGCCGATTGGCAGACGCGATGCTCCTATTACCCAGCAATTCCAAAGCCCGTAATCGCCATGCTCAATGGCGCCACGGTGGGTATCGGTTTGATCCATGCGCTGTTTTGCGACATCCGTTTTGCTGCAGAGGACGCGACCATTACCACGGCGTTCGCCCGTCGTGGTCTCACCGCTGAGTACGGCATGGCGTGGATTCTGGAGCATCACGTAGGTCAGGCCCATGCGCTCGACCTACTGCTGTCAGGTCGCAAAATAAAAGGCGTGGAAGCGCAGCGCATGGGCTTGGTCAATCGCGCCATTGCTGCCGACCAATTGGTCGAGGAAACCTACGCCTACGCTCGCGATTTGGCCGAGAACTGCTCGCCGCGCTCCATGCGCGTGATGAAGCAGCAGCTCTGGGACGTGCCGTTTCAGACCTGCCACGAAGCTGTGATGAGCGCCGGTTTGGACATGCCAATCGCCAACCAGGGCCCGGATTACAAAGAAGGTATTGCCAGCTTCATGGAGAAGCGCAAGCCGCAATTTCCCGATGATGATTTCTAAACACTGAATGCCGAACCTGCCGTACGCGCAAGGTTCGTCCACCGAAAATAAGAGGAATGCACAATGAGTGGAATGGTTGAAGGCAAAGTAGTGGTAGTCACTGGCGCCGGTAACGGCATTGGCCGTGCTATCGCACTGGCGATGGCAGCAGAAGGCGCCCGCGTGGTGGTTAACGACCTCGGCTCATCCGTGCACGGCGAAGGCCAAGACGCCGGCCCGGCGCAGCGCGTGGTCGATGAGATCAAGGCCGCCGGCGGCGAAGCAGTTGCCAGCACTGACAGTGTTGCCGGTTGGGACTCCGCCCACCGCATCGTACAGACCGCCATGGACACCTTCGGCCGCATCGACACCGTCGTCAACAACGCCGGTATTTTGCGCGATCGCATGTTTCACAAAATGGACGAGCAAGAGTGGATGGCCGTGGTTAACGTCCACCTCAATGGCTCGTTCTTTATGGCACGTGCCGCTGCGCCACATTTCCGCGCGCAAAACTCAGGCTCCTACATTCACATGACCTCCAACACCGGTTTGGTGGGCAACGTTGGCCAGGTGAACTATGCCGCCGCCAAGTTGGGCATCGTCGGCATGTCCAAAGCCATTGCACTGGATATGGCTAGTTTCGGCGTGCGCTCCAACTGCATTTCCCCTGCCGCCTGGAGCCGCATGATCGGTGCTGTACCGACCGACACCCCAGAGAAGAAACTCCAGGCCGAGCGCATGGAACGCATGATGCACCCGTCCAAGCAGGCACCGCTGGCGGTGTTCCTGGCCTCCGACCAGTCCAAAGATGTATCGGGGCAGATCTTCTACGTGCGCGCCAACGAAATTATGTTGGTCAGCCAGCCACGGGTTATCCGTTCGGTTCAGCGCGAGAACGGTTGGACGCCGAGTGACGTGGCCAACCATGCCATTCCAGCCCTGCGCCCAAGCTTCTTGCCGCTGCAGCAAACCCACGAAGTGTATAGCTGGGATCCGGTCTAAGCCGTCCCCCTTCAAAATAGAAAAGCCCCTGCCGAGCGTACTCGGCGGGGTGACTCAACTATCCGGCAGTGAGTGATCCCGATGCTGAATTACGACCGCGTGAAGAACTGGCCCATTGAAGAGGTCACTCAGACCTACAGCCAACGTGACACTATTTTGTATGCGCTGGGTTTGGGTGTAGGTGGTGATCCCATGGATCCCGTGCAACTCAAATTTAGCTATGAAAAAAACCTGCAAGCGGTGCCCACGCTGGCCGCAGCGATTGCCTGGCCGAAACCGTGGATGACCAACCCAGAGACCGGTGTCGACTATGTGAAGTTGGTGCACGGCGAGCAGGACACCCGCTGGTTTAGCGCGATGCCGGCCAGTGGCACGGTAATCAGCCGCACCCGTGTTAGCCGTATCTGTGACAAGGGTGAAGGCAAGGGCGCGTTGGTTGAGTTGCTGCGCGACATTATTGACGCTGACAGCGGCGAACGAATCGCCGAAGTGCGGCAGGTTTCCTTTCTGCGCGGCGATGGCGGTTACACCACCCAAGGTGGCATCAGCGAGGAGCTTCCGCAGAGCCTTCCAGGGGTTCCAGAGCGAGCACCGGACTTCGAGTACGAGCTGCTGTCGCCACCGCAGGCCGCGTTGATTTATCGCCTGTCAGGCGACATCAACCCGTTGCACGCAGACCCCGAAGTGGCCGCCCGTGCAGGTTTCAAACAGCCGATTTTGCATGGCCTGGCCACTTACGGTATGGCGGCTTTCGCGGCTGTGTGTAGTTGCGCGGACGGTGACGCAAGCAAAATTAAACGCCTGGCTGCGCGTTTTACTTCGCCGGTGTTTCCCGGGGAGAAGCTGCGCTTCCAGTTCTGGACTGACACACCTGGGCGAGTGCACCTGCGAGCGCGAGTGGATGCAAGAGATGTCGTCGTGCTGAACAACGGCGTGATCGAATTAGCCTGAGGAATGCCCTGATGGATTTTCGCCAAAGCAGCGAAGAAATAGCCTTCCGCCAAACCGTTCGTGATTTTGTATCGCAGCATCTGCCGACCGATATTCGCGACCGCGTGTTGAACTTCCAGCACCTTGGCCGTGAAGACTACGTGCGCTGGCAGCAGATTCTGTTCAGCAAGGGTTGGGGGGCACCAGGCTGGCCCACTGAGTTTGGTGGCACGGGCTGGAACTCGGCGCAGCGCAACATATTTGACGAAGAATGCTTTGCGGCGGGTGCCCCTAGGCAGATGCCGTTTGGCCTGTCGATGGTTGCTCCGGTTTTGCAGAAGTTTGGCACGCCTGCTCAGCAGGACCGCTTCCTGCCACGCATTTTGCAAATGAGTGATTGGTGGTGTCAGGGCTATTCAGAGCCGGGTGCCGGTTCTGATCTGTCGGCACTGCGCTGTCGCGCCGATGTGGATGGCGATGACTACCTGGTGACTGGCCAGAAAATCTGGACCTCCTTTGCGCAGTGGGCCAATTGGATTTTTTGCCTGGTGCGTACCAATAGCGATGGTCGTCAGCAAGAAGGCATCTCTTTTCTGCTGATCGACATGGCCACGCCCGGTATTACCGTGCGGCCGATCAAGACCCTCGACGGCGGTCATGACGTTAACGAAGTGTTCTTCGACAACGTGCGTGTGCCGCGCGCCAACCTAGTGGGCGAGGAGCATAAAGGCTGGGCAATCGCCAAATATTTGCTCGGCCACGAGCGCACCAATATTGCGGGCCTGGGTAACTGCAAACGCTTTATGCGCAGGCTCAAGGAGATTGCTGCCACCAGCTTGAAGCATGGGCGCCCGCTGCTTGAGGACGCGCGCTTTCGCGACAAAGTGGTCAGCGTTGAAATGGAACTGCTGGCCCATGAGTGGTCGTTGCTGCGCTTGATCGATCAGGAAGGCAAGCGCCAAGGCACGGGTGTTGAGGCGTCGTTGTTGAAGGTCCGTGGTTCGGAAATCCAGCAACGTCTGACCGAGCTGATCATGGAGTGTGCGGGGCCCTATGCGGTGCCCTTTGTGGCCGATGCGATGCAAGCCGACTCAGGCGCTGAAACGGCTAACGGCGCGTTGCTCAATGCGCTGGCTTCGCACTACCTGGATTGGCGCAAGATCTCCATCTACGGCGGCTCCAACGAAGTGCAGAAAAACATCATCGCCAAGATGACCCTTGGCCTTTAATTAGTCCGCCATTCGGGCGGTACTCTGGAGACTGTCGCAATGGACTTCTCTCTTAACGACGAGCAATTGATGCTCGCCGACCTAGTCGCGCGCTTTGTTGAGCGTCAGTACGACTTCGAGACGCGTCGCAAGCTGGCTGCGACACCCCGTGGCTGGTCTGAAGAAAACTGGTCCGCTCTGGCAGAGATGGGTCTGCTGGCTGTTGGCTTGGAGGAGCAATACGGTGGCTTGGGCGCCGGCGCCGAAGAGGCGATGATTGTGATGGAAGCCTTTGGTCGCGGCTTGGTGCTGGAACCGTTTGCGTCGTCTGCGTTGGTAGCAGGGCTATTGCTGCAGCGTAGCGGTAACAGCGAACAAAAAGAGCAATTGCTTCCCCAAGTTGCCAGCGGTGAATGCAAGATCAGCTTGGCAGCGCTTGAGCCACAAGCGCGCTTCGATCTCTGGGACGTCACCTGCGAGGCCGTTGTGGTCGATGGCGGCTACCTGCTCAGCGGGCGCAAAAGTGTGGTCAGCCATGGTGACTCTGCCAACTGGTTTATCGTTTCTGCCCGCACGGCAGGGGCTCGTGACGACCGGCACGGAATCAGCCTGTTCCTGGTAGAGGCAACTGCCCCGGGCGTGAGCGTAAAGGGCTTTTCCGGCCTCGATGGTCAGCGTGTCGCTGAGGTTGAGTTCAGCGGCGTGGTCCTGCAGGCGGATGCATTGCTGGGCGCCGAACACCAGAGCCTGGCTGACCTTGAGTGGGCGGCTGATCGCGCCTGCTTCACGCTCTGTGCGGAAGCCGTGGGCTGCATGGCGCGGCTGACTGAGCTCAGCGTGGAGTATCTGCAAACGCGCCAGCAATTCGGCAAGCCGATTGGCAGCTTTCAGTCCCTGCAACATCGCATCGCGGAAATGCTCGGGTTTGTCGAACAGGCTCGTTCGATCACCTGCTACGCCGCCGCTAACCTCAATAACGAGGATGCGGCACAGCGCGGGCGCGCAGTCTCCGCCGCCAAAACCTTGATCGGTAAAGCAGGGCGTTTTATCGGCCAGCAAGCGGTGCAGCTGCATGGTGGTATGGGTATGACCGATGAGTTGGCAGTTGGCTGGTACTTCAAACGCCTTACCGCCATTGATATGAGTTGGGGTGACAGTGACCACCATGTCGAGCGCTACGGTGCACTGATGTGAGCGAGCAGGAACTCATTTGCGCAGAGGAAATTCCGAGCTGGGCGCAAGCAGCATTGAGCGTGCAGCCAACCTCCTGCCATGCACCTTCCAGCGGTGTGTTGATTCACTACCTGGCCTGGAACCCTGGCGACAAGCTGAAACCGGCGTTGGTCTTCGTCCATGGTTTCCGTGGCCATGCGCAGTGGTGGGACCATATCGCGCCGTTGTTCACTGCTGACTTCCGGGTCTACGCCCTGGATCTAGCTGGCATGGGGGGCAGTGATTGGCGGACCAGCTATTCACCTTTGCTGTATGCCGGCGACATTGCCGCAGTGGTCAAGCACGCCGGGTTGAACGATGTGACCTTGGTAGGGCATAGCTTCGGCGGTTCTCGGGTGATGCGCGCGTGTACCTTGATTCCAGAGTTGGTGCGTCTGGCGGTCATCATCGATAGCCCTGTGAGGTTTAGCGATTTTGTCGCTCCTGCGCAAAGCGCTCGCCGCTCTGGCCGTCATATGTACCCCAGCCGCGAGGCTGTGCTGGAACGCTTTCGCTTGCAGCCAGAACAGCCTGCTCTGGAGTGGGCACGGCAACATGTGGCGCAAACATCCATTCGCCGGGGTAGTGAGGGTTGGGGCTGGCGCTTTGACCCAATGTTGCCGCCTCCGGAGCTGGAACCGGATGGCGCCGCCCTGATTGCGCAAATCAGCACGCCCTTGCGCATGATTGTCGGTGAGCTCAGTAGCGTGGTTACGTCGCAGCGACTGCAGCAGATTACCGAGCAGTTACTCAAGCTGCCCAACGCTAAGGTGCCGGTGGTAATTCCTCAGGGGCATCACCATCTGATGCTTGATCAGCCGGTCGCGCTAATTACTGCATTGAAGCTCATCTTTTCTGAGTTCGGCGGTGCATAGCCGCACGCGCCAACATCCAGCGCTTTGCTAGCGATGTTGGTCACGTTTTTCTCCTGGTCAAATCCCTCGGTTCATTCGCTCGCGAATGCGCTGAGGAGCACCTTCAACTTAATGAAGTGATGCAAACCCGACGCGTGGGCGTTGGGCGGGTAAATGGATGGGGGCGGCGGTTGAATCGCCGCGAGCGCCAACATCAGCGCGTTGCTAGCGCTGTTGGCTGCCTCGTTCACCCGCTCAAATCACTCGGTCATTCGCATGCGAATGCGCTGGGGAGCACCTTCAATTTAATGAAGTGATGCAAACCCGACCGTGGGCGTTGAACAGGTAAATGGGTTGGTGCGGCAATCGAGCAGGCGTGCACGCTGCTCTACTAGGCGAGCCTCTTGGACTAGGTCGATGACAGTCACAAGCGACAGAACGAAAAGCGACAGACATAGTGCTTTTTTCATCGGGGTACCTGCTTTTGAGCAGTGTTGTTGTTGGAGTTTGTGGCGCTCTGGCCCCTCACCGGTTCGTGGTCGGTAGCAGGGCCGTTTGAGCGCTGATTTGGATCTTGCCACACCTTCAATAAAAATTGAACGGTGTTTACAAATATAAATAGCATCCACTATCTTGCCCGCCAGCATGATGCGACGGGCGGTATCTATCCCTCACTTAGCCGCTGCTTGTGGATTCGTGCGCCCAATAATAAAAAGGAAAGGGTTATGCGAAATCTTGTAGCGGTTGCCTTGCTGGGTTTGTGCTGTGTGTGCGTTCACGTCTCAGGGGAGGAGACGCTAGACGTTGGTCTGATCTACCCCGCAACCGGCAATTTCAAACAACAAGGGTTGGCGCAGATGCGCGCCGCCCTGATGGCGGTCGACGAAATCAATGCCCAGGGGGGCATCTCAGGTCGGCAGCTGCGCCTGCTGCCGATCGATAGCCACGGCCGCCCGGAAACAGCGGCGCGCTCAGTGGAAAAGCTGGCAAATGCCAATGTACGCACCGTCGTTGGCGGCGCCTCGAACGAAGAGGTGCTGGCCATCGGCGAGGCAGCGGCTAAGCGCAATATGCTTTACCTAGTGCCGCAAGTGGCTTCCGCGGATGTGACTGGGCGCCAGGGCCGGCGCAGCCTATTTCAACAAGGTAGCAGTGCGTGGATGGCGGGCAGGGCGCTAATTGAATACCTGGACATGCAGTTTCCCAATCAGAAGTTTTTCTACGTCACCGCTAGCTACACCTACGCCAATGCGGATATCGGCGCATTCATTGAGGCCGCCTCCATGGCTGATCGAGCCAACGGCCAAAGCTATCGGGAGGGCTTACAGCTGGCTGCCACCAGCGACGCCAAAGTGCTGGTGCTGATGCTCTATGGCGATGATCTGGTGCGGGCCATGTCGTTGGTCAACAAACTCGGCTTGCGCCAGCGTATGCAAGTGGTCGTTCCGTATCTCAACCAAGACATCGTCGAGCAAACCGGACCCAGCCTGATGGAGGGAGTAATTGGTGCGGATACTTGGGCTATTCAGGCCCCAACTCTGGAAAACAATAAGCGTGGTCAGGCGTTTATCGACGGCTTTGTGCAGCTCTATCAGGCTTACCCCTCCAGCGCTGCGGCCTCCACCTACGACATCTTTTATCAGTGGGCTGATGCGGTGCGGCGTAGCGCCAGTACTGACCCAGAGAAGCTAATCAGCGCCATGGAAGGGCATGACTATCGCTTGCTCAAAGGCGAGCAGCAATGGCGCGCCTTCGACCACCAGAACCTGCAGGCGTTGTATGTGCTTAAGGTCAAACCGCGGGCTGAGGTGATGAAAGACCCACTCAAGCAGGACTATTTCGAAATCGTGCACAGCATGGATGGTGATATGGCCGCGCCGACCCTAGTTGAGTGGCAGGAAGCCCGAGGGGTGGGTGGCGAAACGCTAAAGTAACTGCGGCGAATACCCAGCCTATGAGTTGACAAACTATCTGAACGCAATTCATCATTATGAACGGCATTCAGATAACTGTGGAGTTCCAATGAAAGTCCTCGTCGCTGTTAAACGAGTCATCGACTATAACGCCAAGCCGCGAGTCAAGCCTGACGGCAGTGGCATTGATCTGACCAATCTAAAAATGTCGATGAACCCTTTCGACGAGATCGCCATTGAAGAAGCGGTGCGTCTCAAAGAGGCGGGCATCGCCAGCGAAGTCGTGGTGGTTTCCATTGGTCCAGCGGCTGCGCAGGAAGTGTTGCGCACTGCGCTGGCCTTGGGTGGCGATCGCGCCATCTTGCTGCAGGAGGAGGCTGAAGTGCAGCCGCTCGCCGTGGCTAAGGCGCTAAATGCGCTGTGCCAGCGCGAGCAGCCGGCCTTGGTGATTCTGGGTAAGCAGGCCATTGATGACGATGCCTGCCAAACCGGCCAGATGGTTGCGGCGCTGCTCAACTGGCCGCAGGCGACCTTTGCCTCCAAGCTGGTGATCAATGGCCAACGGGCGCAGGTCACCCGTGAAATCGACGGCGGCCTGGAGACGCTGGACCTCGCCTTGCCGGCGGTGGTGACCACCGACCTGCGCCTGAATACCCCGCGCTACGCCTCGTTGCCCAACATCATGAAGGCCAAGAAAAAGCCCCTGGAAGTTCTCACGGCGGCCGATCTGGGTGTTGATCTGGCACCGCGTCTGAAAACCCTCAAAGTTATCGAGCCGCCCAAACGTAGTGCTGGCGTGATGGTGCCCGACGTTGCGGCACTGGTAGACAAACTGCGTAACGAAGCGAAGGTGATCTGAGATGGCTGTATTGGTAATTGCCGAACACGATAACGCTGAGCTGAAAGCAGCGACCCGCAACGCAGTAAGCGCGGCGCTGCAAATGGCCGGCGACGTTCATCTACTGGTGGCAGGCAGCAGCTGTGCTGCAGTCGCGCAGCAGGGCGCTGGGCTTACTGGCGTCAGCAAGGTATTGCTGGTCGACGCGCCGGTGCATGCGCATGCCTCGGCAGAGAATTTGGCTGCGCAAGTACTGGCCATCGCCGGGCAGTACAGCCATATCGTGGCGCCCGCCACTGCTAGCGGCAAAAGCTTCATGCCGCGCGTTGCGGCGCTGCTCGATAGCGCGCAAATCTCCGATGTGGTGGCAGTTGAATCCGCCGATACCTTCGTTCGCCCAATCTATGCCGGCAACGCCTTGGCGACTGTGCAAAGCGCAGATGCGATCAAAGTTGTGACCATCCGCAGCACAGGCTTTGACCCGGTTGCCGATGGCGGCCAAGCCAGCGTTGTGGACGTGGCGGCGGTGGAAGGCACTGCTGCGGTCAACTTTGTTGGCCAGGAAGTAACTCGTTCCACGCGGCCGGAGCTGACTTCGGCGCGTATCGTGGTTTCCGGTGGTCGGGGCATGGGCAGTGGGGAAAACTTTGCTTTGTTGGAAGGCTTGGCCGACCAGCTCGGTGGGGCAGTGGGGGCTTCCCGCGCGGCGGTTGACGCGGGCTATATGCCGAACGATTACCAGGTTGGCCAGACCGGCAAAATTGTCGCGCCAGAGCTTTATTTGGCGGTGGGTATCTCCGGCGCGATTCAGCATTTGGCCGGCATGAAAGATTCCAAGGTCATTGTCGCGATCAACAAAGATGCCGAGGCGCCGATTTTCCAGGTGGCTGATTACGGTTTGGTCGCCGACTTGTTTGAGGCTGTGCCGCAGCTGAGCGCTAGCCTCGCTTAACGCTTTTAGGCGCTGCAGCCTTTATAGGTTGCAGTCGCCTTTTTTCTTTTGCATTACTGCTCTCCCTAGGGGAGCCCTTTTGCCGCACAACCTGAACAACAAAAATAACCAAGGGAATTTCGCTCATGCGGCTGTTTTCTTTACAGGGCAAGGTAGCGTTAGTAACAGGCGCCTCGCGCGGGCTTGGGCGCGCAATGGCGCTGGGTCTGGCGGCTGCGGGTGCCCATGTGGTGCTGGCTGCGCGAGATCGGCAGCGCCTTGCTGAGGTCGCCGCGCAGATTACTAAGGAAGGTGGTAAGGCCGACATTCTGGCTTTCGACCTGACCGACGAGGCGGCGGTGATCTCGGCGATTCCTGAGGTTATTGGTCGTCATGGGCGCTTGGATATTCTGCTCAACAACGCCGGTATCTGCCTCTGGCAGCCTTTGCTGGAATCCAGGCTGGATGATTGGCGCAAAACTCTGGAAGTTAACCTCACTGCGAACTATTTGTTGGCGCGTGAAGCAGCGCGGCCGATGCTGCGTCAGGGCAGCGGCTCAATTATTAACATCGGTTCGTACGTGGCTCGCTTGGGGCGTGAGAAATTGCAGGCGTATGTCGCCAGCAAGCACGGCGTGGTTGGTTTGACCAAGTCGCTGGCGGGTGAGCTCGGCCCCCGAGGTGTTCGATGTAACTGCATTTGCCCAGGGTATTTTCAAACCGACATGGCCGAGCAGGTAAGCGCCAACCCCGCACTGTGGGAGGCGGTACGCAGTCATATTTCCCTAGGCCGTTGGGGCCAGCCGGAGGAGCTGCAAGGTGCAGCCATCTTCCTGGCCTCGGATGCCAGCAGCTACGTTAATGGGCATACGTTGATGGTGGATGGCGGCGTATCCGAAGTGCTATGCCTGCCTATTCCTGTCGTATAAATCCCATTCCCAGACAATCAGGAGAGCCCTTGCAATGAAGACCCTCGGTGAGTTGCTGGAGCGTAATGCGCGCCTATTTCCCGATCAGGAAGCCGTAGTTTTTGAAGATCGGCGCATTTCCTATCGCCAGTTGCTTGAGCGTGCTCGGCAGTTGACCTCGGCATTGCATCAGCGGGGCATGCGCCATCAGGATCGCGTGGCGATTCTGGCGATGAACTGCAATGAATATTTCGACGTATATGCCGCCTGCCATCTTTCTGGCTTTATCTGCGCCACGGTAAATTTCCGCCTGGCCGGCCCGGAGATTGAATTCATTCTCCAGGACAGCGCGCCGCGGGTTCTGGTATTTGAAGCGCAGTACAGCGAAGTCATCGATTCGCTGCGCGCCAAGTTGCCGTCGATTGAGCACTACCTGTGCATTGGTGAATGCCCGGCCTGGGCTGAGCCTTATGACGCCGCGCTGCAGGCAGGCGACGCAGCAGGGGCGCCGCTCCGGGCGATCCCCGAGGACATTGTTCACCTTATCTATACCAGCGGTACCACGGGGCGCCCAAAAGGTGCCGCGCGTAGCCAGCGCGGCGATCTCGCCCTGGCGCAAAACCAATCAGCGACCATGGACATGCGCACCAACGGCCGGGTACTGGTGATGATGCCGATGTTCCATGCGGGCGGGCTGTCGATGATGCTGTCCGAGTTCTGGCATGCAGGCTGTGTGGTGTTGCACCGCAAGTTCGAAGCCCTGGAAGTGCTGAGCACCATCGAGCGCGAACGCATCCTCACGGTACATATGGCGCCAACCATTGTGCAGCAGGTGCTGGACCTGCCGAATATCAGCGACTATGACCTGTCCAGTTTGGAGACCATTCTCTACGCCGCCGCACCGATGCCGGTGGCGGTGTTGCAGCGCGGAGTAAAGTTGCTCGGGCCAATCTTCGTCAACTCCTGGGGCATGACCGAGACCACCGGTACGGTGTTGCCCAAACACTTGCACAAGCTGCAGGGCAGTGAGGAGGAGGTTCGCCGTCTGGGCTCCATTGGTCAGCCGATGACCTTCTGCGACATTCGTATTGTTGATGAACAAGGCGAAGTTTGCCCCGATGGCACCGCCGGGGAGATCTGCATTCGCTCGCCGGCCAACATGGCGTACTACTGGAATAACAGCGTTGCCACAATTGAGACGTTGCGTGATGGCTGGTTGCGCACGGGCGATATGGCCTGGCGTGATGATCAGGGCTTCCTGTTTCTGGTCGATCGCAAGAAAGACATGATCATCACCGGCGGTGAGAATGTGTACTGCCAGGAAGTGGAGCAGGCGCTTATGCACCACCCGCATGTACAGGATGCTGCCGTCATTGGTGTGCCGCACCAGAAGTGGGGCGAAACGGTTAAAGCGATCGTCGTGCTCAAGGGCGGCACGCAGTTGCTGGCTGAGGAGCTAGCCGAGTTCTCCACCACGCGCATTGCTCGTTACAAGCGGCCCACCAGCATCGAATTTGTCGCCGAACTGCCTCGCCTACCGAGTGGCAAAGTCAACAAAATTCAGCTGCGCACGCTCTACGGGAGCGAGCATTCACAGGCTCAAAAATAGCCTTTTCAGCCTACCTGCAAGGTGTTTTCAGTGCGTTGACAGTCAAGCTGTTGTCTGTTTATAGTGCTGAACAGCGTTCAGAATATTGCAGGGCGGTTCGCTGCCCCTCACACAAAAATAATAAGGCAATAGGCAGATCCCCGTGACTGCCGATGCAGGAGGTTCCAGATGACTGCTCGTGAATCAGCGCCGCAGGCAATACGGTCGGATTTTGTACCGCGCGACGGCTATATTTCCAAGGAATATGTGCAGCTTGAGAAAGAGCGCATGTGGCCGAAGGTCTGGCAAGTCGCTTGCCGACTTGAGGAAATCCAAGGCGTAGGCGACTACGTGACCTTCGATGTGATTGATGAATCCATCATCATCACCCGCCTGACTGGCGACAAGATCAAGGCCTACTACAACGTCTGCCAGCATCGTGGCCGACGCCTCACTAATGGCTGCGGCCACGCCTCCAAATTCCACTGCAACTACCATGGCTGGCAGTGGAACTTAGATGGCAGCGTGCTGCGTATTCTTGACGAGCAGGACTGGGCAGAATGCCCGAGCATGAGCCGTGAAGACCTGGCGCTCAAAGAAGTGCTGGTAGAAACCTGGGGCGGTTTTGTCTTCATTAATATGGACCCCAAAGCCGAGCCCCTGGCTAACTACCTGGCACCGGTTCCGGAAATTACCGACTGCTACGAATTCGAGAACATGCGCTACCGCTGGTACAAGTCGGTGCGCCTACCGTGCAACTGGAAAGTAGCCCTGGAAGCCTTTAACGAGGGTTACCACGTAGCGGCGACTCACCCGCAAATTCTCGATACCCAGGGCGACGATGTCACCCGCAGCTTCGCCTTTGGCAAGCACGGTATGTTCGATTACTCCACTGCTACACGCCTGCCGGGTACTCCGTCGCCGCGTACCGGCAAACCAATTCCGGACGATATCCGTCCCGGCCTGGTGAAGTTTTACCAGATCATGGAAGACCAACTTAAAGCCATCTTCACCGACCGTGACAATGAAGCTACCAAGCGCCTACTGACGGAAGTCGAGCCTACCCAAGACCAATTCTTGGTGTTTGGTAAAGCCATGGAGTTTCAGCGTGAAGCGGCTATCGCAGACGGTGCCGGCTGGCCTGAGATCAGCTTTGAGCAGATGGGTCGCGCCGGCACTGACTGGCACGTTTTCCCCAACTTGGTGTTCTTGCTCTATCCGGACGGCGCGCTGTTCTATCGCGCACGCCCGGACGGTGATAACCCCGATTCCTGCATCTTCGATATCTGGTCGCTGAAGCGTTACGCGCCGGGCAAAGAGCCCAAGCTGAATCGCGAGATCTATCACGGTGTCGATGACTGGAAAACCAACAGTGTGGAAATCTTTGGTCTGATTCTTAGCCAAGACTTCAACAACATGGGGCAGGTGCAACAGGGCATGAAGTCCCGTGGCTTCTCTGGCGCCAGAACCAACCCGCTGCAAGAAAAGGCCATCTCTAACTTCCACCGTGAGCTCAGTGAGTACATCCACGGTACGGAGTCCAAGCGATGAGTCAGTGGGACGAAAGCTTTGACCTGGTAATCGTCGGCAGTGGGGGCGGCTCGATGTGCGCCGCGCTGAAGGCGAAAGAGTTAGGCAAGCGCGCTCTGATCATCGAAAAGCTCGACAAAGTTGGTGGCTCCACCGGCTACTCCGGTGGCGTGTGGTGGGTTCCCAATAACTCGGTAATGAAGCGTCACGGAGTCGATGACTCCTATGAAAAGGCCCAGCAGTACCTGCACAGCACGGTTACCTATGACGGTCCTTCGACCAGCCCAATCAGGCGCGAAGCGTTTTTGCGCACCGGGCCTCTGATGGTCGATTTTCTCGAACGTTCGGGCATGGCCTTCGAGTACGCCGATGGCTGGTCTGACTACTACGACGATCGTCCGGGCGGTCAGCCGCGCGGTCGCTCGCTGGTGGCCAAGCTGTTCAATATTCGTGAGTTGGGCGATTGGGCGCAGCGCCTGTCGCGCTATCGCGGCCAGCCTATTCCGGCGAACTCCCACGAGTTCCCCACCCTGTTCCTGATGAAGCGCACCTGGGCCGGCAAGAAGAAAGCGTTGCAGCTGGGCTTGCGCCTACTGAAACAAAAGCTGTTGGGCCAGGAGGTGCTCGGTGGCGGCGCCGCCATTCAGGGTCGCATGTTGCAGATTGCTTTGCGCGCAGACTTACCGATCTGGGTCGAGACCCCCGTCGAGGAGTTAGTGGTCGAAGACGGCAAGGTGGTGGGCGTAGTGGTTCGCCGCAACGGGCAGCAACTGCGTGTGCAAGCTCGCGATGCGGTGCTGATCAATACCGGTGGTTTTTCCCGCAACGCCGAAATGCGTAAACGCTTTCAACCCCAGCCTTCCTCCGCGCAGTGGACCAACGCCAATCTTGGCGACACTGGTGAAGTACTCCAGGCCGCCATGCAGCTAGGTGCTGCAGTGGATTGCATGGACGAGTCCTGGTGGGTCGTGACATCGCTTGGGCCGAACGAAAGCTTCCCAGAGGGCGCACGCACCGCTAGCGGCGAGCCGCTGCCGTTTATGCACCACCTTGATCTGTCGTTGCCCTATTCGATGTTGGTCGACCAGGACGGCCAGCGCTTTTGCAACGAGGCCGGCTCGTACATGGAAATCGGCCAACGCATGTACCAGCGTCAGGCTGAAACCGGTAAGGCAGTTCCGGGCTGGGTGGTGATGGATAGCCGCCAGCGCAAGTTCTATCCATGGGGTACGGCCATGCCAGGTCAGGTACCTAAGCAGTGGCTGGATAGCGGCTACATGGTTAAGGCGGACTCGCTGGAAGAGCTGGCTCGCAAGTGCGCCATCGATAGCGCCGGCTTGCTGGCGACTGTGGCGCGCTTCAATGGCTTTTGCGTCACCGGCGTCGATGAAGACTTCGCCCGCGGCGGCCGTGCATTCGACCGTTGCCACGGCGACCCGACGGTTACGCCTAACCCCAACCTGGGCAGCATCGAGCAGGGGCCTTTTTATGCCGTGCGCATGTACCCCGGTGATGTCGGCACCGCTGGCGGTTTGGTCACTGATGAATTCGCCCGTGTACTGCGCGAAGACGGCACCTGTATTCCAGGGCTGTATGCCACCGGTAATGCCACCGCAGGCGTTACTGGCCGTTGCTATCCAGGCGCGGGTACCAGCATCGCCGCATCGTTCATTTTCGGCTACATCGCGGCGCTGCATTCGGCAGGGCAAGAGAAGATTTGGTAGGGCAACCCCAATTTTTGAGTTTTGGCTTAGACGGAGAAAAACAAGATGACAGCCGCAATTCCAGACCGCGACATATTGGTCGGTATCTACCGACGTATGACTCGGATCAAACAGAACGACGAACGTTTTCGCGCTGTGTTGAAGTCCGGCAAATTAGCCATGCCTTATTACTCGCCTCGGGGCCAGGAAGTCATTCCTTCGGCGGTGTCAGCGTGCCTCACCGATGAGGACTACATCTGCACGATCTACCGCGGCGTGCACGACATGATCGCCAAAGGTATTCCGCTTAAAGACTTGTGGGCTGAGTTCGGTGGCCGCGTCACCGGTACCTGCAAGGGTAAAGGCGGGCCGATGCACGTTACTCACCCGGCCACTGGCGTAATGGTTACCACCGGTATTGTCGGTAGCTCCATGCCCATCGCTAACGGCTTGGCATTGGCGGCGCAAATTCGCGGTGAAAAGCGCGTCACCATTGCTTATTTCGGTGATGGTGCGTCGAACATTGGCGCCTTCCACGAGGCGTTAAACATGGCGTCTGTGTGGAAACTGCCGGTGGTGTTTGTGTGCCAGAACAATGGCTACGCCGAACACACCAAATATGCCTACGGCACTTCGGTAGCCAATATTGCCGATCGTGCGGTCGCCTATTCGATGCCCGGTATCACGGTGGACGGTAACGATCCTATCGCCATGTACCACACCGCCCATGAAGCCATCGAGCGTGCTCGCTCAGGCGCTGGCCCGACGTTGATCGAGGCAAAAACCTTCCGCTTCCATGGCCACGTGTTTGGCGATGTCGATGCCTACATGGACAAAGGCGAGAAAGACGCCTGGATCGCCAAAGACCCTGTGCCGTTGTTCCGTGCCTGGCTAATTACCACTGGCAATGCCACTGAAGGCGAGCTGGCGGATATGGAAGCCAGCATCGAAGTTGAGATCGACGAAGCCCTGGAATTCACTTTAAACAGCCCCTACCCAGATCTCGCCGAACTCCAGCGCGACATCTTCAAGGATGAGGTGAGCGTATGAACCAAGCAGCCAAACTAAACAGTATTCAAGCGATCAACCTGGCACTCGACGACGCCATGGCGGCAGACCCAAACGTTATCGTCTTGGGCGAGGACGTGGGTGATAAGGAAGAGGGCGGCATCGTCGGGGTTACCCGCGGGCTGTCGAGCAAATACGGCGACTCCCGTGTGCGCTCCACGCCTATTTCCGAGCAGGCGATTATTGGTGCCGCCATTGGTGCTGCCATCGTGGGTATGCGCCCGGTTGCGGAAATCATGCTGATGAACTTCACCACCGTGGCGATGGACATGATCATCAACCATGCCGCCAAGCTGCGCTTTATGTCCGGTGGCCAAACCCACGTGCCGATGGTGATTCGCACCATGACCGGTGCGGGTTTCGGTACTGGCGGCCAGCATGCTGACTATCTGGAAGCCTGGTTTGCGCATACCGCTGGGATCAAGGTGGTTGCCCCGTCCAGTCCGGCCGAAGCCTATGGGCTGATGTTGTCTGCCATTGAAGATGACGACCCGGTGTTGTTCATCGAGAACATGCCCACCTATTGGAACCCAGGTGCGGCTCCAGAACCTGGGGTGAAAATCCCTCTGGGCAAAGCCAACGTGTTGCGCGAAGGCACCGACGTCACCCTCATCACCTACAGCCGTCGTGTGCTGGAGTGCAGTGCGGTGGCTGAGAAGCTGGCGGGCGAGGGCGTGTCTGTTGAAGTCATCGACCTGCGCACCATTTCGCCGCTCGACAGTGCCTGCATCCTCGCGTCGGTCGGCAAAACCGGGCGCGCAGTGATCGTGCACGAGGCGGTAAAGCCATTCGGTGTTGGCGCCGAAATCGCTTCGCAAATCTACGAGGCTCTCTACGGTCAGCTTAAAGCGCCCGTGCAGCGCGTCGGCTCTAACTACTCACCTGTGCCGTTCTCCAAACCATTGGAGGATGCCCACGTACCGGGCATGGCGCAGATCGAAGCGGCTATCCGCACCACACTTAAGTGACTTCACACCGTTCAAGGAAAATGTCATGAGCACGCAAATACTGATGCCCAAATTGGGCTTCTCGATGAACGAAGGCACCCTGACTGAATGGCTTGTTGCCGATGGCGCAACGGTGGAAGTAGGGCAATTGCTCTATGCCCTGGAAAGTGAAAAGTCGATTCAAGAGATTGAATCGCCGGCCAGTGGCACCTTGAAAATCATCGCTGAAGTTGGCGAGACCTATGACGTCGGCACTGTGTTGGCCGAAATTATCTAAGTACGCTGTGGTTGAGGAAATACGCATGAGCGCTGATGTTGATGTTCCGGTGAATGTAGCTGCACCCA
Organism: Pseudomonas sp. AC229; assembly: GCF_979254655.1. Taxonomy (NCBI): domain Bacteria; kingdom Pseudomonadati; phylum Pseudomonadota; class Gammaproteobacteria; order Pseudomonadales; family Pseudomonadaceae; genus Pseudomonas; species Pseudomonas sp. AC229. Next base: position 184,430 of record NZ_CEEDHK010000005.1, read on the forward strand.
AACCTGCGGCGCCTGCCAAGGAGCCAGTGGCTTTCGGTAGCGAGCTTCCGGCTTGGCCGAACGTCGACTTCAGCGAGTTCGGCGAAATTGAGTCACGCCCGCTGTCGCGGGTGCAAAAGCTCACTGCACAATTTATGTCGCGCAACTGGCTGATGATTCCCCACGTAACCCACCATGACGACGCGGATATCACTGCCCTTGAGGTACGCCGCAAGGCACGCAATGCAGCGGGTGAGGCGGTCAAACTGACCTTGCTGCCGTATTTGATCAAGGCGGTGGTAGAGGCGCTAAAGGCCTTCCCCCAGTTCAATGCGTCGTTGGATGGTTCGGGCAAACAACTGGTGTTGAAGAAGTACTTCAACGTCGGTGTTGCGGTGGATACGCGCTTTGGTTTGTTGGTGCCGGTGTTGCGTGACTGTGATCAAAAGACGGTTGCGCAGATCGCGGCGGAGTTGCAGGCCATTTCGCTGAAGGCTCGCGACAAGGGTCTCTCTATGGCCGAGATGTCTGGCGGCTGCTTCACCATCAGCTCCCTGGGCAGCTTCGGCGGCACCGGTTTCACCCCGATTGTGAATGCGCCTGAGGTGGCAATTTTGGGCGTTACGCGTACCCAGGAGAAACCTTACCGGGGCAGTAACGACCAGATTGATTGGCGCCAAGTGTTGCCGCTGTCACTGAGTTACGACCACCGCGTAATCAATGGTGCAGACGCGGCGCGCTTTACGGCCAAGCTTGCCGAACTGTTGGCCAACGTTGAGTTACTGGAAGCCTAAGCTCGGGCGGCGTACTGCGGTATGCCGCGGCCGGGATGTAGCGCACAAGTCGACTGCCGTTGGACCATCGACTCGATAGGCTAACGCGCTATTTGCATAGCCGCAGAAGATCGTTTGCGCAGGGGATCACTGCGCAATCCGTTTAAACAATAGTTTGATAATAATGACGGAACTTAGATGAAGACTCTCGGTGAAGTGATCGAGCGCAACGCTCGTTATTTTCCTTCTGGCAATGCGCTCACCTCCAATTCGCGGCGCGTCAGCAACGCTGAATTGGCCGAGCGCTCGCGTCGGCTTTCCGCCTACTGGTATGAACAAGGTTTGCGCCGTCAGGACCGCGTTGCCATTCTGGCGATGAACTGCGTTGAGTACTACGAAACCTACCGCTCCTGTGAGTGGGCAGGTTTTATCGCCGCTACGGTGAATTTCCGTTTGGCACCGCGGGAGATGCTTTTCATCCTGCAGGATGCCGCACCCAAAGTGCTGGTTTTCGAAGCCCAATATGCTGCTGTAGTCGAGCAATTGCGCGCTGAGTTGCCGACTATCGAGCACTACCTGTGCATTGGCACCTGCCCCGCTTGGGCAACCCCTTTTGAGCAAGCGATGGCGGAGGGCGACGCGGCTGGCCCGCCGATCCGTTCTGAGCCTGAAGACTTTGCCTACCTGATGTACACCAGCGGCACTACCGGCCGCCCGAAGGGCGTAGTACGCACTCATCACGCGATGTGCCGCACCGCAGAAACCTGTGCCTTGATGAGTGACTTCAGTGGTGCCACGCGGGTACTGCAGACCACTCCAGCGTTCCATATCGGCGGAATCGGCTTCGTCAACTCGGCGGCGTGGCTGGGGGGCTCGACGGTCATTCATCAGGGCTTCGAGCCGCAGGCAACGTTGCAGGCAATACAAGAAGAAAAGGTCACCTTTACCTTCATGGTCGCCGCCATGCTGCAAGCGGTGCTGGATACGCCGAACGTGCGCGAGTACCGCCTGCAGAGCCTGGTGCATGTGGTCACTGCAGCCGCGCCGATTCCGGCACCACTGCTCAAACGGGCTTTCGACGTGCTCGGTCCGATCTTCTCTGTGCAGTACGGCATGACTGAGAGCAACGCGTGCGTATTGCCGCGGCACGAGGTCAACCCGTTTGGTACAGCCGAGCAAATCCATCGCCTCGAGTCAGTAGGCGTGCCCCTTCCCGGCATTGAGTTGCGGATTGTCGACGACCATGGCAACGACTGTGCCGATGGGGAGCCCGGAGAGGTCGTACTGCGATCGGATACCCAGCTGAGCAGCTACTGGAACAACTCGGTAGCGACCATGGAAGCGCTGCGCGAAGGCTGGTACCACACTGGCGACATGGGTTACTGCGATGCCGAAGGGTACCTGTACCTGGTCGACCGTAAGAAAGACATGATCATTTCCGGTGGCGAGAACATCTACAGCCGTGAGGTGGAGGTTGCCCTTGAGCTGCACCCACTGGTGGTGGAGTCAGCGGTGATCGGTATCGCCGATCCGAAGTGGGGCGAATCAGTAAAGGCGGTGGTGGTATTGGCCTGCGGTGCCAGCCTGGAAGAGCTCGATCTGATCGCTCATTGCAAGGCCGTCCTAGCCAGCTATAAGTGCCCGAAAGTCATCGAGTTCGTTGCCGAGCTTCCACGTATGGCCACCGGCAAGATCAACAAGGTTGCTTTGCGTGAGCGCGAGCGAGTCGCTTAAGCGCGTTAGGAAACACATTTTTCGGGTTGCGGGCCTAGCTGTCGGCACCCTTGAAGCGAGATGAGGAGGTAGAACCATGCATTTTGAGTTTAGCCAGGAAGATGAGGCCTTCCGTGAGGAGGTCCGCACGTTCTTCCGTGACAGCGTCACGCCCGATATTGCTCGTTATGGCTTTGAAGGTGCGCACCCCGTCCCGCGCGAGATGCTGCGCACCTGGCAACGAACCCTGCATGCGCGTGGCTGGGGAGCTCCGCATTGGCCGAAGGAGTTCGGTGGCACTGACTGGTCGCCAATTCGCAAGCACATTTTCCTTGAGGAGTTGGTCAACGCCGACGGCTTGGATTATGGCTGGCAGGGCACTCATATGATGGCGCCAGTGGTAATTCAGTTTGGCAACCAGTGGCAGCAAGATACCTTTCTGCCTCCCCTGCTAACGGGCGAAACGTTCTGGTGCCAGGGCTTCTCGGAACCTAACTCTGGCTCCGACCTTGCCAGCCTGAAGACTCGGGCTGAATTGGATGGTGGGGGTGACCACTACATCGTCAATGGCCAGAAGATCTGGACCAGTGATGCAAAAATCGCCGACTGGGGATTTTTCTTGGTGCGTACCGATTCCACCGTTAAGCCGCAACGCGGCATCTCGTTCCTGCTAATCGACATGAAGAGCCCTGGCATTACGGTACGCCCGATTGTTTCGATCGACGGCGGCGACGGTTTGGCAGAGGTGTTTCTGGAGAACGTTCGCGTACCCAAGGAGAATTTGGTGGGCGAACCGGGCATGGGTTGGACCTATGCCAAGTTCTTGCTGGAGAAAGAGCGTACCTCCAGTGCGTTTATCTACTTCAACAAGCGCGAACTAGAGAAGGCCAAGACCATTGCTCGCGCCGAAACCGAAGACGGCGTGCCGTTGCTGAAAAACCCAGTATTCGCTCGCCGAGTGGCCGAGATCGAGACCGATATTTTGGCGCTGGAGTGGTCCGTGCTGCGCATTCTTGCCAAGGAGGACTTGCGCGACAACCTGGATGCGGTGGTCTCGACGCTGAAGGTGCGTGGCTCCGAACTGCAGCAACGGGTAACAGAGCTTCAGGTAGATGCCTTAGGGCCTAGGTCCCTGCGTTTCTACGACCATGGGCCAGGACGAGATACCCAAGAGCACCACGCCAGTGAATGGGACGATCTGTGGCCAGCTTATGCGCCTGGGCGCTGCAACATGTATTTCTTCCAACGTGCTTCAACCATTTATGGCGGCGCCAAAGAAGTACAGAAGAACATCATCGCCAAACTGGCTTTCGGACTCTAAGGGAGGACCTATGGATTTCAATCTTTCCGAAGAGCAACTGATGCTGCGTGACGGCGTCGAGCGCTATATCCGTGATGACTACGCGTTTGAAACCCGTCGTCACCAGGTCACCAGCGGCGAAGGTTTTAGCCGCGCGCACTGGCAGCAATTTGCTGATCTAGGCTGGCTGGCTTTGAACCTGCCAGAAGATGTTGGCGGCCTGGACTGCTCCTTTGTTGAAGCGTCTTTGGTGCTCGAATCCTTCGGCCGCGGCATGGTGCTTGAACCCTTCGTCAGCAGCGCCGTGTTGTGCGCCCGTATCGTCGACCGCAGCGGTTCTGACTACCACCGTAACGACCTGCTGCCCGCGCTAATCGAAGGCCGTTTGTTGCTGGCCTTAGCCGATGCCGAGGGCGGCTCGCGTTTCTCTGTCGGTTGTGTAGAGGACACCATTGCCCGTAAGACTGCTGATGGCTACCAACTGAGTGGCGTGAAGACATTGGTGTTCAATGGGCCGTCGGCGGACAAGTTTTTGGTCACTGCCCGCTTTGAGGACAACAACGAGCCGGCGGTGTTTATCGTCGACCGTGAAGCCGCCGGTGTGTCTCTTGACGAGTACCCATTGGTTGATGGCTCTCGTGCTGCCGACATCCGTTTTTCCAAGGTGGAACTGACCAGCGCGGCATTGCTCATAGAGCCATCACGCAGTCGCGAGGTGCTGGAAGAGGCCTTCGACCGAGCCGCTTTAGCAGTAGTTGCGCAGATGCTCGGGGTAATGGGCGGCGTAATCGATATGACCGCCGATTACATCAAAACCCGTAGCCAGTTTGGCCAACCCATCGGCAAGTTTCAGGCCTTGCAGCACCGCATGGCGGAGATGTTCGTCGACGTGCAGCACGCCCGTTCGATCCTTTACCGCGGCATGGCGTATCTGGACAAACCGGCGCCGGAGCGCCGCAAGGCAATCTCTGCGGCTAAGGCTGCGGCGAGCAAGGCCGGCCGTTTTGTCTGCGCGCAGGGTGTGCAGCTGCACGGCGGCATCGGCCTGACCGAAGAGTACCCAGTGGGCCACTACTTCCGCCTGATGACGCTGCTGGAAAAACAGTTCGGCGATACCGACTACCACCTCACTCGCTTCGCCTCCAAGGACTGAGTTTGCAAGCGCACCGCGCTGCGGTGCGCCCCCTTTTAGGAGCACCTTATGAACGACAATAACAACAATATTTCACAGGCTCGCATCCAAGCATTGCTCGACCGTCAGGACATTCTTGACTGCGTTACGCGCTACTGCCGCGCCGTGGACCGCTTCGATAAAGAGCTATTGCGCAGTGTTTACCATGACGATGCCATCGATGATCACGGCAGCTTTTTGGGCGGGCGCGATGGCTTTATCGATTGGGCTCTGGCCTATCACGGTGAGTATCAGCTCGCGCACCACCATATGATTTTCAACCACAGCGTTGAGCTGGACGGTGATACCGCACACGCCGAAACTTACTGGTTATTCTTCGGTGAAAATCGCGTTAAGCCAGACTCCTTGGCCGTCGGCCGCTATATCGACCGCTTCGAAAAGCGCGAAGGCCGTTGGGCGATTGCCGAGCGGGTGTGCGTCACCGAGTCGATCAACCATCTTCAAGCCACCGAACTGCCAGAAGCCTTTCGCAACATTCAGATGGGCAACGCCCACAGCAGCCGTGACCTTGACGATGTCTCCTACCAGCGCCCGCTAAAAGCGCGCCGTCCCTGATTCCTAGCCTCTGTAGGAGCTGACGATGCGTGCTTATGTGATCGAGCGTTATGGCGATACCGACGGCCTAGCCCTGCGTGATTTACCGCCTCCCGGCCCACCCGCGGCGGGCCAAGTGCTGGTGCGCCTGCGCGCTGCCGCGCTGAACTTCCGTGAGCTGCTGATTTTGGGCGGTAGTTACAGCCAGCTGTGCAAACCGCAGCTCATTCCCTGTTCCGATGGTGCCGGGGAGGTGGTTGCAGTGGGCGAGGGCGTGACGCGGGTGGCGGTTGGCGAGCGGGTGATACTGACGTTCCATCCCCACTGGCTCAGTGGCGACATGCCTGTTGGGCGTGATGTGCTGGGGCGCGGGGGGGCGGTGGATGGCACGCTGTGCGAATACACCTGTGTGAGCGAGAACGAGCTGGTTCGTGCTCCCGCGCACCTGAGCTTTGAGGAAGCGGCAACGCTGCCCTGTGCTGCGCTGACCGCGTGGTCGGCGCTCACGGCGGGTGGAAGTCTGCTGCCGGGGCAGAGTGTGCTGACCCAGGGTGGTGGTGGGGTGTCGGTTTTCGCTGTGCAATTGGCCAAGTTATTCGGCGCCAAGGTGGTGGCGTTGTCATCTAGTTCCGAGCGCCTGGAGCGGCTTCGGGCGCTGGGTGCGGACGAAACCATCGACTACCAAATTCACCCAGATTGGTCTGCAGTCGTGCACGAGAAAACGGCTGGGTTAGGGGTTGATCTGACCGTCGAAGTGGGCGGTGGCGCCACTGTCGAGCGCTCCGTGCAAGCGACCCGTATAGGCGGGCGAATCAGCCTGGTTGGCTTGCTCAGTGGGGGGCCGGTGCTCAGCGAAGCATTCTTCTATCGAGGGCTGTCGTTGCACACCATCCGCGTTGGCAGCCGCGATCAGCTGGAGCAGATGTGCCGCGCCATCGAAACCCATGGCTTGCGCCCGGTAATCGAGCAAACCTTCGCCTTCACCGACGTCGCCCAGGCGTTCCAAACCCTGAAGCATGGGCGTCATTTCGGCAAGCTGGTGGTTGCCATCGACTGAGTGCCGCAGGGCAGGGCACGCCGATCTCGGTTCCATCCGCGTTCAACGATTGTGCGGCTGTGCCGCGCCTCGCCAGGGTCACCTCGTACAGGAGTGGCAGTAATGAATGAGCTGTTGTTAGCCCGCCTGGAGCGGGTGGAGGCGCAACTCGCCATTGGCCAACTGCCCGCGCGTTATGCCCTGGCAGTCGATGCGCGGGATTTGCAGGCGTTGGTGGGACTATTTGTCGACGACGTTGACTGTGGGCGCTGGGGCCAGGGGCGCGAAGCGCTTAAAGCATTCTATGGCTCCGAGTCGATCCTGCAGGCCTTCTATCGCAGCGTGCATCAGATAGGCGGGCAAACCTTGGACTTCCAAGACGCCGACCACGCCACTGGCACGGTCTATTGCCGCGCCGAGCATGAGGACGGCGAGCACTGGGTGGTCATGGCCATCTGTTACTTCGATCAGTACGAGCGTCGCGACGGATGCTGGTACTTCGTGCGCCGTGACGAGCGCCACTGGTACTCCACCGATTGGCTGCAACGCCCGGGCGAGCCTGCTTGGCAGAACTGGCCAGGGAAATACACCAGCGAGCGTTACCAGCCGCAACTGCCCGGTGCCTTTGCGAGCTGGAATGACTTCTGGTCAGGCACCTCATCGGTGTTGCGCAACCGCCTTACACGCCAACCTTGTACCCAACAGGAAGAGATTTTATGAGTTCACTGCTCGCGCCTTTATTTGAGCCGTTGCAGATCGGTTCGACAGTATTAAAAAACCGCTTCGCGATGGCGCCGATGACGCGCAATTTTTGCCCTGAGGGTGTGCCGGGAGACAACGTGGCGGGCTATTACCGTCGGCGCGCCGAAGGTGAAACCGGGTTAATCATTACCGAGGCTGTGGGCATCGACCATCCGGCGGCACTGGGCGAAGCCGGCACTGGCGAAAGTGATTTACCTCATCTGTACGGAGACTCGGCACTCGCAGGTTGGCGTGCGGTGGTTGAGCAGGTGCATGCCGCAGGTGGGGTGATTTTTCCGCAGCTGTGGCACCAGGGTGGCATGCGCGTGCCGGGCACTGGGCCGCATCCAGAGTCTGCCTCTATGCGGCCTTCAGGTCTGTGGGGGCCTGCTGGCGGGCTCACTGCAACTTCTGCTGAGTACGTACAGCAGCAATTGCCGCCAACCGCGCCAATGACCGACAGCGACGTGCAGGACGTGATCGATGCCTATGGGCGCAGCGCCAAATATGCGCGTGCGTGTGGTTTTGACGGTATTGCCATCCACGGTGGGCATGGTTACCTGATCGACACCTTCTTCTGGCAAGCGACCAACCAACGCACCGATGCCTGGGGTGGGGGGCGTAGCGAGCGCAGCCATTTTGCCGCTGAAGTCGTGCGCGCCATTCGCCGTGAAGTGGGCGCCGACATGCCGATTCTTCTGCGCTTCTCGCAATGGAAGCAGCAGGACTTTAAAGCCAAGCTGGCCCAGACCCCGGTAGAGCTAGAAGAAATTCTGCGGCCATTGGCCGATGCCGGCGTCGATGTCTTTGATGCCAGCGCACGTTATTTCAACCGCGCCGAGTTCCCTGAGCACGGCGGTACTGATGGCGTACTTAACCTGGCCGGTTGGGCCAAGAAGCTGACCGGGCGCCTGTCGATGGCGGTGGGTGGTGTCGGCTTGGAAACCGGTATGTACGACAGCAGCAAACAGGGTGGCGCAGGCGCCAGCAATAACCTGGATTTGCTCATGGAGCGTTTCAGCCGTGGCGAGTTCGACTTAGTCGGCGTGGGGCGCTCCCTGTTGCACGACCCGCACTGGACGCGCAAAGCGCGCACGGGCGAGGCATTTGAGCTGTTCTCCAACGACTCGTTAAAAGTGCTCACCTGACCCTGGATGAATCATCTATGGCAATAAAAGCTGAGGTGGATTCAACACCCTGGCTGAAAGGTGTTTTGAACCCTCGGCGGATTTTCCCGCCGCCCATGCTGGTTACTATCGATGCATGCCTTAACGCAAGGCAGCTCAATTGCTAACAAGAACAACAGGAACGATCATGGCTAATCAACTGCCGATAGACGCGCTGCCTAGCATGCGCGAACTGAATGTCTCCAATCATCTGCTGGATGACCGCGAAGCGCTGCAGGCTGCCTGGGAGCGCGACGGTTATTGGTTCTTCCGCGACGTGCTGGACCACGACGCGGTTGCCCGCCTGCGTGCCGTTTACATGGCCGTGCTGGATGAATACGAAGTGGCGCGTGGCGATGATCCGATTGCTGCCTACACCGGTAAAAATCTGGAAGGGTTTCCTTTCCGTATGGAGCCGCTGGTGGACCGTGAGCCTTGGCGCGAGTTCGTCAAAGAGCCGGCGATCCATGCGTTCTTCCAGCGCGTGTTGGCGGATGATCCGTTCTGGATTCCTACCGTTGAGTACCGTGCCACTCCGCCGGCGCAAACCCGTGAGCGCAGCCGCATGGATTACCTGCACCAGGACGGCTTCTACAACAAAGGCATTCCGTTCCTGATTTGCTGGATGCCGTTGTCGGTCATCGACGAGCAAGTGGGCGGCCTGGCCCTTGCCGAGGGGATGCACAAAGGGCCGTATCTGCACGATGCGAACAACCCGCCGTTGTTCCAAATACCTAATGGTTCGGTGCCGGACCATGCCTGGCGTCGCACCACCTACCGGCCGGGTGACGTGCTGCTGATGCACATCAATACCCCCCATAGCGGCCTGGCCAACTACTCCGATCGTTTCCGCCTGTCGATGGACATCCGCATCATGCCGGCATCCGGACATACCCCGATCATTGGCCACCTTACCGAGCTGACCTCAGCGTCGGTCAGTGTGCTTGGCGACGATGGCCGCAGCGGCACCTTCCGCGTGGACGAGGTTACCTATTGCCGAGGCATTGATGGCAAGAAAGTCCCCTTGGACGAAATTCCGCTGCGTATGAAAGCCGGTGACCCCGCGATTGTTGCGTTTGAAGGCGATCACGCCACGTTGATTCGGCCGCAGCATTAAGGGGTCTGACATGCCAAAACCTACACAGTACTTCCAGCGCCTGGCTGGAAAAGTAGCCATCGTTACCGGCGCCGGTTCGCAGGGCGATGGCTTCGGAACCGGCAAGGCCATTGCCTACCAGTTTGCCCGTGAGGGCGCCAAGGTGTGCCTGGTGGATCAGCACCCAGAGCGTGCTGAAGAAACCCTGGCGCTTATTCTCGCCGATGGTGGTGAGGCGTTCGTGGCCGCGGGTGATGTCACCAGCGACGACGACTGCGCGGGTTTCGTTGCGCAGACCGTCAAGCGCTATGGCGGCCTGCACATTCTGGTCAATAACGTTGGCGTTGCCAGCCGACCACTGCCGTACGAGGAGTACCCGCTGGAGCAATGGCGGCGAATCATCGATATCAACCTGGGCAGTGTGTTTCTGATGTGTCGACATGCGCTCCCGCAACTGACCGCAAACCCCCAGTCGGCGGTGGTCAACATCGCCTCTACCGCGGGTTTGCAGGGCATGGGCAGTGGTCCTTATGGCCCGTCAAAGGCGGCGATGGTGCAGTTCACCCGTGACCTGGCGACCCTCTACGGGCGTAAGGGACTGCGGGCCAACACCGTTGCGCCGGGGCATATCTATACCCCGTTGGTGCACGGTTTGTTGAGTGATGAAATGCGCACGCGGCGGCGCAAAATCGCCCCTTTGGCTGTTGAGGGGGATGCGTGGGATGTGGCCGCGGCTACCTTGTTCTTGGCCAGCGACGAAGCCCGCTTTATCACCGCAACCTGCTTAGCGGTAGATGGCGGCGTTACCGAAGTCGCGCCGCTAACGGCCTATGACTTGGTGCAGAACTGAGTTTTCTGCTCGCAGTTGGCACTACGCCCGCGAGCACCTATTTTCGACGGAGCTGTAACGATGAGCGAACAAACCTATTGGAATGACGGCTACGCCCTTATGGAAAAGATGATGGGGCCGGAGTTTGCCAAGGTTATGGAGGCAAATGCCAACTCGGGGCGTTTCGCCGCTGACGTTGGGCGCATGGCTGTGGAGTTCGCTTTTGGTGCCGTTTGGTCGCGCCCAGGTCTTGAACTTAAACACCGCAGTGCGGTGGTGATCGGCGCGCTTATCGCTTCTCGGCAGCCGGAAGAGTTGCGCAACCACATACGTTTTGGCCTGAATAACGGTCTGACGGCTGACGAGCTGCAGGAGATCATTATTCAGACGCTGCCCTATGTAGGCTTTCCTGCCGTATCGAGCGCCCTGGGCGTGACCATCGAGGTACTGCGCGAGCGTGGCCTCGACGGTGGTACCAAGACGGCGAGCGAAAGCGGGCTGCTCTAGTGGTTAACGCTACGCGCTAACGCGCCCCGTAGACTTGGCGTTGCTGCCCAAGGCTGCGGTGGCCACCCTAGGGCTTTTTAAACCTTGGCCACCGGTGAGACCGCGTAGCGAGGTGGGCTCATGATCTCTTTGCCCGCCGGATAATGTTCGAGCATAAAGTCGACAAAGGTGTGCACCTTGCGCGACTCCCTGCGGCCACGCGGGTAGAGCACTTCCATGGCTGGGGCGAGGGTGGTCCAGTCGGCCAGTACCTGCTGTAGCGCCCCGCTGCGCAAGTGCTCGTACAGATGGAAACCCACCCCCTGGATAATTCCCAAACCACTGAGAGCGGCTTCAACGCGGGTATTGCCCTGGGTGATGGACAGGCTGCTTTGCAGTTGCAGCACCTTACGTTGGCCATGGCGCTCGAACGTCCAAGGCAACATCCTGCCAGTGCGTTCAAACATATAACTGATGCAGTCGTGCTGCCCCAGGTCATCGGGCGTCTGCGGCGTGCCGCGCGCTGCCAAGTAAGCAGGTGATGCCACAGTCAGCAAAGGCGTGTGGCCGAGCTGACGAGCGATCATTCCGGAGTCGCCGAGTGGGCCGAGGCGGATCATCACGTCGTGCTGGCTTTCGACGGTGTCTGATATCTGTTCCGAGTCGCAGAAGTCGAGTTGGATATCGGGGTAGCGGCGGCGAAACTCTTGCAGCAACGGTACGATCAGCAGTTGCGCAATGGTGCTGGGAATATCCAGACGCAGGCGGCCGCGCGGCTGCAAATGATTACCCGCGAGCATTGATTCGACGCTGGCGATTTCCTCATGTACGTGTTGGCAGTGCGCGTAATAAACCGCGCCTTCATCGGTCAGGCTAAGACGCCGTGTAGTGCGATTGAGCAGGCGTACGCCCAGCTCGGCTTCAAGGTTGCTCAGGTGGGTGGAAACCATCGACGGTGACAGGCTAAGCGCGGCCGCGGCGGCGCTTAAGCTACCGCGGTCGACGACGGTCATGAACACTTCCATGCTGCGTAGCTTGTCCATCCTCTAACCACCTATTCGTCAACAGGACTGCAATCTTACTGTGCAGTTTTCAATTTTTTCCAGCATTTCGACAGCTTATTACGACCGCCATTTGAGCGAGCTGGATTTCGCTTGTCAGTAGGCGATTTTCTGAAATAAACTGAACGGCGTTCACTATAATGAATAATGATCGGGCGTGTCACCTCAGCGAACGCCTTGAATTACGCCTTTGGATTTGCCAGCCCAGTCCGCCAAGTTGCAGTGCTCGTGGCGAGATAGGTGGGATCGACAAGGAATAAGCTACGTGAAGATCGACGAAAATCATCTGAAGCAATGGGTGGGGCGGCAAGAGCGGCAACAAGCCCGCTTGAACGCGACGCCGCTCAATGCATTGGCAGCCACTCTTGATCGCGATGATCCGGCGTATACGGCAGATGCAGCGGTACCGCTGCTGTGGCACTGGTTGTACTTTCAGCCTGCCGCCCGCCAGTCCCTACTAGGCAGTGACGGCCACCCGCAGCGTGGCGGATTTTTGCCCCCCGTTGATTTGCCCCGACGCATGTGGGCGGGCGGACGCTTGAGTTTCCATGCCGCATTGCCGGTGGAGGGCGAGGTAGAGCGGCTGTCCACCATCCTTGATGTGTCGCATAAGAGCGGACGCAGCGGCGACTTGGTGTTCGTCAAGCTGTGCCACGAGTTGACACTGGCCGGCAAGCTACTGGTGCGTGAGGAACAAGATATTGTCTACCGCGACCCGCCGCGCCCAGGTGATCCAGTGCCGGCGCCACAGCCGGCACCCCAAGGGGCGCAATGGTCAAAAGAAATTCTGCCCGATCCGGTGATGCTGTTTCGCTATTCGGCACTGACCTTCAATGGTCACCGTATTCATTACGACCGCCCCTATGCCATGCACGAAGAGGGCTATGCCGGCCTTGTAGTGCACGGGCCATTGATTGCTACCTTGTTAATGAACCTGCTGCGGGACACGTGCCCGCAGGCGCAGGTGAAAGGTTTCTCCTTCCGCGCCGTTCGGCCTCTGTTCGACATCCATCCATTCCGGGTCTGTGCGGCACCTGAGCCCGATGGCCGCAGTATTCATCTCTGGGCAGAAGACGTTGATGGCTTTCTGTGCATGGATGCCCGTGCGGAGCTGGCTTGATATGCACATGAGCGCGTCGTGGCGGAACAACGTGAACTGGGTTTCGCTGTGGCTGCTGATCCTGTTCTTGGCATTTATGAGTTTGAGGTAGCAATGCGTACTTATCTGTTTGTTCCCGGTGATCGCCCGGAGCGATTTTCCAAAGCGCTGGCGGCGGGCGCCGACGTGGTCATCCTCGATTTGGAAGATGCCGTAGCGCCATCGAATAAAGCGCTGGCCAGAGAGCAGGTTCGCTTGGCTGTTGAAGCTGGTGCACAGGTGATGCTGCGGATTAATGCCTACGGCAGCCCGGACTTCGCTGAAGACCTGCAATTGCTACGCGGCCTGCCGGTTAAAGGGGTGATGTTGCCCAAAGCTGAGACCCCTGCGCCAATGCTTGAGTTGGCCGCAGTAACCGCTGCGCCGATTATTGCGCTGATCGAAACAGCCCTAGGGCTCTGGCAGGTGTTGGAGGTTGCCAAGGCGCCGCATGTAGAGCGCTTGGCCTTTGGCTCGATCGACTACCAGGTGGACGTTGGTTGTGATGGCAGTGACGAGGCGTTGCTGCATGCCCGTTCACAGATCGTTCTGGCGTCACGGGTGGCTGGCTTGCAGGCACCTGTTGACGGTGTCTCGGTGGTGTTGGATGACGAGGCGCTAATCACCCTGGAGTCACGCCGCAGTCGGGCGTTGGGGTTTGCCGGAAAACTGTGCATTCACCCGCGGCAGGTGGCCGTGGTCAATCAGGCGTTCAGCCCGTCGAGCCAAGAATTGGAGTGGGCTGCAAGAGTGGTTGCGGCGACTGAGCAGTCTGGCGGCGCGGCTGTTTCGGTGGATGGCGCCATGGTTGATTTGCCAGTGTTGTTGAAGGCGCAGGGTTTGCTGGCAATGGTCAATCCGGCCAGCTAAAGCTATCGACTACTGAGGCCTTATTGCCAGCCGTTGAAGGCTGGCAATAAGGAGTAGTCGTCACGCCGGATTAGCGGCTTTTGTTCATTGTGCGATGGATGATGTTGAACTCATCGGCGAGCGATTCAGGGATGCTGAAGTCGCCAATCTCGGCGATTTGCTGGAAGTGCTTGGCCAGCTCATCGGCAGTCGCAGGCACATCTCGCGGCCCGGTCCAGCCTTCGTTTACGCCGATAAATGCGCGGGCGTAGTGGCCTACTGAGGCCGAGTAAATGCCGCGGGTGCTGGTGCAGGCTTCGCTGGCGAGAAAGACCACCAGCGGCGTAACGAATTCAGGCAAGTAGGCGTTGCCGAGCTTTTCGCCAAACGCCGCGTATTGGGCGCCAAAGGCTTCCAGTTGCTTGGTGTCCATTGCCGCTGCCATGCGACTGTTGGCGGTGGGCAGCAGGGAATTACAGAGTACGCCATGTTCCTTGCCTTCCTGTGCTAGCACATTCATCACCCCCAGCAAACCTGCCTTGGCTGCGCCGTAGGCAGCTTGTTGTGCATTGCCGAACGCGCCAGCAGCCGATGAGGCGAAAACTATGCGGCCATAGCCTTGCTGCTTCATTACCTTGTAGGCCGGCTGGGTAACGTAGATGGCGCCTTTTAGATGGACGTTGATGATCGAGTCGAGAATCTCGTCATCGATGTCCTCGAACAGGGCATTGCGTAGGTGCCCGGCATTGTTGATCACCACATCGACGCGGCCAAAGCTGTCCATCGCGGTGCGCACAATGCTTTCACCGCCCGCGCGGGTGCCGACCGAATCGTAGTTCGCCACAGCCTGGCCACCGGCGGCACGAATTTCATTCACCACCTGGTCGGCCATGCTGTGGGAGCCGCCTTTGCCGTCGAAGCTGCCGCCAAGGTCGTTTACCACCACCGAGGCGCCTCTGGCGGCGAGATCGAGTGCATAGGTGCGGCCAAGACCACCGCCGGCGCCAGTAACGATGGCCACACGGCCTTTGAAGTCCACTGCACTCATCTGTCTTTCCTCTTCGCGCTTATTGTTGTTTTCGTGCCGTAGCACCGCTGGAATTTCAGTCGCTCAACGAATTTAGGTCTGCGAGGCTGGCAGCTTGATTACCAAGCCATCCAGCTCTGGTGTCATGACGATCTGGCAGGTCAGCCGACTGGCATCGGTGACATCCATCGCGCAGGTGAGCATGTCGTGTTCGTAAGACTCGGCGGCCGGCATGTGCTCGGCCCAGTCCTTTTCCACGTATGCATGGCAGGTCGCGCAACTGCAGCTGCCGCCGCAGTCGCCGAGAATGCCCGGTACTTGGTTGTTGACGGCGGCTTGCATGATCGATTGGCCAACGTCCGCGTGTACGTGCTGTTCGGTGCCATCGTGTTGAACGAAGATAATGGTCGGCATGATTTTTTTCCTGGCGAAGTAGGAGTCAGGCGCTCGCTAACAGGTCTTTTAGGGATTGGCTTTCATCTGCCAAACGGGCAGCGTCGATTTGAATTTTTTCGCTGATAAAACGCTTGGCCAGCATGAATTCAGGTGGGCGGTTTACGGTGTCAGCGGCCAGCATGCAGCCGTCCTTTAAGTAAAACGCCGAGAACGAATTGCTTTCGATGTCGCCGCGAATAACCAGTTGTTCGTAGCCTTGGGAAAGCCCGACCATCTTCAACTTGAGCTCGTACTGGTCCGACCAGAACCAAGGAATCGAGGCATAGGCTTTGGGCTTGTCGCAGATTGACGCGGCAACACAGCGCGCCTGCTCTAGGGCGTTAGGTACGGACTCTAAACGCAGGCGTCGGCCCAGCAACGAGTTGGGGTGGTTACTGCAGTCGCCGGCGGCATAGATGTTGGGGTCGTTGGTTTGACCGAACTCATCAACCAGGATGCCGTTATCGGTGTCCAGTCCCGCTTCCTGCGCCAGCTCTACATTGGGCAGTAGGCCAATGCCGACGATCACTAGGTCAGCTGGCACCACACTGCCATCGACACAAAGCACTGCCGACACTGCATCGCCCGAGGGCGCCAGCTGTACATCCATTACTTGCGTGTCGGTACGAATATTTACGCCAGCCTCGCGGTGACGTGCTTCGTAAAACGCTGACAACTCGGGGGCAGTTACGCGGGCCAAAACCCGTGGCAGGGCTTCGAGGACGGTGACGGTTAAACCGTGCTTGATCGCCACGGCGGCCACTTCCAGGCCAACGTAACCGCCGCCGACAATGACCAAGCGCATGCCAGGTTCGAATTGCTGGCGAATGCGGTCGACATCCTGAAGGGTTCGTAGGTAATGGAAATTACCCGCGCTTTCAGCTTGTTGAATGTGGGGGATAGGCAGGGGCCGTGGTCTGCCGCCAGTGGCCAAAATTAGGCGGTCGTAGTGGGCTGTTCTGCCATCGGCTAAATGGACCAGTGAGGCTTGTCGGTCAATTTTGCTAACCCGCACGCCGCTGATGATTTCGACGTTAGCTTTGTCGTAAGTCGCCCGTGGCTTGATCACCAAGCTTTCTGCTGTAGCAGCGCCAGACAAATAGGCTTTGGACAGAGGAGGGCGATGGTAGGGAAGGTGCGGCTCTTCGCCAATAAGCAGAATGCGCCCTTGCCAACCATTGTCGCGCAGGCTGGTCGCTAGCTCGCCAGCGGCATGTCCCGCGCCGACAATAATCGCAGTGAGCGAAGCAGATTCGATCATTTGGCACCCATTAGACGGTCTGCTCTAAGCAGTTTTTTATTTTTAGAACGCTGTTTGGCATTCTGAACGACGGTCTTGGGCGCTGTCAATTGTAGGTGGCTACCCCTTGGGTGTGGGGAGTTTCAGTCTGATGGAAGTCTTTGGCGCTGAAATCCGAGGTCGATTGTTCAATATTATTGAAATATGCCTTCAGCTTTTTCGGGTTTATCCATGTGTGGCTCGTCGCATAGATTGCATCGCAATTATCGGTTGTCTGCATAACCTCTCGCCGGTTTGTGGTCGCTGAGCCTTTCACTCCCTGGGAATTGAGCATGAGTGTGCAAAATATGTTTCGCCTTGACGGCAAGACTGCTGTGGTCACTGGGGCCGCTGCGGGGATTGGTCGCTGCATCGCTGAGACGTTCGCGGGGGTTGGTGCGCGTGTCATCGTCGCCGATCTCGATATAGACGCCGCGCGCGCCGTTGCTGAGTCCATTGAAGCCGCCGGGGGGCAGGCGCAAGCCATTAAGGTCGATGTGTCCAATGAGGCGCAAGTGTGCGCCCTGTTCGACGCGGCGCGTGCAGCCTATGGCGGGCTCGACGTGCTGGTGAATAACGCCGCAATCTTCCCCAAGCGCCCATTTTTGGAGGTGGATACAGAGTTTTGGGACCGTCTTCAAGCGATCAATCTGCGGGGCACTTTCCTCTGCTTACGCGAAGCCATTCGCCACATGCGCGAGCTGGGCGGTGGTTCGATCGTAAATATTTCCTCGGTTTCCTCCATGCAGGCAGTGGTTCATCACAACGCCACCTATAACGCTAGCAAAGCCGGGGTTAACAGCTTGACGCTGACTACCGCGCTGGAGTTTGGTCCTGAGGGTATTCGGGTGAACGCCGTACTGCCTGGCGGCATCCCAACACCCGGCGCGCGCGCGGCGTCGGCCGCCATCGAACTGAAGGGGCCAATTCTCAGTCCTGGGCGCTTGCCGCTAGGGGGAATGGGGGGTGTGGAGGATATTGCTAATGCCGCATTGTTTCTCGCCAGCCCAGCTTCCCGCTACATTACAGGGCAGTTGTTGGCAGTCGATGGGGGATTTCTAATCAGCTAATCCGTCGAGAGAGGTCTGCGCAACGAGGAGCGAGCAAGGGCTTGCGAACTCGTTTTTCCTGCTATATGTTGAACGGCGTTCGCATAAATGAACTTGCGTGCCTGCAGGATAAGCTTGCTGCCGTTGCTGTCAGCGCCGCGCGCGTTCAACCTCTTGTTGAAGCCGGAGAATAATAAAATGGGTGCAGTGCAGGCTATCGAGGATTTTGATGATCCGTCCTTCAATCCGTTCATGGAGGATGCCTTAGTTTTCGGCGACCACCTCGACCCCTACGCCAAAATTGCCGAACTACGGCGTGCTGGCTCCGTGCATGAAGGCGAGTACCGGGTAATGATGGGGCTCTACCCGGACATCACCTGTCCCGAAAAAGCGCCGCACTATGCCGTCTTTGGCTATGACGAAGTGGCGCAGGTATTGGGTGACCCGCAGACCTATACCAACCACGCCTACACCTACAATCTGGGCATTAGTTTCGGGCGCAGCATTTCCACCATGGACGCCCCCGAGCACCCGAGCTACCGCCGTATTTTCCAAAAAGCCTTTCTGCCGCAAACAGTCGCGGCTTGGGGCGATGAATTGGTTGACCCGGTGGTGCACGACCTGATGGCCAAGTTCGCCGACCGCGGTGAGGCCGATCTAGTACAGGAATTCACCCTGCATTACCCCTTCCATATCATCTACCGGCAGTTGGCATTACCGCCGGAAGACGTCAGCGTTTTTCATAAGCTGGCGATTGCCCAAACGGTTGTGGCGGTGGATATCGAGCACGGTACCGAGGCATCACGCAAACTCGGTACCTACTTCAAGCGCTTAGTTATAGAGCGGCGAGCCAATCCGGGTACCGACTTAATCAGCACCTTGGCCCTGGCTGAAGTGGATGGTGAGTACCTGCCCGAAGAAGTGTTGATCTCCTTTCTACGCCAGCTTGTGAACGCCGCTGGCGATACCACCTTTCGCGCGACCAGTGTGTTGCTGACTGCCCTGTTGCGTCACCCGGAGCAACTGGAAGCGATTCGCCAGGACCGCTCGCTGATTCCCCAGGCTATCGAAGAGGCGTTGCGTTGGGATGGGCCGGTATTGATGCAGTCGCGCTACACCAGCAAGGCCACCACCCTGGGCGGCGTCGACATCCCGCAAGGGGCGTTTATTGATGTGATTGCCGGCTCCGCCAATCGGGATGAAAGCAAGTTTCCCGACCCGGACAGCTTCAACATTTTCCGCAAGCCCCAGCATCGGCACTTTGCGTTTGCCTTCGGCCCCCATGTTTGCATCGGCCAGCATTTGGCGCGGGTGGAGATGACCCGTGCGCTCACCGCGATCTTGGACAAGCTGCCTAACCTGCGTCTGGACCCGGATAAACCCGTACCGGCGGTACGCGGCAGCATGATGCGGGTACCGCATTCGATCCATGTGAAGTTCGACTGAACTTCGCTCCCAGGAGTCCACCTGCCTGATACCGCATGGGTGTCAGGTGGGTAAGCGAGACAAGCAAATATGAAGGAATTCGACTACATCATCGTCGGGGCGGGTTCGGCTGGCTGTGTGCTGGCTAATCGGCTCTCGGAAAGCGGTCAGCACCGCGTTTTGCTGATCGAAGCAGGCCCTGAAGACCGTAACCCGCTAGTGGCTATGCCCAAGGGTTTTGGCAAATTGCTCATGGACCCCAAACACGCTTGGCACATTCCCGTCACGGTCGACCCGCAAAGTGGCCGCACCCAGGAAATCTGGGCGCGTGGCAAGCTGCTGGGTGGCTCCAGTGCGGTGAACGGCATGGTTTACATGCGTGGTCATCCTGCCGACTACAACGAGTGGGAAGCTAACGGCGCCACCGGGTGGGGGTGGGACACGATGGCTAAAGCTTTCCGTAGCATTGAAAACCATGCGCTAGGGGAGAGCGAAAACCGAGGTGGCAAAGGTCCGCTGAAGATTTCCCCCTATGCCCAGCGCAATGCCATTGGCGAAACCGTTTTAAAGGCCTGCGAAAGCCTGGGCCTAAAGCGCAAGGAAGACATCAACGAATTGGATCACGAAGGTGTCGCCTACCTGACCTACACCATTTCAGGTGGGGTTCGGCAGAGCTCAGCGCGCGCTTTCCTCAAGCCAGCTCGCGGGCGCAACAACCTCGAGGTGCTGACGGACACCCAGGTGCAGCGAATCACTTTCGAGGGTACGCAAGCCACCGGCGTGATGGCACGTACCGGTAATGGCGAAGCCGTCCCTTTCCGCGCGCACCGTGAAGTTATTCTGTGCGCTGGCGCGCTGGAATCGCCGCGTCTTCTGCAACTTTCCGGCGTTGGCGATCGCGAACTGCTGGAGAAGTGCGGTGTTGCGGTGGTTGCCCACAGCCCCAATGTGGGTCAGAAAATGCGTGAGCACTTGCTGTATTTCCTGCAAGTACGGCTACGCAATTGGCGCGACAGCCAAAACCGGGATTTTTCCGGCGTGCGACTATTCAAAAACGCCCTGCAATACCTGCTCACCCGCACCGGGGTCATGTCGCTCGGCTCTTATCAGGTAGGGGGCTTTTTCCGCACCCGTGCCGGACTGGATCGCCCGGACGCGCAGTTGATGATGGCGCCCTATTCAATGGACTTTTCCTCGCCGACTTATCAGTTCGAGACCTTTCCAGGCATGCAATTGTTTGCCTATCCGCTACGCCCGCGCAGTTTGGGCAGCGTGACGATTGAGTCGGCCGATGCTGCGCAACCTGCGCGCATTGTCACTAACTACCTGAGCGACCCGTACGACCGCGAGGTGTCTATTGGCGCGTTCCGCTATATGCGTAACGTGATCCACAGTGCGCCCATGAGCCACTTGGTAATGGAAGAGACCCATCCCGGCGTTAAGGTGCAAACCGATGACGAGATCATCGAAGAGTTCCGCCGTCGCGGTCAGTCGGGTTACCACGCCTGTGGTACCTGCGCGATGGGTTCCGAAAGCGATGCCGTACTTGATCCCCAGCTTCGCGTCAGAGGCGTGAATGGCCTGCGGGTAATGGACCTGTCGGTGATTCCGTCGATGATTTCTGGCAACACCAATGGCCCGATGATGGCGATGGCCTGGCGCGCCGCCGAACTGATTCTGGAGGACGCGCAATGAGCAGCTTTGAATCCTATGCCAATCAATTCGCCAACATCGAACTGATCCAGCGCGACGGCATCGTACAGATGAGCTTGCACAGCGACGGTAACGCGCTGCAGTGGGGCGCGCTGGATGGCAGCATCCATACCCAGTTGTGCGAGTGCTTCCGGGCCATCGCCAGGGACGCCAGCGTACGGGTGCTAATCCTTACGGGGACGGGCGACTCCTTCTGCGCTGGGATGAATATGCAGGAGATCCCCAAGGAACCCATGGCCCAAGGCTGGCATCGGTTGCTGCGTGAGGGCAAGGACCTGCTGATGAACCTGCTCGACATTGAGGTGCCAGTGATTAGCGCCATCAATGGGCCTGCCTACATCCACGCGGAAATTGCGGTGCTGTCGGATATCGTCCTCGCCAGCGAGAACGCGGAGCTGGCCGATATGGCGCACTTCATCTACGGCGTGGTGCCTGGCGATGGCGTGCAGGTGGTGTGGCCGATGCTACTGGGGCCAAACCGTGCGCGTTACTTTTTGCTCACGGGCCAACGCCTCACTGCTGCTGAAGCACAGACGCTGGGTGTGGTTGCCGAAGTGCTGCCGCAGGAGCGACTACTGCCACGAGCGTGGGAGTTGGCGCAGGACATCGCGCGTCAGCCGCCACTCACTGCTCGCTATACGCGAGTCGCGTTTACCCAGCCATTTAAGCGTCGATTGCTCGATGAATTGGGTTATGGCCTGGCCCTGGAAGGCTTGGCAATTATCGCGCAGAGCCAGTGACCCATTGCCCTAGCAAAAGAGGATTTCGCAATGCAGCAGAATTTGGATTCGCGCGCCCAGGCCATCGTACAAAAGGCCCTGGACCATGCAACGACAGTAGGCGGTGAAGTAGGTGTGCAAGTGGCGGCCTACCTCAATGGCAAGCTGGTGATCGACGCCTGGAGCGGCGTAGCAAACCCCGACTCCCAGCAGGCGGTAAATGGCGACACGCTGTTTAACGTCTACTCGGTGACCAAAGCGGTGGCAGCCACTGCACTGCACATTTTGGCGGAGCGGGGGCACATCGAGTATGACGCCCCAGTGAGCCGTTACTGGCCCGAGTACGCAGCCAACGGCAAGGGCGCGACGACAGTTCGTCACGTTCTTACCCATCGGGCTTGTGTGCCGCAGATGCCGGCGGATGTCACCCCAGAGCGCATGTGCGACTGGGACTGGATGACCAACGCTATTGCCAACCTGGAGCCACTCGCGGAGCCCGGTAGCAAGACCCTCTACTTGTCCATGACGTTTGGCTGGATTGTCGGCGAACTGGTGCGTCGTGCCGATCCTAAGCACCGCTCGCTCGGTCGCTTTGTACGCGAGGAGATCGCCGAGCCACTGGGGATCAGTGACCTGTGGATCGGTATTCCCGATGGGGTGGAGTCGCGTGTGGCCAAGCAAGTCAACGCCATGCTCGCTATCCCCGCCGAATATTTGCCACCGCTGTTCCTGGCGTCCATGCCTGAGCAGGTAGCGCTGGTGCCGGAAGTGTTTGAGCGTGCAGATGTGCGCCGAGCGGAAGTCGCGGGAGTGGGGGGTATCTTCAATGCTCGCTCCGAAGCCCGTTTCTGGGCCTTCCTTGCCAACGGCGGAGAGTTAGATGGTGTTCGTTTGCTGTCTGCCGAACGCGTGGCAGGGCTGAGTACGCCACGGGCCAATAGTGAGGAACCGGATCCAGTGATGTTTGGCTTCCCCATCCCCATCACCGTGGGTGGCTTCTGGTTCGGTGGTGAATATCCACCGGTCAGCTGCGTGCGAAATCCCCGAGCCATTTGTCATCCGGGGCAGGGCAACTCAATCGGTTGGGCGGACCCTGACCTGAACCTTGCCGTCGCCATCTGCCACAACAAACTGTTCAACCCAGCCTCAGTGGACCAAGACCCACTATTGCCTATTGCACAGGCAGTACGTGAGGCGCTCGGCTTGTAACTGGCAGTAGTGCCGGGAGCCAATAGCGCTCTGGTGAGCGCCGTCCATGCCATGGGCTAAACGCTTGCCAGGGCTGTTTCCACCCATTTAGGGCGGTTACCGTTAGTTCGTGGTGATGTATAACAATAAGCCAGATTGTGTTTGGGGTCGGAAAATTTGAGTTGGCTGTTCCAGGCTGATATAAATGCGCGATAAGCAGACGCGATGATCTGCAACTCACTTGCTTAAAATTAGACTATGTCAAACTTGCGAACAAAAAGGCGGGTTCCAGCGCAAAGTCGAGGGACAGTACGTGTTTCTTTGATTCTTGACGCCTGTGCGCGCTTGCTGGAAAAAAACTCAAGCTCCAACTTCACCATGCATGGCCTCGCTGAAGAAGCGAAAACCTCTATTGGTTCACTTTATCATTTCTTCTCCGATAAACAGGCAGTGCTCGACGCACAGGTCGCACGCCATGTGGCAGGAAGCATGCATGTTCTGGAGAAGTTAAATTTAATACCCGCGCAGCAGTGGATTGAATGGCCCGCCCATATGGTTATTCGGGAACTTCATTTGCTCAATATTAAATACGTCTCCGAAAACCCCGATGTGCGAATTTTATGGAATGAAGCAAGGTTCAATACAAAAAGTGGCTCAAGCAGTGTTTTCGGCATAGTAGGGCTATATAAGAAAGTCCTCTCCTTGCGCATGCCTGCTTTGGATGAAGTTGAGATTTCAACCTACTCCCAAGCGCTATACCGGATACCTATGGGGTTTCTGTTATGGGATGTTCCGGGTAATGACCATCGCTCTATGGATATCTTTTCGCAGGAGGCTCCGCGGGCCTTATCTGCTTATCTGGAAGCGATTGAAAGGGAATACGCCAAGTCTCGCGTCACGTGTGCCATATAAGCTGAATTGCTGCCAGGGGCACTGTTCATATCAATGACCCTCCATTTGTCAGGGCGAGGTTGGCAATCGTGGTGCCTACCGCCTGCGTGAACACCGCTAATATCGCTCAAGCGGCGGATCATCTCCGTTGCGACCCTACGCTCTATGGTTCAGTCCTGAGCACTTGGGACCGCCACGTGCGGGTCCAGGCACAGAGGCCCCTCGAAACCTAATCCCTTAGGTACTTCTCCAACTGCGCCAGTTGAACCCACTGTTCTGAAAGTGCATCCGCGATCCGAGATCCCTAGCCCGCTGCACTTCTAAAAACGCCTGTGCCGAGATTGTAACTACGGCACTGAGCTTCTCAGGGAAGAGCGCCACGCACATGGCTGCCATTGCCCCTCCAGCACTGTGTCCTCGCGCGACAAAGTTCCCAATCTGAAGCCCGGTCATTAATTGAGGAAGAAAGCGTTGAGCTTCGTCCTGAATGATGTCGGACGAAAGCGCCCTAGGGAATGCGTCCGACTGACCAAGTCAAACCCATCATAGGCAATCACTTAAAGCTGAGTGGTTGGGCAGAGTTTCTCGGGAAAGCTTCGCCATATCGCCATACAGCCCAGCTTTTGATTGAAAAGCGCAATGGGTAGCAGCTGATTCAGGTGAGGTGATGTCCGGGAGCCAGCTTCGACAGTAGAGCCCTCCAAGCGGATGCCAGGCCACAGCATTTCGCATGAGCGATGGGATTCCTACGCGCTTTCGGTAGTCGGTTTGGCGAGGGTGCGCAGAACACGGTTGGAGCCAAGATAAGAACGGAGGATGAGGTTCGCATGCGGGTGTAAAACGAATATATGAACAGTCTGCCGAATTTTGAATCGTTCATGAAGTGAAAAACTCCTCGCTGAGCCCCAGGCCATTCCCCCCAAAAATCTATTCCCCATTCCTTTCTGGACGTCGAGTCTTTCGCGGTCGTTGCTACACCAATCAAAATCTTAAAATGACGTTAAGTCATTGAAAATATGCTGATTAATATTATTTTTAGCAAATTTCAGGTCGGTCAAAATGACGTCTTTTTTGCCATCTTTGAAACGGCCGTATGAATTTATCCGCTTAGTGCCGTACTCGGTGCTTGCGCTGCTTCGACGTTCTTAATATAAATGGCGTTCGTTTATGTGCACGACATTCATAAAATATGTAGCTGCGGTGGCTTGCTACGAGTGCAGTTAAAGACGCCGAGTCGACCTAGCTTCTAAAGCTTCGGCCGGTTTTGAAGCTGACGCACTCCTCGGTAAGCGATGAAGCAAGGGAGAAGGGTAAGAAGCAGGTTCTTGCAGCCGGTGTGGCTACGTTGTGCACGCCGGCTACTGAGAAGCATGGGTTGCTGGGACAGTGGTTCGACCAGCAGCCCGGATGGAGGAAGACCACGCAGTACCTGACACAACAACACGCACTTCGAATGAAAACAAAAACAAGATCTGAGGGCGCAACATGCATATCAGAAAAAAAGGCGTATTTCACAAGCCGGTGGCAGCACCTTTTATACTCGCCGGGCTCTACGTCGCTATGGGAGCGGTCAACCAAGCGCAAGCATTTAGCATCGATAGCGGCAACAGCGATCTATCGATGAGTCTCGATACTACCGTGCGCTACAACCAAGGTTGGCGCGTCTCGGGTCGGGACAAAGATATCGCTAACAATGTCAACTTTGACGAAGGGAACCGACTTTTCGACAACGGCGAGGTCATCCTTTCCCGTCTCGATCTGTTCAGTGAGTTCGACCTTAACTGGCAGAACAGATTTGGCTTGCGGGTTAGTGGCGCAGCTTGGTACGACCACAACTTCCCTGACGAGAGCGAGAGTGCGCCAGGCCTGGAGGCGCAGGCCAACTATCGAAATAATCACTATTCAAGCGTCGTTGATCGCTACTACGCCGGTCCGTCGGCAGAGTTCCGTGATTACTTCGTGTGGAGCAACTTCGATATCGGCTCCACTCAGCTGAACGCCAAGGTAGGTAGTTTTGCCTGGTTGCCCGGCGAGTTTCTCTTTGGTAACGCAAACAGCATTTCCTACGCCATGTCGCCGAACGACGGTTTGCTGAGCGATCTCAGTCCTGGCGCTTCTGCAAAAGAAACCTCGCTGCCCATTGGCCAATTAGCGACGACCTGGCAATTGCTGCCAGAACTGTCGGTAATGTTCCAATACACCTATGAGTTCGAACGGTCCCGGATTTCTGAAGGGGGTACGTACTTTGCTGTTAGCGATGGTGCGCTTCGTGGGCCAGATTTCCTCGCTCCGGGCGTTCGCCGTGAAGATCCCATTGAAGGGGATAACGGTGATGTTGCAGTGGGCCTGCGCTGGTCACCCGAGTGGGCAGAAGATAGCAGTTTTGGGGTTTGGTACCGAAAGTTCGACGACAAGAACGCCAGTTGGTCCAACCAGGTGGTCGTAGCGTCAGGTACCAACCGTTATGCACGCGCGGTATATGCGAAAGACATCGAGCTATACGGTCTGACTTGGAACGGAGTCTATAAGTCCGTCGGTCTGGGAGCGGAAGTCAACTACCGCAAAAACATGCCGTTGAACTCGACCGGCACCAACTTTGTCGCTATCGGCCTGCCCGAACCTGACCTCGATGGTGCTCGCGGCGACACAGTGCATGCGCTGGTCAGTGGTGCAGTCACCATCAACAAAAACCCTCTTTTCGACAGTGGCTCGATTGCTACGCAGGTGGACTACACCCACCTTGTTGATGTGACGGATAACGAGCAGTTCTATAACGGCAGTGAGAGCGAAGGTGGCTCAGTCGCTGGGCGCTGCGCAGACAAAGAATTGCTGCGTGGCTGTTCTACCAAGAACGCGGCGTCATTCAGCGTTGCTTTCACTCCGACCTGGCAGCAAGTTTTGCCGAGTATCGATGTGTCCTTCCCGGTTTTTGTTACCTACGGGCTCTACGGCAATCCGGCTGCTGCGAACGCGGGTATTCCGCCTGAGGACTCCTACCTCGCCAAGATTGGCCCGCGTTTGGAGTACTTCGCCGGTGCCACAAAACACCAATTTGACCTCGCGTACACCCACCGTGACGGCCGCACCGGAAAAATCGGTGTTGCTGAACAATACAGTGGCCTCGCGTACATGCATGACCGCGACACGCTGATCCTTACCTATCAAACCGCGTTCTGACCGGGAGACTGAGCATGAAATTTCGCATTACAGCAGTAGCGACACTCCTCCTCTCAGCCGCAGTGGCACAAGCCGCCGTGACTCAGCAAGAAGCTGAAAGCTTGGGGAAAACGCTTACCCCGTGGGGCGCAACCATCGCCGGAAACGCCGCGGGCACTATTCCTGCCTACACCGGCGGCCTACCCACTACACTTCGCCCAGCAGGCTTCCAGGCTGACTCTGGGTTCTGGGCTAACCCATTTGCAGATGAAAAACCGCTATTTGTTATCGACGCGAAAAACGTTGACCAATATGCGGAGCAGCTTTCTGAAGGAACGAAGGCACTGATCAAGCGTTTTCCGGATACCTATAAGGTGACGGTTTACCCAAGCCACCGCACTGCCAACTACCCAGACTGGATTAATCAAAACAGCACTGCCAACGCCACGCGTTGCAAAACTATTGAGGAAGGTGTGGCGGTAGAAGGGTGCTTCGGCGGTGTTCCTTTCCCAATTCCGAAAACCGGCAATGAGGTTGTTTGGAACGCCCAACTGAACTACAAAGGTAGTTCCTTCCTCACCTCCGCCCAAGGTTGGTATGTGGACGCCAAAGGAAGTAAGGTGCTCACTGCGGGCATCTATAACCGCAGTGACGTTCAGTATTACAACAAAGACTTGGATGTAGAGAAGTTTGCTTCCATTGGCCTGTATCTTACCCAGCTTAATATTTACAACGCACCTGCGCGAAATGTGGGTGAGGGTAACCTGCAGAAGTTTTACGTGAACCCGATCACTAACCCCAACGCTACGTGGTCTTATTCCCCAGGCCAGCGCCGTGTGCGCCGATCGCCTGACGCCGAGTATGACTTCCCGGTTTCCACATCGGGTGGTGCGATGCTTTACGACGAACTCTATATGTTTTCGGGTAAGCAGGATCGGTACGACTTCAAGTACCTGGGCGTAAAGGAAATGATCATTCCTTATAACAACTACGACTGGATGAAGACACCGGCTGACGTGTTGCTGACCCCCAACCATCCGAACCCCGATACTGTACGTTGGGAGTTACATCGGGTTCGTGTCGTGGAAGGTACTTTGAAACCAGGCATGCGCCATGTTCAGCCTAAACGTCGTCTTTACTATGACGAAGATATGCCAGGGGCTGGTATGTCGGACGCATGGGATGCTTCTGGCAAGTTAGCCAAAGCTATGTACACCCCGTCTTATCAGTTGTACGACAAACAGATTCCTCATTCGTCAACGTTCTGGCTGTACGACTTTGCAACTGGGGTTTATTACCACTCCGCGATCACTGGTGCCGGTAAGGGGATTATCCAGTACGACACACTTCAACCTGCATCGTACTTTACTCCTGAGTCTCTCGCGCGGTCGTCGCAACGTTAAAACTAGCGACATTAGTTGATTCGTGAGCAGCGGCAGGTCAAACACACCTGCTGCTGTTTCAGCTTTTGAGGGACACAGTGGTGCCAGCCAAGCTGTAATTATTTGTTTTTAATTCAGCTAATTGACTGGGTCATCTGTGCAAGGAGACGAAGATGCGGGCTGTACTGAAAGTATTGCCACTGTGGGTGGGCGCAATAGTTTGCATGCCGCACGCACTGGCTTTTACTGACCCATTAGACTTACCGCCAATGATGTCTGAGCGTGCCGTTAGTTCGCCACTCTATGGTGTAGCTGGAAGCGGGAATCGTCCCATTGTTGTGGTTGGTCCTCGGGGGCATATATTGCACTCAGACGATGAAGGCCAGCATTTTGTGCAAAGCGAACTTCCACTTAGTAGTGACTTGGTGGCGGTGTATTTCGCCAGCGCCACGCAAGGGTGGGCTGTCGGTCACGACGCGGTGATTGTGCATACCGCTGATGGTGGGAAAAGCTGGGAGCGGCAGCTGGACGGACGTCAGCTTGGCAAGCTTGCAGTTCAGTATTACGCCGATACCACAGGAGATTCGGAAAGCCTCACGCATGCTCGTGAGTACGCTCAAGCTCTGCAGGACGATGGTCCCACCAAGCCGCTTTTGGACATCTTTTTTGAGGACGAAAAAAGCGGTTGGGCAGTGGGTGCATTCAACCTGATTCTGCATACCACCGACGGTGGTGCTCACTGGGTTCCCTGGTTGGACCGAACGGAAAACCCTACCGACTACTCCTTGCACGCCATTCGTAAAGTGGGCGATCAGATATATATCGTCGGTGAGTTAGGTTTGGTACTGCGCCTTGATCGTGAGCAGCAGCGCTTTTCCAAAGTGGATATCCCTTACACGGGCTCGCTATTCGGCGTAACTGGCCGTCAGGGGCTGATAGTGGTGTTTGGCTTGCGTGGCAATGCATGGGGCAGCCGTGATAACGGCGCAACCTGGGAGAAGTTCGATACGGGCACCAGTCATGCGCTAAATACTGGCATCACGCTTGCGGATGGCCGATTCGTTCTAGGAAGTGCGGGAGGGGAGTTGCTATTCAGCAACGCTACTGGAGACAGAATTGACAAAAAAACCGATATCCAGCGAGCGCCGGTTTACGGTTTAACGAGTACAGATACTGATCTGATTACTGTCGGACCTAACGGCGTGCATGTGGTTGCGCCGCAATAACCGGCTTTTTACGCTAGCCGCCTTAGCAGGCTGTCAGTTACTGCTATTACCATCGGAGCTTTTACGATGGCTACACATATAGACCCGAGCAACAACAGATATCCAGTGATCAAGAATCGTCAGGACTTTGATGAGAAAACTGGCGGTCGCGTTGAGCGGCTGATATTTAATCATCGGCTCTTGATCATTGCGATTATTGCTGTGGCCTCCGTCTTCCTCGCCTGGCAAGCAACTCGTTTGGTTGTAAATGCGAATTTCGACCGAATGATTCCCAGCTCCCATCCCTACATTAAGAACTTCCTGGACAACCGCGGCGAGCTCCCAGGGCTAGGTAATAGTCTGCGCATCGTTGTTGAGACAACCAAGGGGGATATTTTTGATGCGGATTATCTGCAGACCCTGCGCGATATAAACGATACCGTGTTCTTAACTCCAGGTTTTGATCGGCCTTGGATGAAGTCGTTGTGGACGCCAAGCCTGCGATGGAGCCAGGTGACGGAAGATGGTATGCGGGGTGGCCCCGTTATGCCTGACCATTTCGATGGGTCCGCCGCCAAACTGGACGAGCTTCGTGAAAATCTGTCCCGCTCCGGAGCATTGGGTCGCATTGTCGCCAATGACTATAAATCAACCATGATTGTTGTCCCGTTGCTGGATCGATATGCCGATAGTGGTTTGCCCATTGATTACAAGGCACTGTCGCAGACGCTCGAAGAAAATATTCGAAGTAAAGAGAGCGACACCATTCGGATCCATATCGTGGGATTCGCCAAATTGGTTGGCGATTTGATTCACGGTTTGGACAAGATTTTAATGTTTTTTGCTGGTTCAACATTGGTCGCGACGGTGTTCGTTTACGGCTATACGCGCTGCCTGCGTAGTACCTTGATGTTAGTGGCTGTTTCCATTCTTGGTGTGGTCTGGTTGTTAGGGCTTATGCACCTTGCGGGCTATGAGCTAGACCCTTACACCATCCTGGTGCCGTTTCTGATCTTCGCCATAGGGCTGTCTCACGGCGCGCAGAAAATGAACGGCATCATGCAGGACATTGGTCGAGGCACCGACAAGTACATCGCGGCGCGCTACACGTTCCGGCGTCTGTTTATGGCGGGGCTAACAGCATTGCTCGCGAATGTGGTCGGCTTTGCGGTGTTGGTAATCGTCGATATTCCGGTAATTCGGGATCTGGCACTGACTACCAGTATTGGTGTGTCGGTGTTGATCTTTACCAAGCTGATCCTCATTCCTGTGTTGTTCTCTTACACCGGCGTCAGTCATTCGGCCGCGCAGAGATCGCTCCAGGAAAGCGGCGATAATGAGCAGATGAGTCCGGTTTGGTTGTTCTTCACCAAATTCACCACCGCCCGCTGGGCGCGAGTAGCTGTGGTCGCTGCGATTTGTCTGAGCATTGCAGCATTGGTGGTGCGAAAAGACCTTCAGGTCGGCGATTTAAGTGCCGGTGCACCGGAGTTGCGCCAGGACTCTAGATACAACCAAGATGTTGCCTATGTGACAGCCAATTACGGTCTGTCCAACGATCAGTTCGCCATTATCGTGAAGACGCCACCGAACGTCTGTGACCACTACGAAAATCTGGTGGAAGCTGATCGATTGGGATGGGCGCTTAGCCATGTGCAGGGAGTTCAGGCCACTGAGTCGTTCGCCACCTTGACTAAGCGAGGCGTGGCCGGGACGTTCGAGGGTTATTTCAAGTGGAACTCGATTATTCGCGATCCACGCTCGCTCGGGTACGCAGCCTCTCAGGTGTTGGTTAACAACCCCGATGTATTGAACCCTAAATGCTCCGTTTTCCCCGTAATGGCGTACCTCTCGGACCATAAAGCCAGCACGCTCACAAAGGTACTGGAGCAGGCGGAAGCGTTTGCGAAAGAACACGACAGTGACGATGTTAAGTTCCTGCCAGCCGCTGGTAGCGCCGGCATCGAGGCAGTAACCAACATTGTTGTCAAAGAGTCCTTCTACAAAATGCATGCGCTGTTATACCTCGGCGTGATTTTGCTGTGCTTCATCACTTTCCGAAGCTGGCGTGCTGTTCTTGTGGCACTGATTCCGCTGTTGATTACCTCAGTGCTTTGCGAAGCACTAATGGTCTTGCTGGGCATTGGCGTCAAGGTCGCTACCTTGCCGGTTATTGCACTGGGTGTTGGGATTGGTGTGGACTACGCCTTGTATCTGCTCTCTGTGCAGCTAGGCCAACAACGACGTGGCCGTAGTTTGCAGCAGGCTTATAGAGAGTCGCTGCAGTTCACTGGCCGTGTGGTTGCACTCGTCGGTATGACCATGGCCGCGGGCGTTATTACCTGGGCCTGGTCGCCAATCAAGTTCCAAGCTGACATGGGCATCCTTCTCGCGTTTATGTTTATTTGGAACATGCTTGGCGCGCTCATCTTGATCCCCGCGCTCTCTTACTACCTTCTGCAAAGTCGTGATCAGCGACGAGACGTCCAGATAACTGTTTCTGATGAGCTTCCTCCTCTCGAGCCTCGGGCTGCTAATCAGCGTCAGGTTAAGGTGGAAAGGACGGCATAGGTAGACCTGCCTGTGCAATAGCGGGTCGAAGGCACGGCCCGCGGTTTAACCCCATTCTGCTGTTTTCAATTATCGGACGATCACCATGCGACGCATCGCATGGTGATCGCCTGTTCCTTGCACCACGCATTTTGGGCTGCTGCCAGACAATAAGAAACCGGGTACGCCGGTGGAGGGAGTGACCATGAAGTTCATGCTAAGCCCGGCTGTAACGCTGATGAATCGGGTGAGTTTTCGGATGAAGTTTGGGCTAATTGGCCTGCTGTTCTTCATCCCTTTAGCGGTTGCCAACTACTATTTGATTCAGGGCTCATACGAGCAAATCGTCATCACGCGAACCGAACTTAGCGGCATCGAACTATTGCGCAGCAGTCTTGCCGTCAGTCAGCAGTTACAAGAACTCACCGACCTTTCTGAGTTGTTGGTTGTACATGGAACTACCGGGCGAGCCGGTGATGCTATCGGCAAAGCTGACGTCATCGAGGCCTCGACTTTAAACAAACTGAAGAGCATGAATTGGGAGGGGCTTCGAACTAAAGCGGGCGTTTTCGAGGCTAAGCGCGATGCCATGGTCTCCGGGCTTGAAGCTGGGCGCCAACAAGAGCTTTGGTCTACCAAGCTGGACGTGCGGCGCAAGCAGTTAGCGAAATCACTGAACTTCACTAAAGCCGTTCTATCCGAGGCGGGCTTTTCTCAGGACCCGAGCAGGTCGGTGCGCCAGCTCGCCGAATTTGTTTCAGCCACTACCCCTCGCGTGACAGCACTGATTGGTAGCAATCGGTCACTCGGTTCTATCGCCATGTTGGATGGTCATCTTGGCCCCTCGATATCAATGCGCTTGGAGCAAAATCTGTTATCCCTTGATGGTTTGCAGGAAGAATATCAACAGGCGGTGACCGACCTGCTCGATAGCTCCTCCTCTGCTCAAATTGCGCTAGCGGCTCCGGCGGCAGAGAGTTTAGCAACGCTGAAAGGTCAGTCGGATAGCGTGCAAAACAATCTGCTGGTCAGTGAGAGTTTTGATACGCCGTGGCAGGACTACTACTCGTTGGTCAGTAGAGATATGCAGAGTACGTATGATCTGAACACGTTGATCGTTGACCGGATAAGCGACTCCCTTAGCCAGCGATCAAAAAGCCAATTGAGTTACATGACGGGGTTGGCCGTTGTAGAGGCGCTGTTGCTCCTGTCGATTCTTTATCTGTTCAGCGGCGTCTACATTTCCATCCGCCAATCACTGCAAGGTTTGGGTGATTTGCTTGATCAAGTGGCTAACGGAAACATGACGGCCAAGTACAACCCCAAAAGCCAGGATGAACTGGGTGAGCTTGGGGTTACTTTGAGTCAAAGTGTTGAAAAAATCAGGCACCTCATTCAGCGAGTCAGCACCACAGCCGCAGAGGTTGGCGCTCGCACCGCCCAAGTTGAGATCATCTCGGCAGATAGCTTTCAGGCTGTCTCCGATCAACGCAGCCAGCTTGAGCAGTTGGCAACGGCAATGAACCAGATGTCTGCCACCTCCCAGTCTGTTGCAGGGAATGCCGCGGAGGCGGTCGATAGTGCGCAGCGTGTCGATAGAGAAACCAAAAATGGGCAAGGTTTGGTTGATGACCAGGTTTCTGGAATCGAAGAACTGGCAGGCGAAATGGAAAAGTCGGCTTCGGTTATCGACCAGTTAGCACGAGACAGTCAGCAGATAGGCCAGGTCATTGATGTGATTAAGGCCATTGCTGAACAAACCAATCTTCTCGCCCTCAATGCTGCGATTGAAGCTGCGCGGGCTGGCGAGCAGGGTAGGGGGTTTGCTGTGGTGGCTGATGAGGTTCGTACCCTGGCTAAGCGTACACAGCAGTCTACGGCCGAAATTGAACAGATGATTGGCACCCTGCAGGGTGGTGTGGCCGCTGCAGTAAAGACCATAAATGTAGGGCATGGCATGGCTAAGCAGTGTCGTGGGCAATCTGAACAGGTGAAGGTAGCGCTGACCAATATCCTTGATGCGTCCCGTACGATTCTGGATCAGAACCAGCAGATCGCTACGGCCGCCGAACAACAGAACGTGGTTGCACTTGATATTGATCGCAATATCTTGGAAATCACCAATGCGGGCGAGCGTACTGCCGCAGGCGCAGGAAATACTGAGCAGTCATGCCGGCAACTTTCGGTCTTGGTAGCACAGCTTAAAGACGTGATTGGCGTATTCAGAGTGTCCTGATTGGCCAGGAATGGCGCAGGTGTATTGCCGTCTTAACAGTTAAGACGCAGGGCACGTACAACCTATCAGTTGCGCAGTTGTCCTGGCGCCCCTGAGGTCGTGTCCAGAAGCAACTAACTCAGCTCGTTGAGTTTGTGCTGCATGCGTTCCGCCGGTACCGCGATTACCAGTTAGCTTCCCGACCTGGCAGAGCTTTTGGGCTCGGACCACGGGCTGACGTCTGCAAATCAGCGAAAAACAACAATAGGGGACGACCACATGACTTCACCAGGCGGGCCTGCTCAGGTCCAAGTAATGATGAGCGAATGGCGGGAAAACTGGCGTGTCGGTGCAGCAGCATTAATCGGCACTGCTGTTTCGTTTTCAGTCTGGCCGTCGCTGTCCAGTTTATTTGTTTCGCCCTTGCAGGAAACGTTCGGCTGGAGCCGTGGGGACATTTCCTTGGCGCAGAACGCTAGTTTGGCTGCTGCTTTGCTGTCCCCGGTGCTCGGACGACTAATCGACAGGATTGGTGTGCGCCCCGTGTTGCTGGTGGGTTCTGCATTGACGGCGCTGAGCTACTTTATGCTGGCTTTGCTGCAAGGCCCGCTCTGGGTGTACTACCTGCTCTACACATTTTTAAGCGTGGCAGGTGTGACCACGACTGGGCTCAGTTTTACCCGCATTGTGAGCGGGACATTTCAAGGTTCCCGGGGTGTGGCGTTGGCGCTAACGCGCTGCGGTTTAGCGCTCTCTGGTGCTGTGTTGCCTTCGCTTACCTTTGCTGTAATTGCCCTATACGGTTGGCGTATGGGTTTCTTAGCGTTAGGTACGCTAATTCTGCTTATGGCGCTACCCGCTGCCTGGTTTTGGGTGCGCGGTAACAGCGTTAAGCCAATCCAAGCAGGTAGCGCAAAAGCCGTGAGCGGTCTCTCGCTGTTGGGCCTGTTACGCAACCCGCGTGTGGTGATTATTTGCGTAGCTGCCGCACTTACGTATGCACCGATTGTTGCTTTGCTCAGTCAGTTTCAACCG
Source organism: Pseudomonas sp. AC229 (assembly GCF_979254655.1). Taxonomy (NCBI): domain Bacteria; kingdom Pseudomonadati; phylum Pseudomonadota; class Gammaproteobacteria; order Pseudomonadales; family Pseudomonadaceae; genus Pseudomonas; species Pseudomonas sp. AC229. The sequence goes on from NZ_CEEDHK010000005.1 coordinate 219,592, forward strand.
TTGTTGATTGGTAAGGGCTTGTCAGCTTCTGATGCTGCCGCCGCAATTGGGCTGGTCGGAATGTCCGCGCTAGTGGGGGCGTTAGTAACAGGAGTGCTAGTGGACCGAATTTGGGCGCCACTGGTGGCCTGCTTATTCACCTTGGGTCCTGCAGTTGGCTGTTTGCTGCTAATGCAACCTGATATCTCCAAGCCGATGGCGGCAGTCTCACTGATTCTTCTCGGGCTGGGCCAGGGCGCCGAGATTGATGTGGTGGCCTTCATGATTGCCCGTTACTTCGGTATGCGCTCTTACGCCTCGATATATGGCTTGAGCGTGCTGTTCATTGCCACGCTCGTAGCGCTAGCGGGCTCACTAATTGGTCAGGCTTACGATCATTTCGGTAACTACGACGTGGCCCTAGCGGTGGCGTCGGGCTGCTTTGTGACAGCTGCTCTGTGTTACCTGGCCATGGGCCGATATCCCGCGCTGACTCGCGAGGAGAACTCGCACGGCCGCGGTAGCGAGTCGCTCTCGTCTTCCTCTGTTGAATTCGGCCGTTAATTATTTATTTGAAAGGAGTAGAGCACGTGCGTGAAGTAGTAGTGGTTAGCGCGGTACGAACTGCCATTGGCGACTTTGGCGGCTCGCTCAAAGATATTCCGCCAACAGAGCTAGGCACGTTGGTCATTCGCGAGGCTCTTAAGCGCGCCTCGGTAAATGGTGAGGACGTAGACCAGGTGGTGTTCGGCAATGTGATTCATACCGAGCCCAAAGACATGTACCTAGCACGTGTGTCTGCGTTAAACGCCGGTGTTTCGCAAAAAGCGCCAGCACTCACCTTGAATCGGCTCTGTGGTTCAGGTTTAGAGGCGATCATTACCGCCGCGCAGTCCATTTTGCTGGGTGATTGCAACGTTGCAATTGCGGGTGGTGCAGAGAGCATGAGCCGCGCGCCTTATGCGTCGGCGGGCACACGGTTTGGAGCCCGAATGGGCGATACCACACTGGTGGATATGATGGTTGGCGCACTGACTGATCCTTTCCACTCTGTGCACATGGGCGTTACTGCCGAGAAGGTGGCGGGGCTCTATGAGATCGAGCGCAAGGATCAGGACGCCTTAGCACTCGAGTCTCATAGACGCGCAGCACACGCCATTGCAGAGGGACGTTTTAATGAGCAAATCGTGCCGGTGCCGCTTAAGCGAAAATCTGGCGATGTTTTGTTTCTTGAAGATGAGCATGTGCGGGCGGGTTTGCAGCTCGCGGACCTGCAAAAACTTCGACCCGCATTTGATCCAGAAGGCGGCGTGACGGCGGGAAATGCCTCTGGCCTTAATGATGGCGCTGCCGCCTTGTTGCTGATGAGCGCCGATGCTGCTGCTCAGCGTGAACTCAAGCCGCTAGGGCGATTGGTGTCGTATGGGCGCGCGGGCGTTGACCCGCTGTTCATGGGCATCGGCCCGGTACCTGCGATTCGAATCGCACTGCAGCGTGCGGGATTGAAGATTGACGACATGGATGTGATCGAGGCGAACGAAGCCTTTGCAGCTCAGGCCTGCGCGGTAACCAAGGAGCTGGGGTTAGACCCGCAGAAGGTCAACCCTAACGGTTCGGGTATTGCGATGGGACACCCCATCGGCGCGACTGGGGCGATCATCACGGTGAAGGCGCTGCACGAGCTACAACGCGTTAAGGGACGCTACGCCTTAGTCACTATGTGCATTGGCGGCGGGCAAGGGATCGCTGCGATTTTTGAGCGATATTGAGAAAGCTACGGGGCGGCGCTAGCCGTCTCTGCACACCGTCCCGCTGGCAGAAGTGCCTCGCCGCGTTTGGGTGGAGGTTAGCTACTCAAGTATCGGACCATGGTCATTCTGGGGCATGGTTTGTGGAGGCTTAATCACCAATAGCAACGGCATCACCGCCAGTGACAGCAGCATCAGCAATTTGAAATCGTCGATATAGGCTATCCAGCTCGCTTGGGTACTGATCATGCCGTCGAGCATCGCTCTGCCGCTGGCTGTCATTGGGTTGAGCACGCTGCTCACGGGCCAGGCATCAAACAGGCGGTTAAAGGCGGTGACATGGGCCCCAATTTCGGCATGGTTAACCTGGGTGTTTTGCACCAACAGTGTTGTGACGATAGAGATGCCTACGGCAGAGCCGACATTGCGCGACAGGCTATACAGCCCCGTGCCGTCCGCCCGCAGTGAAGTCGGCAGAGTGGCGAAGGCGACGGTCGTCAGTGGCACAAACAATAGGCCGAGACTGGTGCCCTGTATAAAGCCGACCATTACGATGGTTTGCATCGATACATCGGGCGTCCAACCGGTCATTAACCACATGGAACCGGCCGACAGCGCCAGCCCCCAAAACAGCAGCCAGCGGGTATCGACTTTGCCAATCAAATGGCCAGCTAGGTACATGGTTAGCATGGTGCCCAGGCCACGTGGCCCCATGGCCATCCCCGCTTGCAGCACGGGGTAGCCCATTAGCTTCTGCAGGTAGGGGGTCATTAGCGCCAGGGAGGCTAGGTAGGTGATGCCAATAATGAAGATAAACACCACGCTCAGGCTGAAGTTGCGGTCTTTGAATAACTTCAGGCTGATAAACGGATTTTTTGCGGTGAATGAGTGCACTAGGAAAATGTAACTAGCGGACGCCGCCACCACGGCCTCGAGAATAATTTCCAGGGATGAAAACCAACCCAATTGCTCACCCCGGTCGAGGAACAATTGCAGCGCCATGATCGCCACGCTTAGTGAGCCGAAACCCATCCAGTCCATGCGTGAATTCTTGTCCACGGGTGTTTCCGCGACATAACGAATAATGCCCAGCAGCGCCAAAAGGCCGATGGGCAAGTTAATAAAGAACACCCAGCGCCAAGTGAAGTTTTCCGTCAGCCAACCGCCCAGCATGGGGCCGAGCACTGGGCCGACCATTACCGAAACACCAAACCAGGCCATGGCCGAACCGCGCTCTTTTAGCGAATAGATATCCAGCAGAATGCCCTGTGAAAGCGGCACCAGTGCTGCGCCGGCCAAGCCCTGCATCAAGCGAAAAGCAATGATTTCGCCCAGTGACTGGGCAATACCACACAGCACCGACGACAGTACAAAGCCGACTATGGCCCAGAGCAAAACTGTCTTGCGGCCAAAGCGCCTAGCCAGGAAGGCGGAGGGCGGGGTCATGATGGCCGCGGCCACAATGTATGAGGTCAACACCCAGTTTATCTGGTCGGCGCTGGCCGACACGCTGCCTTGCATATAGGGCAGGGCGACGTTGGCAATGGTGGTGTCCAACGCCTGCATGACCACCGCCAGGATCACACAAGCGGTGACCATGAGCCGCTCTGTGGACGGTGGCATCACCGAATTGCTGTCACTCATGGGCTTGGGCTTTGCTGGCGAATACGCCGCTGAACAGTTCGGGTAAACCACGGGCGTGGCCGGTGTCGATATCAGCTTCCACGCTCATACCATGGCGCAAGGGCGGTTTGCCCGCAGCGTCGTCGATGCGGATGCGCACGGGAATGCGCTGTACCACCTTTACCCAGTTACCGGTGGTGTTCTGTGCCGGCAGCAGAGAGAAGCTGGAACCCGATGCGGGGCTGATACTTTCCACGGTGCCGTGCCAGGTGACGCCAGGGTAAGTGTCGACGCTGATATCCACCGGCTGGCCCGCTTGCATATGGGTGAGTTCGGTTTCTTTGGGCGAGGCCGCTACCCACATATGTTCTGTGGAAATCAGGCTAAAGCCCGACTGCGGTGGTTGCAGATAAGCACCCGCAGCTAGCGAGTCGACATTGGTAACAATGCCAGCGAAGGGCGCCACCACCACGGAGTTCTTCAAGTTGCGTGCGGCTTCATCGACGCGCGCTTGGGCCTGCATGTAGGTCGGTTGCTGCTCTACGGGCAGGTCGATATTGCCGCCCAGTTGCGCCAGGGTGGCTTGCGCCTGGGCTTTAGCGACTGCGACTTTTTGCTGGGTGGTTTGCAGGTTGTGGTGGGCATCGTCGTACTGGGTTTTAGATACCGCGGACACGCTCACCAGCTTGTTGAGGCGCGCCAGATTGATTTCGTAGTACGGGATTTCCGATTGCGCTTGGGTGATCTCTGCCTGGGCCTGGGCGTAGGTGGCTTTGAGGTTCATCACTTGGTTGCGCACTTCACCTAGTTGCGCCTTGGCGCTATCCAGGGCGATTTGAAATGGCTCTGGGCGCAGACGAAACAGTACCTGGCCCTTGGTTACCAACTGGTTATCGGTGACTTCCACCGCTTCGACAATCCCCGCCACATCGGTGGAAACGCCGACGCGGTCAGCCTGAATGTAAGCGTTGTCGGTGGAAACCACCTGGCCGCCCAACACATACAGCGCGCCACAGGCCAGCAACGCTAGGGGCAGCAAGAGAAACAAACCACGGCGCAGGCGCTGCTTCGCTTTTGGCGGCTCGCTTTGCTCCGGTATGCCATTGACGGGCTCTGTGGTGAGTGGTTGTTGGCTGTTGGCGCCGTGTGTTTGCGGGTGCATCTGCGGTGCGCTCTCGGCCTGGATTTTTGCGTGGGCTTCAGACATCGCTTAGCTCCTCCTGATCCACCGGCTGGCCACAGGCATCGATAAGGTTCTCACGCATGCGCGCGAGAAATTGCTGGAGCAGTTGGGTTTCGGATTCGGAGAAAGAAGCCATCGCTTCCGCCCGAGTTTGCTCACCAAAACGGCGCATAACCTGCAAAAGGGGATGGGACTGTGGGGTGAGGTAAAGCAGGGTCATGCGTCGGTCGGTGGGATGCGGGCGCCGCTCAATCAAACCGCGCTCCTGCATTTTGTCGAGCAGGCGTACCAAGGTGATCGACTCGATTTCCAGCAGGTCGGCCAGGCCTTTCTGGTGGATGCCTTCATTCATTGTCAGTTTGGACAGAACCTGCCACTGCGAGCGGGTCAGATTGATCTGTCTTGTGCGCTGTTCAAAGCGCTTGCGCATCAGGCGTGCGACGTCATGCAGAACAAAGCCTAGGGTCGGTTGGGTCGTCATTGCTCTCACCAAAAAATACATAAGCATGCTTATGATAGTTTGGCTTGTGAGCAGTCTGCTACTTATATTTTTTTGAAAAACGTTAGCCGCTCGACTAGCGGATACAGGCTGCCTCGAACTGGATTCCAGAGATGCCGAATTGCAATCTATAGAGGCGATTGCCGCCACCCACGAACGCTCTCTATCGAGCAGAAAGCTGAGGGTAACCATCGACCCAAGCTGGTGTGAGAACAAAATGTGAGCTATCTATGGCCGTATACCTCCCAACCCGACCGCATCGGGCAAGGAAGCGTCGGGGAGGGAGGGTACTAAATCGTCTGACTCATGTGAGCTAGCGTCGTATGAGTTACTGGAATAGAAAACCAGTGTGAGTAACGCCTTACCCGAAACAACAATGAAGTGTTCATGCGGTCAATCTCGCATCAGGTTAAAGCTAGCGTTACCAAACTTTGACGTCCCCTGTTCCTCCTCCCCATAAAGTATGGCCTCAGAAAGTTGAGCGACCTTAGCTGCTTAAAAATCCATCGTGGTGGTGGCAGGAAATACCCAATTGCTAGCGGTAATAATTAATTGATTAAGCAAATGAATCTATTGAAAAAATAAAATTAACAAATAAATGTCTTAACGCCACACTCCGGCAATACAAATTCCGCCTCCTCAAAAATACAAAAGCGTGGATAGGTAATGGTCGGTTCCGATAAGGACGTAAGCACCTGTGCAGAAGCGATGGCTAGGCGTGAGCACGGGACCTATCTGCTCACCAATAGCTTCAGCCTCTGCATTTCCCCCCAAACCTCATTGCCTAGATTAAGCGCAGTGGCTGCCTTAGCCATGCGGTTGGTTTTCACAATGGTGGCATCGACGGCTTCGGTGCTCGCCTATTGCTGGAACACCGGTAGTTTCACCAAAGAATTGCCTTCTACCTTAGCGAGAACGCCCTATTTGGGAAGCAACCGCGTAGACGTGAACTGGACGACGCCCCTATTGCGAATGGCATCCGCTTGCCGAGCCTGAACACCCAGTAGCCCGAGATGATCTGTCTGATTCGAACGAAAGGTCTGACCTCGCTGTGCATCGGCAGCGGTCAGGGAGTAGCGCTGACTTTGGCGCGGGACTAAGGAATAAACAATATGACCACTGCCTTCACTACGTTCTATGCATCGACTGCAGTTATGGGTTCTGGCCTCATGGGCGTTGGCATCGCACTGCACCTTGCTCGTCATGGGCTCGAGGTTCGGCTTTACGACCCTCAGCCAGAACGGCTGGCGGAAATTCCGGCGGTAGCCGGTGCGATTCTTCGCGAACTGTCGGCTGCCGGCCAGTTTGACGAAACCGACACGGTCGAGATCCTTTCGCGCCTAATACCGGTCAGTACGCTTACGGCACTGGCCGATGTTGATCTGCTGATTGAGGCGGTACCCGAGCGCCTGCCACTGAAGCAGTCCCTCTACCGAGAACTGGAGGGTATCGTCCGGTCCGACTGCGTGTTCGCCAGCAACACCAGTGGCTTTCCACCGGACAGCCTGGCTGAGGGGTTACAGCACCCTGAACGTCTGTTTATTGCGCATTTTTGGAATCCGCCGCACTTCATCCCATTGGTGGAGCTGGTGCCAGGAACCGCCACCGACCCTCGTCATGTCGAAACACTGCGTGTGATGTTCGACGCCATGGACCTGGAAGCCGTCGTGCTAGAGAAAGCGGCCCCCGGGTTTATTGGCAACCGCCTGCAGTTCGCTCTGCTGAGAGAAGCCCTGCACATTGTCCAGAGTGGTATCGCCGATGCCGAGACCGTGGACCGAGTGATGCGTGCCTCATTGGGGCGGCGCTACGCAATGGTAGGTCCGCTGGAGGCAGCCGATATGGCCGGCCTGGATACCTTTGTCGACATTTCCACCCACCTCATGCCGCAGTTGGCACAAGGTAGCGATGTGATTGAGTTGCTCAAGGAAAAAGTTGCTCAGGGCAAAACTGGCCTGCGCAGCGGCGAGGGGTTCTACCGTTGGGACGATGCGCGCAAAGAGCGCTTGCTGAGCCGGCGCGGACACCAGTTACGCCATGCGCTCAAACCCTAAACCCTTCGAGTACTGAGCGCCGAATGACGGCATAACAATGTACGCCGACCGATTCAGTACTGCTTGTCACACCCACGGTCTACAAGGCCGAATTCATAACAACAACAATCGCTGGCCTCTGAGCCGGCTCCTGGAGATTGCATGAGTATCCTGATAGCCCTCGCGGCGCTTGGACTGTTGATGCTCGCCGCTTACCGTGGCTACAGCGTTATTCTCTTTGCTCCCATCGCCGCGCTTGGCGCGGTTTTGCTGACTGATCCGAGTGCTGTAGCGCCGGCATTTACCGGCCTGTTCATGGACAAGATGGTCGGCTTTATCAAACTCTACTTTCCGGTGTTTTTGCTTGGCGCCTTGTTCGGGAAGCTGATTGAAATGTCCGGCTTTTCTCGCTCGATTGTCGCTGCGGCAATCCGACTGCTTGGGCGCAAACAGGCGATTCCGGTCATCGTGGCCGCGTGTGCATTGCTTACCTATGGTGGTGTGTCGCTATTCGTAGTGGTGTTCGCGGTTTATCCGTTCGCCGCCGAGATGTTCCGCCAAATAGGAATTCCCAAACGGCTAATGCCGGCGACCATCGCCCTCGGCGCGTTCTCGTTCACCATGGATGCATTGCCCGGCACGCCACAAATCCAAAACATCATTCCCTCTAGCTTCTTCAAGACCACAGCCTGGGCCGCCCCTTGGCTAGGCTTGATAGGTTCGATCTTTGTGATCATTGTTGGCCTGACTTTTCTTGAACTCTGGCGACGTCGGACTCAACGCGCTGGCGAAGGCTACGGTGCCGAAGCCGACCTGCGTAATGAGCCGGACACCGCGCAAGATATCTCGCTAGTTCACCCGTTGATCGCGCTTTCGCCGCTGGTATTGGTCGGTGTATTGAACTTCTTTTTTACCCGCTGGATTCCCCAGTGGTACGGCGCTACCCACAGCCTGACATTGCCTGGGTTGACTGCACCGATTCAAACCGACGTGGCTAAGATCACCGCCATTTGGGCGGTCGAGGCCGCGCTCCTATCCGGCATTATTCTCGTCGGTGTTTTCGGTTACCGCACCATCAAAGAGAAACTCGCCGAAGGCAGCAAGACTGCCGTATCCGGTGCGATGCTGGCCTCGCTAAATACAGCCTCTGAGTATGGATTTGGTGCGGTTATCGCGGCTCTTCCTGGTTTCATACTGCTATCTCATGCGCTGCAATCCATCCCCAATCCGCTAGTCAACGAAGCCGTCAGCGTCACTCTATTGGCGGGTATCACGGGCTCAGCATCGGGAGGGATGAGCATCGCACTGGCTGCGATGGCAGACCATTTCATTGCGGCGGCGAATGCTGCTGGCATTCCACTTGAGGTTCTACATCGAGTGGCATCTATGGCCAGTGGTGGGATGGACACGCTACCCCACAACGGCGCCGTGATAACCCTGCTGGCGGTCACCGGCCTTTCGCACCGGCAGGCTTATGGCGGCATATTCGCTATCACCTTGATCAAAACGCTGGCGGTCGCTTTTGTGATTGCTGTCTTCTATCTCACAGGAATCGTGTAGTGAGTAAAGCCCAGCCTTGTGTGCAAGATCGCACTGCTCACAGCGGCGATTCGCCGCGTGGGCAGAAGGGATTTGGGGATTAATAGACAAAACTGAGGTGTTTTGCCTTGCCCGCTCAAATCGATCAGCGGTAGGGCATTCCTCTCAACTGTCCTGCTCTCCAAAGGCTGGAGACAGCCCTTGGAGATATCCCAAATACGGAGGCAGGTACTGCGAGTAGATCACCTCGTAGGAGCTGCTGCTTCGGTTAGTGTTTCGTGTTGACGGCACGCTCATTTCTCACGTCCTCATCTTGGCAAGCTCACGCTCAAGATCGAAGCCGACCAACATGCGTTGCCAGCGTGCTACTCAACTACCACGCGAACTCTTGCCAGATTCCCCACCCTCGCGAACGCCGTCTTGGCGTCTCCCTCGCGCTGAGAAAACACGCGTAGTACGGGGTAGTAGGTACCAAGTTTGGAGTACCCCAGCGTTTTATGTACCGCGAGGGTTTCAGAAGGCTGATGAGCAAGTGGCGATTCAACGAAATCGTCGCTTCCGGTCTCGCTCCATTCCACTTTCACCACTTTGCCGGCAGCGGGTGGTACTGCAATGTCGCCCAGAAGCGTAACGGGCTCTCCAACGCGCGCCTTAATTAGTTCGCCACTCTGTGACGTGAGCTTCACCGTAGGCTGAATCCCTTGCCGCGCAGAGGAGTCGGCGGGTAATGACACTTGACCATTGCTGAGCTGATAGCGGGTGGAGCGGGGCGGGGCGGTGTCGTTTTCCACCCAGGCGCTGACATCCCTGACGGCTTGCTGGAGGATGCCGTTGTAATCGATCAGGCGCACCGATTGATTGTCCACGGCGCCCGATGCGACAACGCTGCCATCCAGGTGATCTGCGTTGTCGTTTACCCAGACCCGTACGTTCGCGTCGTAGCGCTCACCGAGGCTTTTCTTTAGGCGCTGGTCGTACCAGTCTGCATCCCAAGGGTAGGCGTCCACGTCCAGTGCGTTGGCGATCACGATCATCTTGCTGTGGATATTGCCGCTGTGATTTCCCCCACCGCTAACATTGGTACTGATTGTTGGCCCCACCTCTAAGCCGCGCTGCGGGTAACGGGGTGAGCCATCTGCCTGGCGAAATTGATCCCACACCGCAAACGCGCCAACGCTTGGAACTTGATGGCGGTGGTAGGAGGTCAAGGCAATTGCCCAGCGATTGTCGACATGAATCCGCGCGCCATCGTGCAGGGTGTTAAGCGTCACCCCAGGTTTTTGCGCATCGAGGGTAAAAACGCCTCGCTCACTGTCGAAGGAACCGAGCAATTTTCGCGTAGCAAAGTCACCGCTCCCTTCAAGGGCAAAGTCCATTGCTGAGCTGTTTTTTACCTGCGCCAAACCGGCCAGGTGCAACCGTGTTGGCTTGCCGGTTGAGTCTCGATCAATGCGTTGAACCGTCACCACGCGATCAACTTTTGCATTGCGTACCAGGTCACCCAGCGTGGACTTCTCCGTGCCGAGATAGCCCGGCTTACTCCAGAAGTCATCCGCGTAGCTGGGGTCCATATCTTTCACGGAACTTGCGAAGCCCAGCAAGCCTTGCGGGTCGTCCAGCCCCAGGATGTAGGCGTAGTTAGCCCAGCCACGCATGGGTACTCCCATCGCCGCCACCTCGGCCAGCACCTGGGCCTCGGTGGCGTTAAGACCGGCAAAGGGCTTGCCGCTGCCTCCTGGTCGCATTGCGTCGGCTATCTGTGGGGCTTTATCTGCAAGTACCAGCCGCGCAAAAGCGCGCACGAAAAAATTGGTTGGAATAGAAGTAGGCACGCCTATGACAAAGGGGACAGCGCCATCCCATATCCCCGAAGAGTTTTCCGCTGCGGCAATCGTCAGGTAGGAACCACCGCTGCCACCATAGATATAGCCATGAATCTGGGCAGGGGACACGCCATAGTATTGCCCAGCGACGACCTTGGAGAATTTGGCGGCAGCGGCGTTGGCTCGATAGCCTGAGGACGAAACTGTATCCACCGTATAGGCACCGCTGTCGGCATCAAATTTGATGACCTCATCGGCAACGTTGCCATCTCCCAACGGGTAAACCTTATGGAAAAAGCGTCCCTGCCACTGGGCCTTAGGTGGGAAGTAAAAGCTGAATTTAACCTCTGTACCGGCGAAATGGCCGGACACCCGTTGTGTCGGCACAGGGCTGGTCAGAGCCTCGCGGCTATCTATCACCGGACGATCAAACTCGGGGTCGACGCAATCTGGCGTAATGAACATCACGCCACCTGAGGTCGGCGCTGTGCACAACGGCGCTGAGTCCGCTGAGGCCACCGAGCATAGTCCGCTGAGTGCCGCTGTTATTACCAGTGCTGGGCCGCTGCGAGTTACCCCGAGAGGATCTAAACGGCTACGTTCACCAGAGAGAACTAATGGCAGATTGATTGATTGACTCATGATTTTCGAGTTCCTAAAGAGTATTCAATGACGGCAGGCCGGCGCTGCTGCAATACCAAGGTAGGGCGGTTAACCTGCTATCCGGGAGATAGAAGTGCTTGCTTTTGCAACGTGGGCTAGGCCGCAAAAACGCTACTCGCCCTCACTTAGCAACTGAGTCAGGAGTGCGAACTCGGGGCGAAGGTTTTGCGCAGCTGTCGAGGTCAGGACGTCCAGGCTGACGAGCAAAAAAAGCACGATCAAACAGTGGTTTTTTATCGCTCGCATGTGGCGCTCTACTGTGGGGTCACTGGGGAACTTTTGGTCTGCCACTAACCGGCTTCTGTTGCTGTATTGCCGAGCGCCAGAGTGTGCTTGTGGCAGAACAGCGAGCCGACGCTAAGCGTGCCGATTTGCACGCCCTCGCTCGCGAGGTTTCTTCGCAGTAATTGCAGGTAGAGGCGTGTGCCTGGTAGTTCTGCATCGCTACCGCTGCGGGGCGCAACGAGCAAGGTCCCCGACTTGCGGACAAGCATCGCTGGCAATATCTCACTGAAGATAGTCACCAAGGTCAGGTCCAGTTGCTTCCCATCGACATCAGGTAGTGGGCTCGCCGGGGTCGGGCTGTACACCACTGCTTCAATCGGCCCAACCTCGGCGTGTATGGTTTTAACTAACTCGGCGACCTGTTCGGGCGAGTCCAGCGCGCTGAAGAAGGTACGGGTGTTGACCCCTTCACTGTGCAGTACCTGCACCAGTGCCTGTAGGTCTTGGGTCTGGCTGGCAACCAGCACCACATCGTAACCAGCATTGCCGTATTGTCGGGCAACCAACGCGCCACGGCTCGTTTGCGCACCGAACACGACTATGGCCAGACTCATAAAGCGCTCCTGTGGGCCGTCTATTACGATGCATCTTTACCGCTGAACATTGCCTCAACATTGCGTCGCGGTTTTTTATCCTCCGTTACTATGGCACCCCGTAAGCAGAGCACTGAGAGACCGCGTGCGTATCCTTCTAGTCGAAGACGACCTTGAGCTGGCCCAAGCCCTGCAGAGCGCGCTTGAGCGCCACGGTTTGATCGTCGATATCGTCCATACACTGGCCAGCGCGGGGGCCGCATTGAAGCTTTGTGTGCACGATCTGCTGGTGCTGGATCGCGGTTTGCCCGATGGCGATGGCGTCGCGTTTATTACCACGGCTCGCCGCCTTTCACCGACCTTGCCAATCATTCTGCTCACCGCGCGCGGCGAGGTGGCCGAACGTGTGGACGGCTTGAACGGTGGGGCTGACGACTACGTCGTAAAGCCAGTTGCGGTCGATGAGTTGTTAGCGCGTATTCGTGCCATTGCTCGGCGCCCGTCTGCAGCGCCAATGCCAAGCGCCACCATTGGTGCATTGAGCTTCGACTTCGGCGTGCGCGAAGCCATTGTCGAAAACCAGCCACTGCATTTGCCCAGGCGGCAACTGCTAATTTTAGAGACCCTGGTGTATCGCCAAGGCCGCACTGTGCAGCGCGAAAGCCTGCATGAGGCGGTGTACGGGCTACAGGATGAAATTCAGTCGAACGCCCTAGACGCCCACGTTTCGAAACTACGCCGCGCTTTGAAGGAGGCGGACGCCGGAGTGGATATCGTCATGATTCGTGGGATTGGGTATTTGCTCAAGGAAAGCCAATGAAACGACTGCGCGCTAACTCGCTGATTGGTGGCTTGCTTTGGTCGCTCTGCCTCATGCAGGCGGTGGTGCTGGTGACCTCGATTGCGGGCACCCTGTATTACCTCATCGACGACAAATTCATCTTCATTGATGACGCCACCATCGACGCGATCGCCAGTTCCACGTCGGTACAATCTGACGGCTTGCGTCTAAACCCCAGTGTGGCGCTAAGCGAATTGCAGGCAGCTAATCCCGACTTATGGGTGGTCGTCGCAGACGAGCAAAACCGTCGTGCACGCCTGGGCTCAGTACCGTCAGCCTTCCTGGAAATGGAAAAAAGTCTGCGCTTGCTTGGGCCCTCGAATGCGCACGCGCTGCCGGGCAGCAATGATTTGACCATGCGTGTAGAGATAAAGCCGATCCAGAATCACGTCGTGCACATCATGGTCGGCGGTGCGGAAACATCAAATTTTGGCGCGCTTATTTTTCAAATCACCGGCTTTATCAGCCCTTACTTCCTGACCCCTTTGATTTTGTTCACCCTGCTGGCTACGCCGATCGCAGTATTTCGCGCCACACGAAGTGTGCGAAAGCTGGCCAAGGACACGGCAGCTTTGGACATTTCCAAACTGGACGGGCATTTGGCAGAAGACACCATACCGCGCGAGATTCGCCCGCTGGTTGCGGCGTTCAACGCCGCCATGGAGCGACTCGGCAAGGCATACCACGCCCGGGATAGGTTTCTGCGCGACGCTGCCCACGAATTAAGGATGCCTATCGCGGTATTGATGGCGCGCATCGACGGCATGCCTGCGCACCCCTTGAAATCGGTGCTACTGCTGGATTTGGGGCGCTTGGCGAATGTGGCTGAGCAACTGCTGGACCTGCAGCGACTGCAGGCGCCAAAGATCGACTTCACGCCGGTTGACCTGGTTATTCTGTTACGCGAAATCGTCGCTGAAATAGCGCCCCTGGTGCTGCAACGCTGCGAGGATTTGGTCTTTGACGCACCGCACGAGCCTGTGTGGGTATTGGGTCAAGCCAACGCGCTGGGCCGCGTTATCACCAACCTAGTGCAGAACGCGTTAGTGCACGGTGGAGGCGAGGGCACCATTAGCGTAACGGTGCGGACAAACGGCACGGTGGCCGTCGCAGATCAAGGCGCTGGGGTGGCACCCGAAGACCGCGAGCATATCTTCCATCCGTTCTACCGTGGCGCCACTGACAACCCTGGGCATGGGCTGGGTTTACACCTCGCACAGGAAATTGTGCGCGCACACGCGGGCATAGTTACCGTAGTAAATGCGCCCACTGGCGGAGCGGTGTTCACTGTTCAGTTGCCCTTATTGCGTGGGAACGGGAACGTGGCGGCTTAAGTAGGCCAGCATGTTCCTTCACGGACTCGACGCTGATGGTCGGCGCCCGCACCACTTACGCGGCTGCCCGCGATGTGCCGCTGTTACACGCACCGCCGAGCTGGTGTTTACCGCACAACAAACCCTGGAGGAGGGCTGCGCCTTTTACGCCGATATTCATCAGCGCTTGGCGCTGCTGGAGCGGGCGCCAGGCACGGTGAAAATACTGCCAGGGCTCGCGCCTGTAGTGGGGCGTACCTGCAGCGAGGCAGAAGAAAAACACGAGCAATTGCAGGCCCTGGTCGACCCTGAAGCCGCGCTGAAAGCCCTGAGCTTTTTGCTCGAGCTGGGTATCGATCTGCATCGCCTACCGGCTGATGCATTGGTTGAGCTGCCGGACCCAATACCCGTTACTGAGCGGCACAAGAGCCGCCAGCAGTTGGTCATTGATCTAATCCGTCGTGAGCGCCCCACAGCCGCCCAACTATTACGCAAGTTGGGGACCGGTGGGCATCGAATGCTGGTGGGGACCCCACGTCAGGTGGTGGAAGAAATGACCAGTTGGTTCGAACAAGGCGCCGCGGATGGCTTCAATCTGCTGTTCACCCATTTGCCCGGAGGCATCGATGATTTTGTCCAACTGGTAATTCCGCATCTGCAACGGCATGGCTTGTTTCGGCGTCACTATGAAGGGCGAACCTTACGTGAAAATATTGGGCTTGAGCGCGTGCCAAACCGTCACTTTCCGCTCGCCGTTGGTTAGCTTGTTTACTAGGCGCGACGTGCTACAGGAAGGGAGAAAAATAGCCTCACGGGGAAGGGTTGCGACCTAGATACTGCGCATCAAGCTGATACCAATTTTGATACCAAACGTGGTGTTTTGCTGGGTACGTATGTGGCTGAAACCCGCATGTTTCCTACCCATAGACCCCCACCCCACCCGAGCCCATTGCGTATTGCATGGTGATATTGGCGAGCCCTTGCTTAAAATTTGCTAAAGCAATTATTTTTTTACAGTTAAGTAGTTGATTTGTATGTTTTATTTAAATTAATCGGTCCAATCCATCATCGGCGCCACGGAGAAGCGGCGTGAGGGTTCGGAGTGGGAAGGTGCGAATGGGGCGGTCATCGTCGGTGTCTGGGGGACAGTTTCGGGGCGGGGAGTCTAACAGGAATAGTCCTGGGTTCCGATGGCGCGCGGCCTGGCGTTAAGGCTCGACGGTGTCCGTATGCAGGAGCGTGTAAGGCAGTACCAGCGTGTCGGCAACCAGGCTGAAGGGAAGGTCGATTACTGCGATGGGGGCAAGAACAACCATGACGCCGGCGTTTTCTTCCGTTGCGCCCTTGATGACCATCAGGTCGACGGCAGAGCCGCAATAGGGATGGATACCGCAGTGTTTGCTGTCGCCGAAGGTTTCCGAAACAGTCGAGCAGCCTGCCAGCATTGCCAGCGCTGTTGCTGTTATCACCATGCGCATGCGAACTGAACTCCCTAAATGAACCAGGGGCGAGACTCTAGCATTCAGCAGGGAATTAAATGCGCGATTGTCGCCACGTTCGAAGTCGTGGCGGATCGTTATTTTTGCGTGGGGACGTGGCGAGGGAAGTGCGGCGGATTAATCAGGAACGATTAATCCGCCCTCACCGAACAGCGGAACAGCAAATTACGCGTTAGGCGGGGTGCCTTCGGCGTTAGCGACTACGGCATCAATCTGAATAAGCGCGCCCAGTGGAAGCTCGGACACACCCACGGTGCGGCGGGCAGGGACGCCGCCGGGGAAGTACTTGCCGTACACCTCATCAACCGCTGCCATGTCGTCAATATTCTTGAGAAAGATATTAACTTTGACGACGTCATTCATGACATGGCCAATGCTTTCAATAATGACCTTGATATTGTTCATGCACTGGGCCGCTTGCGCCATGATACCGCCGGGCACCAACTTGCCGTTTGCCGCATCAATGGGTAATTGTGCCGACAGGTGATTGTAGTGAGAAAACGCCACAGTTTGTGTCGAGAACGGGCAGATCGGTGCGCGTGAAGTGTTGTTGGCTTTGATAACGATGCCGTGGCGATCTTCAACGAGCTGCGGCGGAGTGCCGTCACCGTGCGATACAACAACTTCGATTTGAACCAGTGCATCCAACTGCAAGCCAGCAACCGGAACTACGGTGCGCGCCGGCATATAAGCAACGGTGCGGGCAATGGCCGAGTCGGGGAAGAATGTGGTGTAAACCTCATTAACCGCTTGAATGTCGCTGAGGTTTTTTACAAAAACGTTAACTTTGACAATGTCATCGAATGGAACGTCGATGCCTTGCAGAATAGCTTTTACATTTTTCAAACATTGCGCAGCTTGTTCCTTGATGCCGCCAGAAACCAATTTTCCGGTTGCCGGGTCGATAGGAAGTTGTGCGGAGAGATTGTTGTAGTGAGAAAAGGCGACCGTTTGGGCTGACAACGAGTCTACCGGAGCATTTTCTACGTCGGCTGCCGATTTAATCAGATCGCCGGCCTGAGGCGCTTGGGGAATGGTGCCTTCGCCGTTCGACAACAGTGCTTCTACCTGCAAGGCTGCGCCCATTGGCAGAGCGGCGACGCCCACCACGGTTACGACGGGAACGTAATAGGGAAAGAAGTCAGCGTATACCGAGTTAACAATATCCAAATCAGCCATGTCTCGAAGAAATAGGGTGATTCTGACTACATCTTCCAAGTTGTGATTAATGCCAGTGACGATGTCTTTAAGATTGTTAAAGCACTGTTCGGCTTGCGCGCGAATGTCATCAGATACCAAGTTCCCAGTCTTGGGGTCAATCGGTAACTGAGCGGACAAATTGTTGTAATGGGAAAATGCGACACTTTGTGAATATGGGCCGATAGGCTTGGCAGCGTTTTGCGGATTTCTTGCCAGTACTGCGTTATAGCCAGTCATAATAGCGCTCACCTGATACAAAGGAAATTAATGCAGCGGTCAGTTTGTTTAATTCAAATGCCGCTGCGTTTCCGGTCGCGGAGTTAGTCGCGCGGGTAGTTAAATAAATCGAAGGACCCGTTCGGATGAGCAGAGTGTAGAGGTGATCGCTCCGTGCGCTATGTACGATAGCTTTAGAACTCGGCGGGAAAATCCTGAGAGACCTGTGGGAAATTCCTTACTGCATAGATCCAACATGCAGTTGGTGCCAAAGCCTTTTCTGGTAAACGAGCGACTTTCCTAAAGAGCGCGGGCGGAGCGCCGGAAAAGTCGCACAGTTCAAAAATGCTTCAAACCACCCAACATGTACTCTTTCAAATCTCCGGCCATTGCACCGTTGGCAACGCCTCAAAACCCGGTCGGGCGAACAGGTAGCCCTGGAACAGGTTTATACCCAGCGATTGCAAATGGCGCAGTTCACCGACCGATTCAATACCTTCAGCAATTACTTCAATTTCCAGCGCCCGGCAAACACCCACAATTCCTTCAACAATTGCCTGGCGGACACGGTGGCTGTCGATGTCGCGCACCAAGGCCATGTCGAGTTTGATGATGTCGGGTTGGAATTCGGCGAGCAGGTTAAGTCCGGCGTAGCCGGCACCGAAGTCGTCGATGGCGGTGCGAAAGCCATGCTTGTGGTATTCGGTGACGATCTCTTTCAAGTGGTCTTTGTTGACCAGTTCTTCCCCTTCGGTGAGCTCGAAAATAATGCGCTCAGTGGGGAAGTTGAAGCGCTTGGCGGCCTCAAGCGTGGCCCGAATGCACGTAGCGGCTTTGTAGACGGCGTTAGGGAGAAAATTGATGCTCAGCAAACACGGCATCTGCAGTCGACTTGCCAGTTCCACCGCCTTGACTCGGCAGGCTTGGTCAAACGCGTAGCGGTTGTGCTCGTTGACGCGCCCGAGCACTGAGGCGGCGCTGCTGCCGTCCGTGCCACGCACCAACGCCTCGTAGGCATAAACGCTGCGCTCGACAAGGTTGACGATGGGCTGGAAAGCCATGGTGAAGTCAAATTCGAGGGCTGCACCGTCGCGACAGGCGTCGCAGCTAGGCTTGTTTGGTTGTGTAGTCATGGCGAAAAAACCCAAATTGGCCAGGGATAACGTCCGGAACGGTGTCCGGTTTTTTCTATTGTGGCGAAATTTGGACCGTAGCAGATGAAGAAATGGTCGGTGAGTTTTTTGTGCGCTGATCACAGCACCTCAAAGGTGAGGCCGGCGTAGCGCCTGAGTCGCTCGACGTAGCGCTGATCGAAGGCGGTGGCGGGTGTCCAGAACCCGCCGCCCTTGCCGGCTTCTTTGGGAAGGTCCAGGGCCAGACTGATCGCGGCCTGGCCGAGCATTTTGCTGGTGGAGCCGTAGCCCGGGTCGCGGTCGCCGGTCACTTTCACGTTCAGCACCTGGCCGGTGGCGGTGCGGCCGAGAAAGCGCAGGTCGTAACGCCCCGCCTGTTGGGCTTCTGGACTCGGGCCTTCGCCAGGTTTAGGCAAGACGAATCGCTCCAGCAGGCGGCGAATGGGAGAGATCATCACACCGAGCATGAAAAAGCCCAGCCCAAATACCATGGCGAACGCCATGAGGCGCCCCTTCAAGCCGGGGCCCGTCAGTGTGGCTTCGTTGTAAGTGAAGGTGGAGCCGTAGGCATGACCGCTCAGCGCGTTGGAGCGATGGACGACTCGCTCGTTAATCGCAGCCATGAGGAAGGGGCCGATCCACATGCCGAAATCGCTGTCGTGTTCAACTCCCCGAACCGCATGTTGGCGGGTGGTGAATCCGTGGCCCGGCGGACAAATGGAGTAGGGGTTCATCAGTTCTTTGCGCAAGGCTGGGTCGGCAGCTGCCTCTTGCGCCACGTTGATGATGCTAGCGATGGTGCCGCCCGATGCTCCGCCTTTCAGCGTTTTCACGCGCATTTTCACTTGCGTTGCAGGCACCCCGAATTGCGCCATGGCCTGTTGTTGCAGCACGTAAACGCCCATGTCGGAAGGCACCGAGTCAAAGCCGCAGCAATGGACGATGCGCGCGCCAGATTGTTTGGCGGTGCTTTCGTATTTGTCCTGCATGCGTTTAATCCATTGCACCTCGCCGGTGAGGTCGCAGTAGTCGGTGCCCTGGTGCGCGCAGACTTTTACCAACGGCTCGCCATACAAGGCATAGGGTCCAACGGTGGAGACCACAACGCGGGTCTGTTGGCATAACGTGCGCAACTGCGCCTCGTCGCCGGCATCGGCAATCAGTGTCGGCAGGTTCTCGCCGAGAGCGCCCAATGTGCGTTTAAGCGTGCTGAGCTTGGCGGCGGAGCGCCCTGCGATTGCCCAACGCAGTGCCGGCGCTTCGCTGGGTAAGTGCTCGGCCAGATAATGGGTTAGGAGCTGGCCGACAAAACTGGTGGCACCGAATACGACGAGGTCATAGGCAGGGGCGGTCATGCAGGTTTTCCCAAGCAGTGGCAGAGCAATGCTGTGGCGTGAGGGCTACAGCGCGATGGGGTAACGGTAGCTGATCGGTTTCCCGCAGCGGCGTGGAAAATACCGCAGGTTGTTGCAGTGCTCGCCTGACTTGCGATTAGTCAGGCATACCCGCTGCGGTGCGACTCTCCCTACAATGGCGCTTCACTTTTTCGCCGAGCCGCGCCATGGATATCGAACTCGCCCGCACCTTTTTGCAGATTGTCCGCAGCGGCAGCCTGGTTGCCGCTGCCGAGCAACTGCATGTGACGCAAACGGCGATCACAGCGCGGGTGCAGAATCTGGAGAACCAGCTGGGCTGCAAGCTGTTCGTGCGCAATCGAGCGGGCGCGAAGCTGACGGTCGATGGCGAAGCCTTTGTGGTGTTTGCCAACCAGTTGGTGCAAACCTGGGAGGCGGCGCAGCGTGATTTACCGTTAATGCCGGGGTATCGCACGGTGCTGCGCTTGGGAGGGGAGGTAAGCCTGTGCAACCCGTTAATGCTTAGGTGGGTGCAGCAAGTGCGCGAGCACATGCCGGCGCTGGCGGTACGCGCGCAAATCGGCGACGGCCAGGCGCTGCTCAAGCAATTGGAACTGGGTGTGCTGGATGCCGCGCTGGTGTACCAGCCGTCCTATTGGCCTGGCTTGCAGGTTGAGCAAGTGTTGGAAGAAAAGCTGATTTTGGTGCGCCAACCGCAGACGCCGGAGCCCTACGTGTACATCGATTGGGGTGAGGAGTTTCGCCGTCAACATGACGCAGCCTTGCCTGAACGGGCGAAGGCGGCGCTGGGTTTCAATCATGGTCCGCTGGCGCTGCAGTACATCTTGGCTTCCGGCGGTAGCGGTTATTTCCGTACACGGGTGGTGCAAAGCTATCTCGACAGCGGCGCGCTGGAACGGGTCGAGAAAGCGCCGGAATTCAATTACCCGACTTACCTGGTTTACGTGCGCGAACGTGACAGTGAGGCGCTGCAACAGACGTTTGCCTTGTTGCGCGAGGTGATTCGCAGCGGGGCAGATTGGTCGCAGCGTTGGGACCCCGCCTAGGGTTAACCCAGGTGCATCAACAGGTCGCGGTGCAAGGCCGCGATCAAGTCAGTTTGCGTAACGATGCCCAGCAACTCGCCTTTGTCGAGCACGGGCAGGCAGTGCAGACCCTGATCCGACAGCAGCGGAATCATCTCCACCACATGGGTGGTGCGCTGCACGGCGATTACCGGGTGGCTCATGACTTCTTCCAGCACTACATCTCTCTTTAAACCGAGGCGGCCCAAGAGATTGCGGCGGCCTGAGCGGCGGCTGTGACTGATGAGGTCGATGAGGCTGACGATACCGACTAGATGACGTTGTTCGTCCAGCACCGGCAAGGTCTTCAAATGGTGATGCTTGAGCAGGCCCAACGCCTGCTTGAGGGTGGTCTGCGGCGTGGCGGTTTGCACATCGCGCGACATGATCTGTTCGGCACGGATGTCGCCCATGCTACGGCGCAGCGCGTTCTTCTCGGTGGCGCGAATGATTTGCTTGAGGTCTTCGCGCTGGATATCAACGAAACCGCCCAGCTCGTTCAGCGCTTCATCCAGGTCGGCACTGGTGATGCCCATACGCTCTTGCGGCGGCGGGTCTTGCGTGGCGTGAGCGTTGGCCGCTGGTGCGGGCAGCCTGGGATAGCGCACGCCGGTGAGGTTGTTGTAGAGCAGGGCGCACGCGAGCAATGCCAAGGCGTTGAACAGCGTTGGGTAAAGCACGTGCCAGCCCAGATCCGTCAGGCTCGGCCCGCCGAACACCACGCAAATGGTCAGCGCCGCGCCCGGCGGGTGCACGCAGCGCAGCAGAAACATGCACACCACCGTACCGCCCACAGCTAGCGCGGCAGCAGCAATTCCGGGCGCAAGCATGTGCAGCGTGCCGACCGCCACTACGGTGGCCACTGCGTAGCTGCCGACGATCGACCACGGCTGCGCCAGCGCGCCCGACGACACGGCAAACAGCAGCACCGCGGAGGCGCCGAGGGGGCCGAGCAAATGGCTGGCCACTTGCGCTCCAAACAAGTGGCTTCCGGCCCAGGCGCAGGCTAGAACGCCCAGCGCGGCGCCGTATGCGGCACGCAGCCATTCGGTAGGACGGGTGGGCGTTGCGGAAGGCAGGAAGGTCTTTAACCAGGCGGCAAACATCGGGGCAACAAGCTCGGTATTGGCGACGGCGGCGAGTGTGGCGAGGGGCAGGAGACGGCACAAATGAATAATAATGTTGGTTAAGTGCAATTAAGTTGCTGCTAAGGGAGATTCCGACAGCCGTTTCTTAAAAGCTCTTAGGAACGCGGCTTCATCCTCTTCAGACATAGCCACTATCGACCCGACTGATTTCCGCGCGCTGGCGCGGCGCCGTAACGTAGCGCTATACCGAATTGCGGAGGTGGTTATGACGAACATCAACATCATGTCAGTGGTTGGCAGTGCCGTTCCGGCCACGCTGCGCGCCGACGGCGTTCTCGCCTGCTGGTATGTGATGGTCGATGGCGTGCAGCGCTCCGGCCCGTTTAGCTCCTTCGAGGTGGCGGTGGCCAGCAAAACCCTCTGGACCTTCGAATCGCTTTTACGCAGCAAGCCGACCCACGCGCTCGCTGCCTGATTTTCACGCTGCTCCCCCGGCGTCCCTTGGCAACTCCCCGGTTGCCTCTTTATTTCTGCGTTGCTCCACGCCTTTTGCCCGTCCTTGTGACGGGCTTTTCTTTTCTCGCGATAAACTGCCGCGTCTTTTATCGGAAGCATCGGCGTGAAGTGGGACATTTTCTGCAGCGTGGTGGATAACTTCGGCGACATTGGCGTGACCTGGCGCCTTGCTCGGCAACTGGTCGCCGAGCACGGTTGCGCGGTGCGGCTTTGGGTCGACGATTTGTCCGCGTACGCGCGTATCTGCCCTCAGGGCGACGCGTCTGTCGCTCAACAGTGGCAAGACGGCGTAGAGGTACGGCAATGGCCCACCATGTGGCAGCCCGTGCCGGCGGCAGACGTGGTGATCGAGGCTTTCGCATGCACACTGCCGGCCGCTTATATCCAGGCAATGAGCGAACGCGAGCGGCCGTCGCTCTGGCTGAACCTGGAATACCTGAGCGCCGAAGCGTGGGTTGAGGGCTGCCATGGCTTGCCGTCGATGCAATCCAACGGCTTACAGAAGTTTTTCTTTTTCCCTGGATTTACCGAAAAAACCGGCGGCTTGCTGCGCGAACGCGACTTGCTTGCCCAGCGCGACGCGTTGCAGCTGGATCCGGCAGCGCGGCAGCGGTTTCTCGCGTCGTTAGGCGTGATTCAAGCACCTGGTACGCAGCTGATTTCCCTATTCGCGTACGAACTGCCGATGCTCGGCCAATGGCTCGACGCTTTAGCCCAAGCCAACGAGCGCAGCCATGTGCTGGTGCCGGAAGGGAGGGTGCTGGGCGACGTGCAGCGCTGGCTCGGCGGTCAGTCCCTAGCCGCTGGAGATGCGACGGAGCGGGGCAACGTGCGCGTGCAGGTGGTGCCGTTCATGTCGCAGCAGAGGTACGACCGATTGCTCTGGTGCTGCGACTTCAATGCCGTGCGTGGCGAGGACTCGTTTGTACGCGCGCTGTGGGCGGGGCGGCCCCTGGTGTGGCACATCTACAAACAGCAAGACGACGCTCATCTCGACAAACTCCAAGCATTTCTGGCGCTGTACCAGCAGGGGCTGCCGACAGCCGCGCAGGCGGCGTTGCGTGATTTTTGGCTGGCGTGGAATACCGAAGGCGCGCTAGCCGAGGCGTGGAACAATCTGTCGGAGTGTCACTCCGAGTTCAATCGGCATGCCGAGCAGAAGGCTCTAGAATGGGGTTCTCAGGCCGATCTTGCATCGGCGCTGGTACTGTTTTACCGAAATTGGCTATGATACGCGGCCTAGAATTCTGTACCTCCATCCAAATTCGGATACTCGTATGAAAACCGCACAAGAAATGAAGCCAAACAGTGTGGCCCTGATCGACGGCCAGCCATGGCTTATCCAAAAGGCCGAATTCACTAAATCCGGTCGTAACAGCGCCATCGTTAAAATGAAGTTGAAGAACCTGCTCTCCGGTTCTTCTACTGAAACCGTTTACAAAGCCGACGACAAAATGGAACCAGTTATCCTGGACCGCGTTGCCGTGACTTACTCCTACTTCAGCGAACCGAACTACGTGTTCATGGACGAAGAGTTCAACCAGTACGAACTGAACTCCGAAGACCTGGAAAGCGTTCTGCCGTTCATCGTTGATGGCATGACCGACGTCTGCGAAGCCGTGTTCTTCGAAGGCAAAGTGGTTTCGGTTGACCTGCCGACCACCATCGTTCGCCAAATCACTTACACCGAAGGTTCGGCTCGTGGCGATACCTCGGGCAAAGTGATGAAGCCTGCCAAGCTGAGCAACGGCACTGAAGTCAAAGTGGCTGACTTCTGCGAAATCGACGACTGGATCGAAATCGACACCCGTACCGGCGAGTACAAATCGCGCGCTAAAGCTCCGGTTTAAATCCGACTTTATTGCCGACATGAAAAAGCCCGACCTAGGTCGGGCTTTTTTGTGCCTGTTGCTTTTACACAGCGACGTTCAGGGTTACCTGGATGTTGCCGCGGGTAGCGTTGGAGTACGGGCAAACCTGGTGCGCTGCATCAACCAGCGCCTGGGCTTCAGCTTGATCAAAGCCTGGCAAGCTGATGTTGAGTTCCACTTCCAGACCAAAGCCGCCGGGGATCTGGCCGATGCCGACTTTGCCGGTGATGGAGCTGTCAGCGGGCAGTTGTTTCTTCTGCTGGCCGGCAACGAATTTCAGCGCGCCGATGAAGCAAGCCGAGTAACCGGCAGCGAACAGTTGTTCCGGGTTAGTAGCTTCGCCGCCTTGACCGCCCAGTTCGCGAGGGGTGGAGAGTTTCACGTCGAGCACGCCGTCCGAAGAAACAGCGCGGCCGTCGCGGCCACCGGTGGCGGTTGCAGTAGCGGTGTACAGAGCTTTGATGGTTTGCATGGTCGTTCTCCAGTTGTCTATTTAGTTTGCTAAAGTTTTGTGCACTAAGCAGTGCGTGGAGTGAAATTTAGTGTCTATTTAGTTTGCGCGCAAGCTAAATAGTTGGACTAATTTGTTCTAACCGTTCTGTATTTGTGGAATAAGCGTCTAGACCGAGCCTTGCAGCGCGTCTCGCAGGGTAACCAGCTCGTTTTTAAGCTCCATAAGCTCCGCTGGCTGCTGCGCTGTCGCCTTCAAAATGCAGGCGGGAACGCCCATGGCCTGTTCCTGCAAGGCGCGGCCCTTGTCGGTCAGGTGCAGCTGCACCACGCGTTCGTCCTGGCTGCTGCGGGTGCGGGTGAGCAAACCTTCCGCTTCCAGGCGTTTGAGCAGCGGGGTGACGGAGCCGGGGTCGGTCAGCAAGTGCTGGCTCAGCTCCCCGACGGTAATGCCATCGCCTTCCCAAAGCACCAACATCGCCAAGTACTGGGGATACGTGAGGTTGAGCGCCTGAAGCAGCGGCTTGTACACCTTGGTCATCGCCAGCGATGTAGAGTACAGCGCGAAGCACAGCTGGTTATCGAGTTTGAGCTGTTCGGGCGTGGCCATGGTGCCTCCGGCAGATACGTAAGGGATGCATAAAGTTAGCGCGCTTGTCTTTAATGCGCCATGGGTTGCAGGGAATGGCTGTTCGCCCACCGCCGTTTCACATGCGGAAGCCTTCGACAATGTGCTCGGCCAGGCTCTCCGTCACTGGCGACTGCGTGCGTGTGTTGCGCAGCAGCACAATGCTGCACAGCGGCAGCTCCGGCAGGTTCTCGGCTTTTCCCAGAATGCGCATGTCAGGGGTAATCAGGCTTTGCAGCTGGGCCGTGACCGCCAGCCCGGCGCTGACTACCGCCATGATCGCCGACAGGCTCGGGCTGGTGTACGCCACGCGGTATTGCCGCTCCATGGTGTCCAGCGCATTGCAGGCCCACAGGCGGCAGAAGCAATCGTTGTTGAACATCGCCAAGGGCAGCGGCGTTTGCTCGTGCGGACTGAAGCCCAAGGCCTCGGCCCAGACGAACCGTTCCTGGCGCAGCAGTTGGCCGATTTCATCGCCCGGCATACGCGTGACGATGGACAAATCCAGATCCTGTCGCTGCAACAGTTGTGACGACGATTCGCAATGCACCTCCACTTGCACCATCGGATAGGCCTGGGCGAAGCGCGACAAAATGCCCGGCAGAAAGCGCATCACGTAGTCATCCGGCGTGCCGATGCGCACCGAGCCGACCATGTGCGGCTCGCGCAAGGTATTCATCACCTCGCCATGCAGTTTCAAGATGCGCCGCGCATAACCGAGCAGCACTTGGCCCTCGGCCGTCAGCCGCACCTGACGCCCATCGCGCTCGAACAAGGCGCGCTGCACTACGTCTTCTTCGAGGCGCTTCATCTGCATGCTCACCGCCGACTGCGTGCGGTTTACCGCTTCCGCCGCGCGGGTAAAACCGCCCAGATCGGCGATGGCCACAAAGGTCCGTAACAGTTCGCTGTCGATGCCGACATAGCTGCTCATTCATCAACTCCCGAGATGGGTTGCATAAGAAACATTCGTTGGATTGATCTTAGCGCCGGGCGGACACTCTCGCCATCCCCTTCGCGCAGCAGTTCGTCGCACACCTCAGGGGGAGCATTGAACAAGGAGAGCTGATCATGAAAGCGCAAAAAGGTTACGCCATCGCCGCCGCCTTGCCACGTTCGCGGCAGGGTTCCCAAGGCCTGTTCGCCCGGCTGTGGCTGCAAGTGAAACGCTGGCACCAGCTGGCCGCGCAACGCCGCCTGCTGGCGAGCATGCCGGACGCTACGCTCAAAGACTTGGGCCTGTCGCGTTCCGACATCGAGCAGGAAGTGGAACGGCCATTCTGGGAAGACCCCCTGAAACGTTGAGCCCACGCCACCGCAACCAAGGAAGACCGCATGAACTCGCAGTTCCATCTGGCGCAAGTCAACATTGCCCGCACCAAAGCCCCGCTCGATGACCCGTTGATGCGGGGCTTTGTTGAGCAACTGGACCCCATCAATCAATTGGCTGACCGCAGCCCTGGTTTCGTCTGGCGGCTGCAAACGGAAGAGGGCGACGCCACCTCGATTGTGCTGTTCGACGACCCGCGCCTCATCGTCAACCTCTCGGTCTGGACTTCGTTCGAGGCGTTGAAGGCCTACGTGTACAGCGGCGACCACCTGAGCGTGCTGAAGTCGAAGAAAAGCTGGATGGAGAAACTCGACACGCCGTCGTTGGCTCTCTGGTGGCTGCCCGTTGGCCAACTGCCAACGCCGCTCGAAGCCAAAGAGCGCTTGGCGCTTTTGGCAAAAAACGGCCCCAGCGCGACTGTATTCACCTTCGCCAGGCCGTATCCTGCACCCGAAGCCGAACCAGGTGCAGCCGATGTCCACACCGCTATCGCTATCCCTTAACCAGGCCCGCCGCCTGGCCTTGAGCGCCCAAGGTTTTGCCGACCGCAGCCGCGCCAGCGAAGTCAAACCGGCGCGCTTCAACGCCTTGATCGAGCGCTTGGGCGTGGTGCAGATCGACTCGGTGAACGCCGTGGTCCGCTCCCATTACCTGCCGTTGTTTTCCCGCCTCGGCGACTATTCGCCCAGCCTGCTCGAGCAGGCTGCATGGGGCCGGGGCAAACGCCGAACCCTTTTCGAATACTGGGGCCATGAAGCCTCGCTGATGCCGTTCGCGGTGTATCCGCTGATGCGTTGGCGCATGCAGCGCGCCGCCCACGGTCAGGGCATCTACCAGCACCTCGCCACATTCGGTAAGGAGCAGCAGCAGGTGGTGCAGCGGGTGCTTGCCACGGTGCGCGACAGCGGCGCGACGGGCGCGGGTGCACTGACCACCCGGGTAGAACGGGCCGGGCCATGGTGGGACTGGAGCGCGGAGAAAATGGCGCTGGAATGGCTGTTCGCTGCCGGCGAGGTCACCGTGGCCGGCCGACGCGGTTTCGAACGGCTCTACGATTTGCCCGAACGGGTAGTCCCCCACGCCTGGCTCAACCACCCGGACGTGCCAGAAGCCGAGGCGCAACGCCAGCTTCTGCTACACGCGGCTGCGGCGTTGGGCGTGGCCACCGAAAAAGACTTACGCGATTACTTTCGCCTCGACCCCAAAGACAGCCAGGCGCGGCTGGCCGAGTTGGTCGAGGCCGGCGCGTTGCAACCGGTGACCGTGCAGAGTTGGGACAAAACCGCCTATAGCCTTCCGGCGCTCAGCATCCCCCGTAGCGTAAAAGCCTCGACGTTGCTGTCGCCGTTCGATTCGCTTATCTGGGAACGCGCGCGCACCGAGCGGCTCTTCGACTTCCGCTACCGCCTGGAGATTTACACCCCGCAAGCCAAACGCGTGTACGGCTATTACGTGCTGCCATTCCTGCACAACGAGCGGCTGGCCGCCCGGGTCGACCTGCGCGCCGAGCGCAGCAGCGGGCGCCTGCTGGTGCATGCGCTGCACGAGGAAACGGTGGGCCTGGATGAGGAGGGCGTGCAGGCCCTGGCGCGTAATTTAATAGCCATGGCGCAATGGTTGGGTTTGTCGCAGGTGGAGGTGAATTGCCCGAAAGGTGAGAGCCAACGGCTGCGCAGCGCGCTTCGCGCCTAATGGCACGGCCGCCCGGCCGGTCTGCAGATCGCCTGCGCGGAATCACTTACTCCGTCACCCCCGCGAAGGCGGGGGTCCAGCCGCGGTGATTGACGGGTTTACTCCGAACCGCTCTTTCGCCGGCCCACCGCATCGCGGCTAAAGCCGCTCCCACAAAAAAACAGCTGGCAGGCGTCGCGGCTTCGCTCTTTTGTGGGAGCGGCTTTAGCCGCGATGCTCTTGCTCTAAGCGCTTACCCCTGAAACGGCGACTTGCTCAATATCACCCCCGTCTCCGCCACGTACTGGTGCCAATGTTCCAGCAACACGGCCAGCTTCTCGGGCTCGCGTTCAGCCAGGTCGTGAATCTCTCCTGGGTCGCTGCTCAAGTCATACAGCTGCCAAGTCGAAGGCCCAACCGGGCCGGGAATAAACACGGCTTTCAGGTCGCCTTGGCGAATGGCGCGCATGCCGAACAACTCCCAGCCGGTGACGGTGTTCTGGTCGTGAATCTGCTCGGTCTCGCCGCTCAGGTAGCCCAGCCACGATTTGCCGCGCGGTTCGGCCACCTCGCGGCCTCGCCATTGCTTGCCAGGGTGGCGAACCCCTGCGAGATCAAGAATGGTGGGGGTGATGTCCATCACCGTGCTGAATTCCTTAACAATCTGCCCCTGCCGGTGGAAGGCCGGGTAACGCACCAGCGCCGGCACGCGAATGCCGCCTTCAGTGGTGAAGGCTTTGTATAGACGCGAAGGCGCTGTCGCCGCCTGGGCCCAGCGCGGCCCGTACCAGACGTAGGAATTGGCGCGGCCGATGTTGTCCAGGCTGTTGTCGTAGTGGGTGTCGAGGTAGGTAAGCAGCGTTTCGCCGAACAGCGGAAACGCCTCCAGCAGCAGGCCTTCGGCGCCGTTGTCGGACATAAACAGCACAAAGGTGTTGTCCAGTTCGCCTTGCTGGCGCAGGTAATCGACCACGCGACCGATATTCCAGTCCATGCGCTCGACCATCGCCGCATAGGTTTCCATGGTGCGCGCAGAGATCGCCCGCTGCTCGTCGCTGAGCGCCTGCCATTCCTGGTTCTGCGCGATCACAGGGTGGGCTTCCACGTCCTGCCCGACCAAGCCCAATTCCTTGAGTTTGGCCAGGCGTTCCTGGCGCAATACCTCGGGCCCGGCGTCGTAGCGGCCCTTGTAGTGGGCCACCACGTCGGCGGGCGCCTGCAGCGGCCAGTGCGGGGCGGAGAAGGGCAAATAGGCGAAGAACGGTCGCGCCTGGTCGCGCTCTTTCAGGTACTGCAGCAGCTTGTCGCCAAAAGCGTCGGATGAGTAGAAATCGTCCGGCAGCGTGTCGATGAATTGGTCGTCTTCGATGTACAGCACGGGTGTCGCTTTGATGATGCCGGGGGTTTTTTCGTCTTCGGGTGGTTCGTAGCCGTAATGGTTGGCGGCGCCGGGAAGCAGCGAGAACGACCGCTCGAAACCGCGAGCGTGCGGCGCCTGGTCAGCAGTCAGACCGAGGTGCCATTTGCCGGCCATCAGCGTCTGGTAGCCCGCTTCACGCAGCAGCTCCGGCAGGGCCACCACGCGCTCGTTCAAATAGCCTTCGTAGCCCGGTTGGCCGAGTTGCTCCGGGCCGATGGCCTCGGCCATGGCGCCGATGCCGGCGATGTGGTGGTCGGTGCCGGTGAGCAGCATGGAACGGGTTGGCGAGCACGTGGGCGCGGTGTGGAAGTCGGTCAGACGCACGCCGGCGGTGGCCAGGGCGTCGAGGTTCGGCGTGGCGATCTCGCCACCAAAGGCGCCGAGGTCGGAGAAACCCAGGTCGTCGGCGACGATTACCAGGAAATTCGGGCGTTTACTCATGGCACAGCATCCTTCTTTTAACCGGTAGAAATCAGTAGGCGATATAAGCCAGCGGCAGGTCTTCCACGCGCACCACGGGCGGGGCCACGTAGGCGCCGTCGCTGGTCAATTCATGCAGCAGTTCTTCGCGCAGTTGATGGAATTCGAAACTGCTGCGCGCCCGTGGGTGCGGCAGGTCGACGGCCACCACGCGCTTGATTCGGCCGGGGCGCGGCTCCATGACCACCACGCGGTCGGCGAGATAAATCGCTTCCTCGACGTCGTGAGTCACCAGCAGCGTGGTGATCGTTGCGCGGCGGCGAATGGCCAGGAGTTCGTCTTGCATGTGCTGACGAGTGAGGGCGTCGAGCGCGCCGAACGGTTCGTCGAGCAGCAGAATTTGTGGGCTGGCCACAAGGCCTCGGGCAATCGCCACCCGTTGCGCCATGCCGCCGGAGAGCTGATGCGGGTAGGCGCGTTCAAAGCCTTGCAAACCCACCAGATGAATAAACTCGCTGACCCGGCGAAAGCGCTCGGCCTGGTTCAGGTGTTCGTTAACCAAGCCCAGGCCGATGTTCTGCTCCACCGTCAGCCACGGAAACAGGCGGTGTTCCTGGAACACAATGCCGCGATCGCCGCCGATGCCCTGCACCGGTTTGCCGGCCACCTCAATCTGCCCGCGAAATTCGCTATCCAGGCCCACCAGCAAACGCAGCAGGGTGGATTTGCCGCAGCCGCTGGAACCGACGATGGCGACGAACTCGCCGGGCGCGATATCCAGATTGAATTCACGAATGGCTTCCAGCTCTCCGCCGTCGACAGCGAAGTGTTTGCCCACGTGGTTGAAGCGCACCAACGGCGCGGCGTTGGCTTTGGCCGAGGGAAAGGCGAGTGTGCTCATGCGGTTCTCCAGCGCGTTGCCCGCGCTTCGATAAATTGGCCGAGGGCGTTGAGGGCGGCGCCGGTAAGGCCGATGAGGAGCATTGCGGCCATTACCTGATCCATGCGAAACAGCTGCTGCGCGCCGATCATCAAGGTGCCGATGCCGTAGCCCGAGGCCATGAAATATTCCGCGCCGATGGTGCCGAGCCAGGCGCAGATCAGACCCAGGCGCAAGCCCGCGAAAATCGCCGGCGTGGCGCCCGGAAGGATCAGCAGGCGCAAGCGCTGGAACAGATTCAGGCGCAGCGCCGTGGCGGCTTCGCCCAACTGTGGCGACAGGTTGCGAATGCCCCGTTGAGTAGCCACCAGCAGCGGGAAAAACGCCGCCAGCCCGACGAACACCAACTTCGCCAATTCCCCCAGACCGAACCAGGCGGTGAGCAGCGGCACCCAGGCGAAAATGGCGATTTGGCGCAGCGCGGATAAACTCGGGCCCAGCAGGCGGTCGGTGCGCGACGACAACCCCAGCACCACGCCCAGTACAAAGCCCAGACCGCCGCCGACCAGCAAACCGGCCAGCGCGCGCAGCAGGCTGTGGCCCATGGCCGTCAGCAAACTGCCGTCGCTCACGCCTTCGTATGTGCTGAGCAGCACCTGCCACGGGCTGACCAGCACGTTGCTGTCCAGCCATTGCAATTGGCTAGCCGCCTGCCAGAGCGCCACCAGGCCCAGCGGCAACAGCCACGGCTGCCAGCGTTGCCAACCGCTGCCCACGGGGCGGCGGCGAAACTCGGCGGTGGGCGGGTGCGGCCAGAACAAGAGCGCGCGGTCGAGCAGGGTGATGCCGCGCTCCATCAGCACGCCGACGATGCCGATGATGAGGATGCAGACGAACACCACGTCGAGCATGAACAACTGGCGGCCCCAGACCATCAGGTAGCCGATGCCTTCACTGGAGGCGAGCAACTCCACGGCCAGCAATGACGACCAGCCGGTGGCCAGCGCCACGCGCAAACCCGCCATAAACGACGGCAGGGCGGCGGGCAACACCAGTCGCCATATCAGCAGGTAGGTCGGCAAGCGCAACACGGCGGCGGCTTCGCGCAGTTTGGGCTGGGCGTCGCGCACGCCGACCAGCGTGTGGATGGTCACCGGCACCACTACGGCCTTCACCAGCACCACCAGCTTCAAGGTTTCGCCAATGCCAAACAGCAGCATGAACAGCGGAATCCACGCCAAGGTTGGAATCTGCGCCAGGGCGCTGAAGGTCGGGAATACCAGGCGTTCTGCCCGTGGGCTGAAGCCCAGCGTAGCGCCCAACACCGCGCCCACCGCCACGCCAACTGACAACCCCCAGAACAAGCGCTGCAGGCTGATCCACAAATGGCCGAGCAAATCGTCGCGGCCCAGTTCCAGTGCGGTCTGCCAAACCAAGGCGGGCGCCGGCAGGGTTTGCGCAGACATCCAGCCGTAGCGCGCGGCAAGCGCCCAGACCAGCAACAATAAGGCCGGCACCACCCAGGGCCGCAGCGCTCGACGCGCAACGCTTGAGCTGAAGGCGAAGCGTCGAGCGGGCGGGTTCAGCGCAATGGAACGGACGCTGGCCATATCAGTAACCCGATGACGCGAGAGCAGGGGAGAAGGGCTTAGATATATTCTTCATAGGTATATCAAATTCGGTTATCTGCGCTTTTTAAGCTAAGAACCGCATTTAAGGGCCGCCCCCGCAGCCAGGCAAATGCCTTTCTTGAATACTTTTTATGCTTTTCCCGCATGGGCGTTCGGGGCCACGCTGACCAGTGCTTAGGTCAAATGGTTACTAAAAAATAATTTAATAGTATTTAAAGTTTCGTTTCTGCTGTGTCTTATTCCCGGCTCACGCTGGCGCGGTGCCGGCATTTTTTGGCGGGAGCCTGCAACGATGAAAACCTTCTTTAACTCGGCATTGAGCCTGTTCGCCTCGCCGCTGCTGGCGGGACTCCTGGGCGTGTTTCCGCTGGTGGCTCACGGCGCGCCAGAGCCGCTGACGGAAATTCGCATTGCCGTGCCCGACCTCAGCGCCGTAGCCACCCACAGTGGCGGCGGCATCGTCGATGTGGTGCGCGAGCAGCAGTTATTCGAGAAGGCGCTGGCGGCGGAGGGCATCAAGGTTCAGTGGAATTTCTTCAAGGGCGCCGGTCCCGCTATTAACGAAGCATTCGCCAACGGCCAGGTCGACTTGGCGTACCTGGGCGACCTGGCGGCCATCGTCGGTAAATCCAACGGCCTCGACACGCGGCTGCTGAGCGCCACGGCCCGCGACGTGAAGCTGTATCTCGGCGTGCTACCGGGCTCCGGCGTTCAGTCGCTGGCAGACTTGAAAGGCAAGCGCGTGGGCATTTTTCGGGGCACCGCTGTGCAGCTGTCGTTTGACGCCGCGCTGGTGAGCCAGGGCCTGACGGAGAAAGATTTCAAGGTCATTAACCTGGACTTCACCGCGTCCACCTCGGCGCTGGTGGCCAAGCAAATCGACGCCACCTGGGGCGCTTCCAACCTGACGGCGCTGCGCGCGCGTGGCCTGGTCGATATTCCGCTGACCACCAAAGACCTCAACGGCGCCGGCAGTGTGCAGAGCGTGCTGGTGGGTTCGGGGGCCTTTGTCGATGCGCACCCGGACATCGTCAAACGCCTGCTCAAGGCGCAGGAAACCGCCGTGCAGTGGGTCAGTGACGAGGCGAATAAAGAGGCGTACATCCAATTGGTGTCGCGCCTGGCGGGCTATCCGGCGCTGATTCTGCAAACCGACCTGGGCGATGAACAGCTTGGCCACTTGTTCCAGACCCGGCTGGACCCCGAGTTTCTCGGCAAGTTGGATGCGTCGATCAAACTGGCCGGTGAGCAGCGGCTGATTCGTAAACCCTTCAGCACCGCCGAGTGGGTGGCCAAAGACGTGGCAACTACGCAGCCGGCGGTGGCTGCGCAGTAGCAGGGTTACTGCTTGGCGAGAAAGGCTTTGGCAGCCCGCGAACCGTTGGCCTTGCCCAGTACCTCGCAAATGCCTTGGCCGGCCGCGATCAGTTTCGCCATGTCGATGCCGGTGCTAATGCCCATGCCGTTGAGCATGTAGAGCACGTCTTCGGTGGCGACGTTGCCGGTGGCGCCCTTGGCATACGGGCAGCCGCCGAGGCCGGCGACGGAGCTGTCGAACACGGCGATGCCTTCTTGCAGGCTGGCGTAGATGTTCACCAGCGCCTGGCCGTACGTGTCGTGGAAATGGCCGGCGAGTTTGTCGCGGGCGATATCGCGACCGACCACCTCGAACAGCCGTCGGGTATTGGCCGGCGTGCCGGTGCCGATGGTGTCGCCCAGCGACACTTCGTAGCAGCCCATTGCGAACAGCTCGCGCGCGACCCTGGCCACTTGCTCCGGCGCAATCTCGCCTTCATACGGGCAGCCGAGCACGCACGACACATAACCACGCACGCTGACGTTGTGCTGCTGCGCCAACTCCATCACCGGCGCAAAGCGCGCCAGGCTCTCGCTGATGGAGCAGTTGATGTTCTTCTGCGAAAACGCTTCCGAGGCCGCCGCGAATACCGCCACTTCGCTGACACCGGCTTCAATCGCTGCTTCCAGGCCCTTGAGATTGGGGGTTAGCGCACCGTACGTAACGCCGGGCTGGCGCTGGAGCTGGGCAAACACCTCGGCGGAGCCGGCCATTTGCGGCACCCACTTGGGCGACACGAAACTGCCAACCTCGATATAGCGCACGCCAGCGGCCGACAGCTGATCGACCAAGCGCACCTTGGCGTCGACGCTGATGGCCTGTTGTTCATTCTGTAAACCGTCGCGCGGGCCGACTTCGACCAGGCGGACGTGGGTGGGCAAGACCATTTCACTCTCCAAACTATCTGCCGTCCTGTGGGAGCGGCTTTAGCCGCGATGCTCTGTTGTATTCAAAAACTATCGCGGCTAACCGGAGCGTCGCACCAGCCGCTCCTACAGGACCGCGTTTTTTTTCAGGTTTCCAGCTCCACCAACACCGCACCTTCGGCCACCATTTCGCCTTCGGCGCAGTACAGCGCTTTGACGGTGCCATCGTGCGGGGCGCGGATGCTGTGTTCCATTTTCATGGCTTCCAATACCACCAGCGGCGTGCCGGCTTGAACGGCCTGGCCGGCTTCTACCAGCACGCGCACGATACTGCCGTTCATGGGCGCCGTCAGCCCGCCGTGCTGCTGATGGCTGGCCTCGGCAGCGGCGATGGGGTCCAACTGTTGCACGGCGTGCAGCTCGTTATTCCAGCGCAGGAACAAGGTCGCGCCTTGGCGGATGGCCAGGTGCTGGGTGGTGACGCCGTTGGCGTTTACCCGTAGCTGATCGCCTTGGCGCGTGATGGTCGCGTCGGCGTCGCGAAGGCGAACCACGCGTTGCTCGCCAGCGCAGGTCAGGTGCAGGTCGGTTTCGCTGGCCAGGCCGGCGCGCCAACCCGTGCTGGCGGCCCACGGGCTGTGGGGATCATCGTCACGGGACACAGGCGTTGCGGTCAGTTGCCAGGCGCGGGCGGCCAGTTGCCAGAAGGCTTCGGGCCGTTCACCGGGAGGCGGCAGCAGC
Source organism: Pseudomonas sp. AC229 (assembly GCF_979254655.1). Taxonomy (NCBI): domain Bacteria; kingdom Pseudomonadati; phylum Pseudomonadota; class Gammaproteobacteria; order Pseudomonadales; family Pseudomonadaceae; genus Pseudomonas; species Pseudomonas sp. AC229. The sequence goes on from NZ_CEEDHK010000005.1 coordinate 255,011, forward strand.
TCGGACTGATAGCGCGGAATAAAGCCGGTATCCAGTTCGGCAGCGGCAAACGCCGGGTGCGCGAGAATGCGCTGCAAGAACGCCAGGTTGGTCTTCAGGCCGCCTACGGCAAATTCGCCGAGCATGGCCAACAAACGCAGGCGCGCTTCCTCGCGGTTTTCTCCCCAGGCGATCAACTTGCCCAGCATCGGGTCGTAGAACGGCGACACCACATCGCCTTCCGCCACGCCGCTGTCCACGCGCCGACCCGCGCCAGGTGCCGATTCGCGGTACAGCTGCAAGGTGCCGGTGGCGGGCAGGAAGTCGTTGTCGGGGTCTTCGGCATACAGGCGCACTTCAATGGCATGGCCTATCAACGGCACCTGCTCTTGCGTTAGCGGCAGCGCTTCGCCGCGCGCCACGCGAATTTGCCAGGCCACCAGGTCAAGGCCGGTGATGGCTTCGGTGACCGGGTGCTCCACTTGCAGGCGCGTGTTCATTTCCATAAAGAAAAAGTCGCCGCGCGCATCCAGCAAAAACTCCACCGTGCCGGCGCCCACGTAGCCGATGGCCTGGGCCGCTTTAACGGCCGCTTCGCCCATGGCCCGGCGCTGCTCAGGGCTAAGGCCGGGGGCGGGGGCTTCTTCGACGACTTTCTGGTGGCGGCGCTGAATCGAGCAATCGCGTTCGTTGAGGTATAGGCAGTGGCCGTGCATGTCGGCGAACACCTGGATTTCCACGTGCCGAGGTTTGAGCACGTACTTTTCCACCAGCATCTGGCTGTTGCCAAACGAGGACAGCGCCTCACGCTGCGCAGACGCCAAGGCCTCGGCCAGCTCGCCTTCGTGCTCGACCACTTTCATGCCTTTACCGCCGCCGCCTGCGGTGGCTTTGAGCAGCACCGGATAACCGATGCGCTGGGCGGCGTCGCGGAAGGTGGCGAGGTCTTGCGCCTCGCCGTGGTAGCCGGGCACCAGGGGCACGCCGGCTTTTTCCATCAGCGCTTTGGCGGCCGATTTGCTGCCCATGGCATCGATGGCGGAGGCGGGCGGGCCGAGAAAAATCAGCCCGGCCGCTTCGATGGCCCGGGCGAAATCGGCGTTTTCGGAGAGAAAACCGTAACCGGGGTGGATTGCCTGGGCGCCGCTGGCCTGAGCGGCGGCGATCAGTTTGTCGATGCACAGGTAGCTCTCAGCCGGCTTGGCGCCGCCCAGATTCACGGCGCTGTCGGCCTCGCGCACATGGCGGGCGTGGCGGTCGATGTCGCTGTGCACGGCCACGGTGCTCAGGCCCATGGCCTTGGCGGTGCGCATCACGCGACAGGCGATCTCGCCTCGGTTGGCGACGAGTAAACGGTTGATCATGACTGCGGCTCCTGCCAGGCGGGTTTGCGCTTGGCCAGAAAGGCTTGCAGGCCTTCCTGACCTTCGGCGCTGACGCGGATTCGAGCGATGGCGTTTTCGGTATAGCGGCGCAGGGCCGGGGTCAGCGCGCCAGTGCCTACTTCATGCAGCAATTGCTTGCTGGCCTGCATGGCTAACGGACTGTTGAGCAGCAGGTTGGCGACCCAGCGTTCTACTTCCGCCTCCAGCTCGTCAGGTTCGTAGCACTCGGCCAACAAGCCCAACTGCTGCGCACGTTGGCCGTCGAAGCGTTCGGCGGTCAGCGCAAAGCGGCGCGCGGCCCGCTCGCCGATGGCTTGCACCACGAACGGGCTGATGACCGCAGGCGCCAGGCCGATGCGCACTTCCGACAGGCTGAACTGCGCATCGCGCGCGCCGATGGCCATGTCGCAGCAACTGATCAGGCCGATGGCACCGCCAAACGCCGCACCTTGCACCACGGCCACGGTGGGGATTTTCAACTGATGCAGGCTGTACATCAGGTCGGCCAACTCACGGGCGTCGTTGAGGTTGGCGCTGTAGTCGAGGTTGGACGATTGCTGCATCCAGGCCAGGTCGGCGCCGGCGCAAAAGTGTTTGCCGCGCCCGCGCAGCAGCATGAAGCGAATACTGCGGTCGGCCTTGATGATGTCCAACGCCAGAACCAGCTCGCGGATCATCTGGGCATTGAAGGCGTTGTTCTTGTCCGCACGATTCAGCCACAGGGTGGCGATGCCGTTGGCGGTGATATCGAGTTCGATGGTGGTGAAGTCAGTCATTGCACAAATCTCTGTGTGGAACTGGGCTGGCTTTTTGTGGGAGAGGCTTCAGCCTTGATGGGATGCTGAAGAAATCAAAAGCATCGAGGCTCAAACCTCTCCTACAGGAAACGCCGTTCAGCTGAACTACATCCGGAACACACCGAACTGGGTGGGCTCAATCGGCGCGTTCAGACTTGCGGAAAGTGCCAGGCCCAACACCTCGCGGGTTTGCGCAGGGTCAATCACGCCGTCATCCCACAGCCGCGCGCTGGAGTAATAGGGGTGACCTTGCTGTTCGTACTGCGCCAGGATCGGCTGCTTGATGGCCGCTTCTTCCTCGGCGCTCAGTTGCTGGCCGCTGCGTTCGGCCTGCTCGCGTTTCACTTGCGCCAGCACGCCCGCCGCCTGCTCGCCGCCCATCACGCCGATTCGCGCGTTGGGCCACATCCACAAAAAGCGCGGGTCGTAGGCGCGGCCGCACATGCCGTAATTACCAGCGCCGAAACTGCCGCCGATAATCACCGTGAACTTCGGCACCTTGGCGCAGGCCACCGCAGTCACCAGCTTGGCGCCGTGCTTGGCGATGCCGCCAGCTTCGTATTTCTGCCCGACCATAAAGCCGGTGATGTTCTGCAAAAACAGCAACGGGATGCCGCGCTGGCACGCCAGCTCGATAAAGTGCGCGCCTTTTTGCGCCGACTCGGCGAACAAAATGCCGTTGTTGGCAATGATCGCCAGCGGGTAACCGTTGAGGTGGGCGAAGCCGCACACCAGCGTGCTGCCGAACAGGGCTTTGAATTCATCGAACACCGAGCCGTCGACCAGGCGGGCAATCACCTCGCGCACATCGAACGGTTGCTTGGCGTCGGCGGGAATCACGCCGTAAATCTCATCGCTGGCATACAGCGGCGGTTGCGGCGGGCGGCTGTTCAATTGGCCGTGCTTGCGCCAGTTGAGGTTACTGATGCAGCGGCGCGCCAGGGCCAGCGCGTGTTCATCGTCTTCGGCGTAGTGGTCGGCGACACCGGAGGTTTTGCAATGCACGTCGGCGCCACCGAGGTCTTCGGCGCTCACCACTTCACCCGTGGCAGCGCGCACCAGCGGCGGCCCGGCGAGAAAGATGGTGGCCTGGTTGCGGACCATGATGGTTTCGTCCGACATCGCCGGCACGTAGGCGCCGCCGGCCGTACACGAGCCCATGACCACGGCGATTTGCGGGATGCCCATGGCGCTCATGTTCGCTTGGTTGAAGAAGATGCGGCCGAAGTGTTCGCGGTCGGGGAACACCTCGTCCTGACGCGGCAGGTTGGCGCCGCCCGAATCCACCAGATAGATGCAGGGCAGGCGGTTTTCCTTGGCGATGGTTTGTGCGCGCAGGTGCTTCTTCACCGTGAGCGGGTAATAGCTGCCGCCTTTGACCGTGGCGTCGTTGGCCAAAATCATGCACTCCACGCCCTCGACGCGACCGATGCCGGCAATCACCCCAGCGGCCGGCACGTCTTCGCCGTACACCTCGTGGGCAGCCAGTTGGCCGACTTCAAGAAAGGCCGAGCCGGGGTCGAGCAGACGGTTGATGCGCTCGCGCGGCAGCAACTTGCCCCGCGAGGTGTGGCGTTCCTGCGCCTTGGCGCCGCCGCCTTGCTGCACCTGGGCGAGGAGGGCGCGCAGGTGATTGACCTGCTCGAGCATGGCATCGGTATTGGCCGCGAATTCGGGGCTGCGGGTGTTGATGTGGGTGGTGAGGATGGCCATGGGGCGCTCCGGGCGATGCGTTTGGTACCTGTGGGAGCGGCTTTAGCCGCGATGCTTTTAGATCAACAACATCGCGGCTAAAGCCGCTCCTACAGTCGATGTAGGGCTGGTGGTCAACGGGTCTCGTTAAACAATTCCCGACCAATCAACATCCGCCGAATTTCGCTGGTGCCGGCGCCGATCTCGTACAGCTTGGCGTCGCGCAGTAATCGGCCGGTGGGGAATTCGTTGATGTAGCCGTTGCCACCCAGAATCTGGATGGCATCCAGGGCCATTTGCGTGGCGCGCTCGGCGCTGTAGAGGATCACCCCAGCGGCGTCTTTGCGCGTGGTTTCGCCACGGTCGCAGGCGTTTGCCACGGCGTAGAGGTAGGCGCGGCTGGCGTTGAGCTGGGTGTACATGTCGGCGACTTTGCCCTGGATCAGCTGGAATTCGCCGATGGCCTGGCCGAACTGTTTGCGGTCGTGGATGTAAGGCACCACCACGTCCATGCAGGCTTGCATGATGCCGACCGGGCCGCCGGACAACACCACGCGCTCGTAGTCGAGGCCGCTCATGAGCACCTTCACGCCGCCATTGAGGACGCCGAGAATGTTTTCTTCTGGCACTTCAACGTCATCAAAAAACAGCTCGCAGGTGTTGGAGCCGCGCATGCCGAGCTTGTCGAATTTGTTGCTGCGCGAAAAACCCTTCCAGTCGCGCTCGACGATAAACGCGGTGATGCCGTGGGCGCCTTTTTCCAGATCGGTTTTGGCGTAGATCACGTAGGTGTTGGCGTCTGGCCCGTTGGTGATCCAGGTTTTGCTGCCATTGAGCACGTAGCAGTCGCCGCGTTTGTCGGCGCGCAGTTTCATCGACACCACGTCCGAGCCGGCGTTGGGCTCGCTCATGGCGAGGGCGCCGACGTGCTCGCCGCTGATCAGTTTCGGCAGGTACTTGGCCTTTTGCTCGGCGGTGCCGTTGCGGTTGATCTGGTTCACGCAGAGGTTGGAATGCGCGCCGTATGACAAACCCACCGAGGCCGAGCCGCGGCTGATTTCTTCAATCGCCACCACGTGCGCCAGGTAACCGAGGCCGGCGCCGCCGTATTCCTCGCTGACGGTAATGCCCAGCAAGCCCATGTCACCGAATTTGCGCCACATGTCGTGGGGGAACAGGTTGTCGCTGTCTATGGCCGCCGCGCGTGGCGTCAGTTCGGCGGCGACAAAGGCCCGCACTTGGTCGCGCAGCATGTCGATGGTTTCGCCGAGGGCAAAGTTCAGGGAAGGGTAAGTCATGGTGGGCACCTGCTGATTATTGTTGTTGAGCTGCCAGTAACGGGTTAAGCGGGAATTTGCGCCATGGCGGCCAGGCAGCGCTCTTCGGCGGTGTCCAGCTCCATTTGCATCTGCTCGATGTCGAGTAATTGCTGACGCAGCTGTTCGCGGCGCTCGGCGATCTTGCGCATGAAGGTTTCGAGTTGTTTGTGGTTGCCGGTGGGGTCGTACAGCTCGATCAGCTCGCGACACTCGGCCAGGGAAAAACCGATGCGCTTGCCGCGCAAAATCAGCTTGAGGGTGACTTTGTCGCGCGCCGAGTAGATGCGCTCCTGGCCGCGGCGCTCGGGGGTGAGCATGCCTTGCTCTTCGTAAAAACGAATGGTGCGGGTGGTGACGTCCAGCTCGCGGGCCAGGTCGGAAATGCTGTAGGTGGTCGGCATAGGAAAATGCTTACTCGAAAAGTTACCTTTACGTTAACGTAAAGCACCTTTCCCTACAGCGTCAAGCGAGTGTTTCGTGCGCCGTTTTGGCGTCAGACGGTTTTGCGCGGCGATTGTGGTGGGGCGTTGATGCCCATCGATACGTAGATGCTGGTGAACGCATCCACGCCGATATTGGCCGGCTTCACCCATTCCACTGGCACATACAGCAAGCCGCCGCCGATGGGAATTGGCGCGGTGGGCACCAGCACGGCGTAATAGTGGCGGCCGTCGATATCAATGGGTTCCGGGTTGGGCATCAACGCCAACACCGCCACGCCATCACCGCCGAAGAAGCACCACACCGGGCTCATGGCGTTGATGTCGGCGCCTTCTTTTTTCTCCAGCAGCGCCACGAAGCGGTCGGCCAGGTTGTACAACTTGCCGAACAGCGGAATGCGCCGCAGGGTGACGTCGGTCAACCAGGCCAGCGGTTTGCGCAAGCCGTGTTGCACGGCCAAACCCAGCACATAAATCGCGATTACCAGCAGCACCGTGCCCAAGCCGTAGGCGAGGTAGGTGTTGCTGGCGAATGGTTGGCCCATGGCGGCAAACAGCCGGCCGACGTAGGTCGACGGCCCGACGATGCGGTTGAGCAGGCTCACCACCCAGGTGAGCAACACCAGGGTCAAGGTCAGCGGCAATAAAACGATCAACCCCGCCAACCAGGTGGTCAGCAGGGAATTGAAGCTTTTCTTCAGCATCGGGACTTCCGCGGCAATCAAGCGATGGCTTTGAGGGTGAATACCTGGGTGATCTGTTGCAGCTGGCCGTCCCACACGTAACGCAAATGCTCGCCCTGCACCGGAATGCTGGCGGCCGGCGGGCGGAACAGCGCCGCGCATTCGCCGTTTTCGTTGCGCACGCTGCGGTACAGCAAACCCCACGAGCGCGCTTTACGGCGCTCGGCGGCAAAGCGTTGAGGCAGGGCGTAGGCGTTCGGGTCGGGGTCGTAGAGTTCGTCGTAGCCTTCGCGCACGTCATCCAGCGGCTGCACCACTTTGCACACGTAGGTGCGCAGGGTCAGCTCCATGCTCGGCTCGTGGGTGGCGCGCATAAAGCGTTCGCGGTGGAAGCGGGTTTCGGCGATGGCGGTTTGCAAACTGTCGCCGCAGTAATAAACGCCGTATTGGCCGTCGGTGAAGCGGCTTTTGGCGCCCACGTGAGTAAAGGCAGCCATTAACGGCGAGGCGCCGGGGCCGCACACGCGGTCTTCGGGGGCCACATGGCTAAGCAGGCCGGCCTCTTCGCGCAGGCGGTCGTTGGTCAGGCTTTCAATCAGAAAGGCTTGTTCCAGATCGGCGGGGTCCAGCACATCTTCAAACACCGAAATTGGCGGGAAGGCGCTGGAAACGATGCGATAGGCCCGCATCCATGCAGGCACCACTTGAGTCGGTTGTTTCAACCGCGTACTCCATCCAGGTAGCGACGTACCACGGCAATATCCATCACGCCGCCTGCCAGCATCAACTGCAAAGCGCTCATGCCGTTGAAGGGTGCTTCGCTGTTTGCCTTGCGAATCCATTCGTAAGTCGACGGTTTATCGCCAAACAAGATACGCAGCGTTTTGTGGATGCCCATCAGATAGGAAACCCGCTCTAACGTGTCGCGCGGTAAGCGGATTTCGGGCAGTTGGCGATACTTGTAGAGCGTGCTGCGGCCGATGGAGCCCAGCAGCACGGTTTGTTCCTCGACCGAGCAGTTCCATTTCTCCATCAGGTTGAAGAAAAACTTCAGCGCCACGTGCCCGGCGTGAGCCGAGTCGAGGTCGAGAACTGCGCTGTTGGACGGGCTGGCGAGGGACATGGTGTTTCTCCACAAGTGGACAGTGATGTCACTTTAGTCCGCATATGGATAAATCGCAAGTGCCCTCACACCCAGCGCGCTTACGCCTGCCCGGCGTCCTGCACACTGATCTGCTGCGCCAGCTCGATCATCTGCTCACGCATCCAGCGGTTCGCCGGGTCCTGGTCGGTGCTCTCGTGCCAATACAGGTGCGTTTCCACGGCGGGCACTTCCACCGGCACGCCGACGTAGTGCAGGTCATGGCTGCGGGCAAAGCGCTCGGGCACGGTCATGGCCATGTCGGTTTTCTGCATCACCATCGAAGCCATCAGGTAATGCTGGGAGCGCAGGGCGATCTTTCGCTGAATGCCCATTTTCCCAAGGGTCAGGTCGACATACCCGAGACCGCTGCGGCGGCTGGAGATGTGAATATGGGTCAGCGACATATATTCGTCGAGCGTCAGCTTTTCCTTGGCCAGCGGATGGCCTTTGCGGATCGCGCACACATAGCGGTCAGACAGCAGCTTGACGTGGCGCACCTGCGGGTCGGTGTTCAGCGGCGCGTCCACGGCGAAGTCGAGGCGGCCGGCGGCCAGCTCTTTAGTGGTTTCCCGGCGCTTCGACAAAAAGCTCTCAATCTGCACGGCCGGCGCCTGGCGACGCAGGCGCTGGAACAGCGGCGGCAGAATGATCTCCTCGGTGAGGTCGGTCATGCTGATGCGGTAGGTTTTGTTCGCTTGCAGCGGGTTGAACGTGCGGCTTTCCTGCACGGAAACACGCAGCAGCGACAGCGCGTTGCGCACCGGCCCAATGATGTTCTGCGCCATGGGCGTGGGCACCATGCCTTGGGCCGTGCGCACGAACAGCGGGTCATTGAAGGTTTCGCGCAGGCGGGCGAGGGCGTTGGATACGGCGGGTTGGGTGATGCCGACAATCTGCCCGGCACGGGTCAGGTTGGCTTCGGTATAGATGGCGTCGAAGACGATAAACAGATTGAGATCGACCTTGCTCAAATTCATTGCCAACGCGCTCCTGGTCTTATTGGTTTGGGGTCCCGGAATCAGCTAATCATATATCGGTGATGAATGTTAATACACGCCGAGAATAGGTTAGATAAATCTTGATCCCTGTTCTAGGATCTTTTCCAACCTCACAACAGCCCGTCAGAAGGTGCCTCCGATGGATTTCGCTTATTCCCCCAAGGTTCAAGAACTGCGCGAACGCGTTACCGCATTCATGGACACTTATGTCTATCCCGCCGAAGCGGTGTTCGAAGCTCAAGTGAACGAGGGTGATCGCTGGCAGCCCACCGCGATCATGGAAGAGTTGAAAGCCAAGGCCAAAGCCGAAGGCCTGTGGAACCTGTTTTTGCCCGAGTCGAAGCTCGGTGCCGGCCTGACCAACATGGAATACGCGCCGCTGGCCGAAATCATGGGCCGCTCGCTGCTGGGCTCCGAGCCGTTCAACTGCTCCGCGCCAGACACCGGCAACATGGAAGTGCTGGTGCGCTACGCCAACGAAGAACAGAAAAAACGCTGGCTCGAGCCGCTGCTCGCTGGCGAAATCCGCTCGGCGTTCGCCATGACCGAACCGGGCGTGGCTTCCTCCGACGCCACCAACATGGAAGCCCGTGCCGAGCGCGTGGGTGATGAGTGGGTCATCAACGGCCGGAAATGGTGGACATCGGGCGCCTGCGACCCGCGCTGCAAAATCATGATTTTCATGGGCCTGAGCAACCCGGACGGCCCGCGTCACCAGCAGCACTCGATGATCCTGGTACCGACTGATGCACCCGGCGTGAAAATTCTGCGTCCGCTGCCTGTGTTCGGCTACGACGATGCCCCGCACGGCCACGCCGAAGTGCTGTTCGAAAACGTTCGCGTGCCGTACGACAGCGTGTTGCTAGGCGAGGGCCGTGGTTTTGAAATCGCTCAAGGTCGCCTTGGCCCAGGCCGTATTCACCACTGCATGCGCTCCATCGGCATGGCGGAACGCGCCCTGGAACTGATGTGCCAACGCGCCGTTAGCCGTACCGCTTTTGGCAAGCCGTTGGCCCGCCTGGGCGGCAACGTCGACATCATCGCCGACTCGCGCATGGAAATTGACATGGCCCGTCTGCTGACGCTCAAAGCGGCTTACATGATGGACACCGTGGGCAACAAAGTGGCCAAAAGCGAAATCGCGCAGATCAAAGTTGTCGCGCCAAACGTCGCCCTGCGAGTGATCGACCGCGCCATTCAAATGCACGGCGGCGCGGGTGTGTCGAATGACACGCCGCTGGCCTACATGTACGCCATGCAACGCACCCTGCGCCTGGCCGACGGCCCGGACGAAGTGCACCGCGCCGCCATCGGCAAATTCGAGATCGGCAAGCACATGCCCAAAGACATGCTCAAAAGCCACTAAGCGCTAGCGCATGAAAAAGCCCGCCCGGTTTAGCCGTGGCGGGCTTTTTTGCGTCTGCCGTTCTGCCCCGTTACTCGCGGTAGAACACTTGCACCAGGTGATAACCGAACTGGCTTTTCACGGGGCCGTGCACGGTGCGCACTTCCTTTTTGAAAATCACCGAGTCGATGGACTTCACCATCTGCCCGGGCCGCACTTCGCCCAGGTCGCCACCTTTTTTGCCGGACGGGCAGGTGGAGTATTTTTTCGCCAATACATCGAACGCCTCGCCCGCGGCGATGCGTTTTTTCAGCGCGGCCGCTTCCGCCTCGGTTTTCACCAAAATATGGCGGGCCATTGCTTTTGCCATGGGGGCTCCTCGGAATCTTCTTTATTTGCCAACGCATCGAGGCATAAGCCTCGGTTACGGGGCGCGTAGTGTGCCAGTATTTGCGGCGGCGTTTTACTGGCGCCAATAACATGGCCGCCAGTGTGCTCACTTTGACCTACCGTATTACTTCCACGACCCAAGGAGGCTTTGCCCATGGACCTGAACCCGATGCTGAAAATTCTGGCGACTCAGGACGGTTCAGACCTGTACCTGTCCACCGGCGCGCCGCCCTGTGCCAAGTTCAATGGCGTGCTCAAGCCCTTGAGTGCCGAGCCGCTGAAGTCGGGTGAAATAGCCGCCGTGGCGGATTCGATCATGGACTCGGCGCAGAAAATTGAGTTTGAGCGCGAGCTGGAAATGAACCTCGCCATATCGCTGGCCGGCATTGGCCGCTTTCGCATCAACATCTTTAAGCAGCGCAACGAAGTGTCGATTGTGGCGCGCAATATCAAGATGGAAATCCCCAAGTTCGAAGACCTGAAGCTGCCGGAAATTCTGCTGAAAACCGTGATGGAAAAACGCGGCTTGGTGTTGTTCGTCGGCGGCACCGGCTCGGGCAAATCCACCTCGCTGGCAGCGCTGATCGACTACCGCAACCGCAACAGCGGCGGCCATATCATCACCATCGAAGACCCGGTCGAGTACGTGCACCGGCACAAGAAGTCGATCATCAACCAGCGCGAAGTCGGCGTAGACACCCGCAGCTTCCACGCCGCCTTGAAGAACACCCTGCGCCAGGCGCCCGACGTGATTCTGATCGGCGAGATTCGTGACCGCGAAACCATGGAACACGCCCTGGCCTTTGCCGACACCGGGCACTTGGCGATCTCCACCTTGCACGCCAACAACGCCAACCAGGCGCTGGACCGCATCATCAACTTCTTCCCCGAAGAGCGTCGCCCGCAGTTGCTCAATGACCTTGGCAACAACCTCAAAGCTTTCGTTTCTCAGCGCCTGGTCAAGACCACCGACGGCAAGCGCCGCGCCGCCGTGGAGGTGCTGCTGGGAACGCCCACGGTGCGTGATCTGATCAAGCGCAGCGAGCTTAGCGAGATCAAGGAAATCATGGAGAAGTCGCGCAACCTGGGCATGCAGACCTTCGACCAGGCGCTGATCGAGCTGGTTAACGAGGGGGCGATTGATGAAGAAGAAGCGGTGAAAAACGCCGACTCGGCCAACAACGTGCGCCTCAAACTCAAGCTCTACCGTGAAACGCCGGCCGTGGCTGCGGCGCCGGTGGCTGCTCCGGTGGCGCCCGCCGCGCCAGTGCCGCAAGCCAGCGACTGGGGCATGGAGTTGAAGTTGGAAGACATCGAAGAAGAACCGGCGCCACCGGAAGATCCCGGTCGCCACGGCATCTAAGCCTGGCTATTTCGTCGGCGGGTTCATATAGCGCTCGCGGATGCGCTCGACGCTGCCATTGGCGCGCAGCTTGGCAATGGCGGCGCGCATGCGTTTGATCACCGTGGCGTCGCAGGTTTTTGAACACGCCAGGTACATTTCTGTGGTCGCCATTTCCGGGCTCATCAGCAAAGGATCGCGGGTGTTGCGGTTCCAGGCGAACTGGCCTTCGGGCACGGTGGTGAACCAGGCGTCGATGCGTTTTAACTCGAGCAGCCGAAGCGGCTTATCGCCCAGTTGCAGCGGATAAATCTGCTCGCGGCTGAACCCTTGGCTGAGCAGAATTTCCTCCTGTGCTGAACCAATGCCCACGCCGATGCGCTTGTACTCGGTGCGCGCCTGTTCGAAGTTCTGCAGCGGCTGACTAAAGGTGAAAAACGCCCGGGGCAGCGGCAGTACGGAGGCGATCCAGGTGTATTGGGTTTCCCGCCCCGGCGTTCTCGACAGCGGCAGAATCAATAAATTTTTCCCCTCCCGCACGCGCTTCTGCGCCCGCAGCCACGGCTCGGAAACGATGTTCACCCGGTAGCCGGCCAGCGCTGCCGCTTCCAGCACGGCGTCGCCCACCAGTCCGTGGCCCAACGGGTCGTTAGGGGCGGCCAGCGGCATGGCGTCGGGAATGTACAAATCAAAAACAGGCGGGGCAGCCAACGCGCTGGCGCCGAGCAGGGCCAGCAACAAACCGACTATTCGGGGCAGCATGGCGACGTCCGTAGGAGGGCAGTGGAAGGAGTATAGGTGAGGTTTTGCGCGCCGATTAGCGGGGTCCATATGACTTCGCACGGTCAAATTGACTCGCACTCAGGGTGAGTCGTTGTGACTGCGCTAACGGCTAATCTATTGATTTTGATCAATAAAAAATGTGGCACGCATTCTGATTAGTCCTAGGTACGCAACGGAAAGCCTTTCCGGCGTTCACTCGGAGGATTCACCCATGTTTGCCTACCTGAGCAGCCCGAAAAACGTGATGCACCTGTCCAACCAATTGCTGATGGCGGGCCTGGTGGTGTTGCTGGTCGGTGTGTTCGTCGCCTACGGCTACGAGGGCAGTTTGAATCTGCCCACGCTGGTCGCCGCCCACGCCGGTGTGATTCTCGGCCCAACGGCGCTGAAGATCGGTTACGTGATGCGCTTGATCGCCCAATACAACCTGCGCAAGGCTTCGGCTGTGGCGTACGCGTGAAATCAGGCGCCAGCGGGCACGATCAGGTCCACCAGCGTATCCGCCGTGGCCTGCAACCGCGCGGTGTCCGGGTACAGACGTTCGATGACGACGATGCCGCGCGTGAGCGTCACCAGCAGCCGCGCGGCGTCTTCAATGGGCAACGCCAGCGGCTCGGTGGCCTGGCTCAGGCGCTCTGCGAGCAAACCTTCCAGCCCGTCGACCATGCCGCGCAGCACCTCGCGGATGGGTTCGGCGCTGGCGTTTTCATCCACCGTGGTTTTGGTCGACAAACAGCCGCGTGCCGCTTCGCCGGATTTCATCGAGGCAATGGCAAAGGTGAAAAAGGCTTTGAGCGCTTCGCGGGTGTCGGGGGAGGTCAGGGTTTCGCCGGCAGTGGCGAGAAAGCCCGCTTTGTAGCGAGCGAATACCGCGAGAAACAAGCCTTGCTTGTCGCCGTAGGCGTTGTACAGCGAGCCACGTTGCACGCCAGTGGCTTCGGCGAGTTCGGGCATCGAGGTCGCGCCGAAGCCTTTACGCCAGAAAACTTCCAGGGCGCGTTCGAGGGTTTGGTCTTCGTTGAATTGTCGTATTCCGGCCATGGCGGCAATTTCACTCTTGTTTGACAGGTGTGTCAATAATGCCTTGACAGGCGCTTCGTTGCTCACAACACTAGCAATCATGACAGGTATGTCAAAGATGGCGTGGACAGCCGATCAGCCTTTTGCCAAGCGAGCCACACATGACCAGTGAAGCCAGCGTCACCCACCTCGACAGCGGCCCCCGCCAACCCAGCGTGATGCACGCGATTATCGCCGGCCTGTGCGCCAGCCTGGTCGGCATCGGCTTGGCGCGTTTCGCCTACACGCCCTTGATTCCCTCGCTGATCGAAGCGCAGTGGTTCGCCGCCAATGACGTGATGTACCTCGGCGCTGCGAACCTGGTCGGTTACCTGGCCGGGGCGCTTAGCGGTAGGCCTATCGCGCGCCGCCTCGGTGGGCCATGGACGCTGCGGGTGATGATGCTGTTCGCCTCGCTGGCGTTTCTGGCCTGCGCCTTTCCGGTGTCGGTGCTGTGGTTCTTTGCCTGGCGCTTTGTTTCCGGGCTGGCGGGCGGCGCGATCATGGTGTTGGCCGCCACCAGCGTGCTGCCGTTTATTCCCGGTGCGCGCAAAGGCCTGGCCAGCGGCGCGATTTTCCTGGGTCTGGGCCTAGGCATCGCCGCCTCGGGCACCTTGGTGCCGCTGCTGCTGAACCTCGGCCTGCAACAAACCTGGATCGGCCTCGGTGTGCTGTCTGCCGTGCTCACCGCCGTGAGCTGGAGCGGCTGGCCGACCGTGGCGACGCCAACGCCGGTGATTGCCGCCGGCGCAGAAAGCAAAACGCCGACCGCCATGAAACTGCTCTACGCCCAATACGCGCTGATGGCCGTGGCCTTGGTGCCGATGATGGTGTTTCTGGTCGACTACGTGGCGCGCGGCCTGCAGTGGGGCGCACATTGGGGCGCGATGGTGTGGGTGGTGTATGGCATTGGCGCGATTCTGGGGCCGATGGTGTACGGCGCGTTGGCCGACCGCATCGGTTTTGCCACCACCAGCCGCGTGGTGCTCGGTATTCAGGCGCTGGCGATTGCCTTGTTGGCGCTGGACCACAGCGTGCCGGCCTTGGTAGCAGCGGTGTTGGTGATCGGCTCGTTCCCACCCGGCATCGTGCCGGTCAACCTGGGCCGCATTCAGCATTTGCTGCCGGGCGACCTAAGCGCGCAGAACCACGCCTGGAGCCGCGCCACCACAGCCTTTGCGCTGTTCCAGGCGCTGGCCGGTTATGCCTACTCGTACTTGTACGCCCTGAGTCACGGCAACTACACGCTGCTGTTTGTCATCGGCGGGGCGGCGGTGGTGCTGGCCTTGTTGCTCGACCTGATTCCCAGCGCCAGCCGCCGCGCCGCCGTCGATTAATGCAGCGGAATGTCGTGCGGCACCGCTTTGAGCCGTGGCAGCCACCAGGCCACGGCGAAGTTGAGCGCCAGCAGCAACACGCCGAACACCGGCAGCAGCGGCAAGCCCAGGTGCGCGCTTAACCACAAACCGCCAAACCAGGCGCCTGCTGCGTTGCCCAAGTTGAACGCCGCGTGGCTCAGCGTGGCGGCCAGGCTGGCCGATTCGCCCGCTTGCTCCACCAGCAACAGTTGCAGCGGCGTCGACACCGCAAAGGTGGCGATGCCCCAGCACAGCAGAATCGCCAGGGTCGGCAGTTGCCACTGCCCAAACAGGTACAAGCCCAACACCATCAGCGCTCCGCAGGCCAAGGCCATCGGCACCGCGCGCTGCACACCGCGATCAGCCAGGCGCCCGCCAAGCACGTTGCCCAGGGTCAAACCGACGCCCATCAGCAACAGCGCGCCGTTGCTTTGGTCTGGGGTAAAGCCGGTGACTTCCCGCAGAAACGGGCTGATATAGGTGAACACGGTAAACAGCGACACCGACGTCAGGCTGCACACCAGCAAGGTATGCAACACCGGGCGGCGGAAGATGCCGCTCCAGCTGCCGCTCGCGCTGCGCACCGGGCGGGCAGTGGGCGGCAGCCAGATAAATTGCGCGATCACCGTCAGCGCCCCGATACCGGCCACTACAAAAAACGTCACGCGCCAGTTCGTGGTTTGCCCCAGCCAGGCACCGAGCGGCACGCCGAGCACATTGGCGATGGTCAGGCCGCTGATCACCATGGCCATGGCCGAGGCCTGGCGATGGGGCGGCGCCAGGTCGCGGGCGAGCAGGGTGGCGCAGCCAAAGAAGCCCGCGTGACTTATGGCTGTAGCGAGGCGCGCGGCCAGCAGCCAGTGATAATCCGGCGCCAGGGCGCAGGCCAGGTTGCCCAGCGTGTACATAAACATCAGCGCGATCACCGCCTGGCGTCTGGGTGCGCGGTCGAGCATCGGCCCCAGCAATGGCGCGCCGACTACTACGCCCAGGGCATAGGCGCTGACCAGCAGGCCGGCGTTCGCCAGGCTCACATTCAGGTCGGCAGCGAGTTCGGGCAGCAAGCCCATGATGATGAATTCACTGCTGCCGACTACAAAACCGCCAAGGGCGAGGGCGAGCAGGGGGAGGGACATGAGGGTGCGGGCGTGCATTGAGCGGGGGGTTCCAATCGGGGAGGCTGCGGTTAGCTTGAGGCGGCGTTACATGCAAGATACTGGATCCCCGCCTTCGCGAGGATGACGGAGTCAACTCACCCACCACCGTCATCCTCGCGCAGGCGGCGGTCCGACGATTCGGGATCCAGGCTAGACGCACCAACGGTGGTCCCGAATCAGCATCAACAAGGCCGCGCATTTTAAGCGCTTTCCCGCTCCACCAGTTCACATTCCAGCAAATTCAATTGCTGCAACGGCTCATCTCCCTCGATCACTCCAAGCGCCTGTAACACCCGCCGCGCTGCCACTTCGCCAATTTGCCGGGCGGGCGGTTTGATGGTGGTCAGGCTCGGCAGCAGCATTTCGGCGAAGGCGTAATCGCCAAAGCCGACCACGGCGCAGTCTTGGGGAATGCGCAAACCCGCGCGCTGGCCGGCGAGCAGGCCGCCGGCGGCGACGTTGTCGTTGGCGAAAATGATGGCGTCGGGGCGCGGGGTGCGGTTCATCAGCGCGTCCATCGCCTGCTTGCCGCCTTCGAAGGGCGTGGCGTCGCTGCTGGGCACGAAAAACCAGGGTTCGCGGCCGGCTTCGCGCAGGGTTTGCGCGTAGCCGTCGCGGCGTTCCAGGGCGCTGAAGTCGCCGGCTGCGCTGTTCTGCACGAAGGCGATGCGCTGGTAGCCCTTGTCGAGCAAATAGCGCGCGGCGCGTACGCCCACGTCGTGGTGCAAAAAGCCGACCTGCATGGGGCTGCGCTCGGGCTGGTAATCCCAGATTTCCACCACCGGAATATCCGCCTCGGCGAGCATTTTGTCGGTGCCCGGCGAGTGGAAATGGCTGGTCACCACCAGTGCCGCCGGCGACCAACCGAGAAACGCCCGCACGGCGTTTTCTTCCTGGTCTTCCGAGAAATAACTGGAGGCCAACAGCAACTGATACCCGTGCGCGGCCAGGGTGTCGCTGAAGCCCTGAATGGTGTTGGCAAAGATCGGCCCGGAGATGTTTGGCACCACCATGCCGACGATGCGCCCACGGGCTGAAGCCAGCCCGCCGGCCACCAGATTGGGCACATAGCCCAACTCGGCGACCACCGCTTGAATGCGCTCGCGCAGCTCCGGCGATACCTGTTCCGGCTGGTTGAAATAGCGCGACACGGTAATGGCCGAAACACCCACCTGCTTAGCCACGGTGCTTAACGTCACGCGCCCGGCGCCACGGCGTTTGCGGGTGGTTTCTTTGTCGCTGCTCACGGTAGAAGCCGATCCTGGGCGAGGAGAGTGGCGGCCACCTTACTGCATTTGGTAGCGCTAACAAAAGATCTGCACTAAATCACTTTATGGAATATAAAAGTAATTTATTAGTATTTGACGGTCTATAAACGCCCCGCTGATACTGGCGATGTTAGCGCTAACAAGCGCCGCGCTGTCGCCACGCACTGCCACTCGTACGAGCGAGACCAGACACCGACAGCGCTCCACAGAGCCCACCGCAGCAGTGGGCCACGTCTGGGTCTTGAAAGGGGCAGTCCACCATGAACACCGCACCATCCGCTTTTCCACGTCGCAGCCCGTTGGCCGTGGCCGTACTGCTCGCCGCGCTGGGCCAGTACAGCGTTGCCGCCGAGCCGTCTGAACAAACCGAAAGCGCCGAACAAGCGCCCACCCTGAGCACCGTTACGGTCACCGCCACCCGCCGCGAAGAGTCGCTGCAAAAGGTGCCGGTCGCGGTGTCGGTGGTCGATGGCGAGCAACTGGAGCGCGACAACCGCAACAACGTGTCGAGCATCGTGCAGCAGGTGCCCACGCTCAACTACCGCAGTGGCGCGTCGAACAAAGACACCTCGTTGTTTATCCGTGGCGTGGGCACCATCACCACCTCGCCGGGCATTGAGCCAACCGTGGCCACCGTGATCGACGGCGTGGTGCTCGGCCGCCCTGGCCAGTCGACCCTCGACCTGCTCGACCTGGAACGCATCGAAGTGCTGCGCGGCCCACAAGGCACGCTGTTCGGCAAAAACGCCTCGGCCGGCGTGCTGAACATCGTCAGTAAAGCGGCGCCGGAGGAAACCCACGGCTACGTCGACTACTCGCACTTTGGCGGCGGCAGCGAAAACCGCCTGCGCTTTGGTATTGGTGGGCGCCTGACCGACACGGTGAAAGGCTCGCTCACCACCTTGCTGGGCAAGTACGACGGCAACGTCGAAAACGAATACAACGGCCATGACGTCAACGGCTACGACCGCAAAGGCGCGCGCGGCAAGCTGGAAATCGAGCCGAACGACGACGTAAAGGTCACGCTGATCGCCGACTACACCGACGGCAAAGACACCATTCCCAACGGCGTCATCACCCAAGCCAGCCCCGCGTTTGGCACCGCTCTGGGCAGCAGCGTCAGCCCCAGCGACCACAACCGCAGCATCAACAGCGACTTCAACACCCGCGTCTACGATCGCAACCAAGGCTTGTCTGGCCAGGTGGACTGGAGCCTCGGCGATTACACGCTGACGTCTATCACCGCCTGGCGCGGCTGGAACAACACCCAATACCAGGACGGCGACCGCCTGGCGCAAGTGGCGGTCGGCTTCCCGCAGTCCCACGACAAAGGTCAGCTCGACTACGACCAATACTCGCAAGAACTTCGCCTGGCCTCGCCCAAAGGCGAGTTCAACGAATACTTGCTCGGCGCCTTTTACATGCACGGCAAAAGTGAAGAGACCTACCAGCGCGCCGTCACGCCGGTCAGCTTCGTCACCCAGCGCGGCCGCGCCGACTACGAAGCCACCAACGACAGCTACGCGGTATTCGGTGAAAACACCTTCAACTTCACCGAAGACTTTCGCGGCATCCTCGGCCTGCGCTGGACCCACGACGACCTGGAATACAAACACCAGCGTGTATCAACCGCTGCCGCCACCGGCATTCAGCCGAGCTACGCCAGCAACGGCTCGGTGGACGAAGACGGCTTCACCGGTCGCGCCGGCTTCCAGTACGACATCAACGACAACCTGACCAGCTACATCACCTACTCGCGCGGCTACAAAGGCCCGGCCTACAACGTGTTCTTCAACATGCAGCCGCGTGACACCGAAGCGTTGAAACCGGAAACCTCCAACTCCTGGGAAGTGGGCCTGAAAAGCACCGCCTTCAACAACCGCCTGACCGCCAACCTGGCTGCTTTCCACACCGAATACGACAACTACCAGGCCAACTTCTACGACGTGGTGGCCGGCGCCGTGGTAACCCGCCTGATCAACGCCGGCAGCGTGAAAACCGAAGGCGTGGAGCTGGATGTGAGCCTGCAGGCCACCAGCCAACTGAAATTCTCCGGCGCCGTGGCCTACACCAAAGCGCGCGTTGACGAATTCAGCTGCCCGGTCGGCGCCGCCGCCTCGTGCGACATCAACGGCAAACCGCTGCCCTACAGCCCGGACTGGAAAACGTACGTACGCGGCGACTACACCATCCCGCTCGACAACGGCCTGGATATCGAACTGAGCACCGACTACGCCTGGCAAGACCACGTGCAATACAGCCTCGACCAGAACGCCAACACCATCCAGGGCGCCTACGGCATCTGGAACGCCAGCGTGGCATTGGCCGACTACAACGACGGCTGGCGTGTGGCGGTGCTGGGTAAAAACTTGGCGGACAAGAGCTACTCGAATGGACTGGCGTATAGCGGCGCCAACTACGTGTACCGCTCGGTGCCGAGGGATGATGAGCGGTACTTTGGGGTTGAGGTGCGCAAAGACTTTTGAGGTTCGAGCCTGACCATTACTTTGAAAAAAACCACCGTCATCCTCGCGAAAGCGGGGATCCAGAATGGCCCGTCGAACGGTGCTCGTCACAAAATTCTGGATCCCCGCGTGCGCGAGGATGACGGATGTATGGGCAAAGAAATTCGTTTCCGACAACCCCCCGTAGGCGCTACTCGAATGGGCTGGCGTACAGCGGCGCTGACTACGTGTATCGCTCGGTGCCGAGGGATGATGAGCGGTACTTTGGGGTTGAGGTGCGGAAGGATTTTTGAGGTTTAACCGCCGCTTTAACCACCGCTTTTGAAAAAACCCACCGTCATCCTCGCGCACGCGGCGGTCCGACGATTCGGGATCCAGAATGGCCCGTCGAACGGTGCTCGTCACAAAACTCTGGATCCCCGCGTGCGCGAGGATGACGGATGTTTGATGCGAGACCGCCGTACCACCCCTGTAGGAGCGGCTTCAGCCGCGATGCCCTTGCCCTTAAACAACCCAAAAAGCACCACCAGGAAACCCAAACCCATGACCACCCCCACCCGCCAACTCAGCCTTGGCGCTTTCTTGATGGCCGGCGGGCACCACATCGCCGCCTGGCGCCACCCTGACGTGCAGGCCAATCCGCTGGATTTCGCCAGCTACAAACGCACCGCACAAATCGCCGAAGCGGCCTGTTTCGATGCGGTCTTTGTTGCCGACAGCGTGGCCGCCAGCACCGACGACATCGCCAGCCACACCTCGCGTTCGGTGTACTTCGAGCCGCTGACGTTGCTGGCCGCGCTCAGTGCAGTAACCGAGCGTATCGGGCTGATCAGCACGGTCACCACCAGCTACAACGAGCCGTACCACGTGGCGCGTAAATTCGCCTCGCTGGATCACTTGTCGGGCGGCCGTTCGGGCTGGAATCTGGTCACTTCCGACGCCGCCGCCGAGGCCTTCAATTTTGGCCGTGACGCGCATATTCCCCACGCCGAACGCTACGCCCGCGCCCGCGAATTCCATCAGGTGGTTACCGGCCTGTGGGACAGCTGGGCCGACGATGCCTTTGTGCAGAACAAACAGTCCGGCCAGTTCTACGACCCGGTCAAGCTGCACGTGCTTAACCACAGCGGCGAGCACTTCAGTGTGCGCGGTCCGCTTAACGTCGCCCGCTCGCCGCAAGGTCGGCCGGTAATCGTGCAGGCCGGTTCTTCGGAAACCGGTCGCGCCCTGGCGGCGGAAACGGCGGAAGTGGTGTTCACCGCGCAAACCTCGTTGGCCAAAGCGCAGGCGTTTTATGCCGACGTAAAAGGGCGCATGGCCGCCTTTGGCCGCGAGCCCGACGCGCTGAAAATCATGCCCGGCGTGTTTGTCGTGGTCGGCCAGAGCCGTGACGAAGCGCAGGAGAAATTCGAGCAGTTTCAGGAACTGGTGGAGCCCCAGGTGGGCGTCGCCTTGCTGGGACGCATGTTGGGCAATTTTGACTTGTCGGGCTATCCGCTGGACGGCCCGCTGCCCGAGTTACCGCTCACCGAAAACGGTCAGCAGAGCCGGCAGAAATTGCTCACCGAACTGGCCGGCGCCGAGAACCTGAGCCTGGCGCAACTGGGCCGGCGCATTGCTGGCGGGCGAGGGCACTACAGCCTGATCGGCACCGGCAGCGACATCGCCGATGAATTGCAGGCCTGGTTCGAAGGCGGCGCGGCGGATGGCTTCAACGTGTTGGTGCCGCACTTGCCGGCCGGGTTGGAAGACGTCGCCCGTTTTGTTGTGCCGGAGCTGCAACGGCGAGGCTTGTTTCGCACTCAGTATCAGGGCAGCACCCTGCGTGAGCACCTAGGCCTGACTCGGCCGGTGAATCCGTTTTTCAGCCTCGATTCCTGAAACCAAGAGACGACCCATGACCTACCTCGCCAACCCCGACCGCTACCATTCCATGCCCTATCGCCGCGTCGGCCGCAGCGGCCTGGTGTTGCCGGCGCTGTCCCTCGGCCTGTGGCACAACTTCGGCGATGCCACGCCTATTTCCACCCAGCGCGCGTTGCTGCGCACGGCGTTCGATCTGGGCATCAATCACTTCGACCTGGCCAACAACTACGGTCCGCCCTACGGCAGCGCCGAAACCAATTTCGGTCGCCTGCTCAAGGAAGATTTCGCCGCGCACCGCGACGAGCTGATCATTTCCACCAAGGCCGGCTGGGACATGTGGCCCGGCCCGTACGGCCAAGGCGGCAGCTCGCGCAAGTACCTGATTTCCAGCCTCGACCAAAGCCTGCAGCGCTTGGGCCTGGATTACGTCGACATCTTCTATTCGCACCGCTTCGACCCGCACACGCCGTTGGAAGAAACAGCCGGCGCGCTGGCCAGCATCGTTGAGCAGGGCAAGGCGTTGTACATCGGCATCTCGTCGTATTCGGCGGGCAAAACCCGCGAGATTACTGCCTTGCTGCGCGAGCGCCAGGTGCCGCTGCTGATTCACCAGCCGGCGTACAACTTGCTCAATCGCTGGATCGAAAAAGACTTGCTCGATGCCACCGACGAGGTGGGCGCGGGCGTGATCGTGTTCACCGCCCTGGCCCAGGGCTTGCTCAGCGACAAATACCTCAACGGCGTGCCGCAAGATTCGCGCGTAAACCGGCCGGGCGGCGCCTCGCTGCGTCCCGAGCATTTGTCCGAAGCCAACATCGAACGCGCCCGCGCGCTGAATGAAATCGCTAAGCGCCGTGGCCAAAGCCTGGCGCAACTGGCCTTGGCCTGGACCCTGCGCGACCCACGCGTGACCTCGGCCCTGATCGGCGCCAGCCATCCTGAGCAGATCGTGGAAAACGTCGCGGCGCTGAACAACCTGGCCTTTAGCGCCGAGGAGCTGGCCGAGATCGACCGCTACGCCGTTGAAGGCGGAATCAACCTCTGGGAAAAACCGTCCACCGACTGGGAATGACATGCGCCTATTAAACCGTTTTACCGCGCTGTGGCTGCTCGCCGCATGCTGTCAATTGGCGTTGGCCGATCCGGCCACGCTGCGCATCGGCTATCAGAAGGGCTCGGCGAGTCTGGTGTTGGCCAAAGAGCACAAGCTGCTGGAGCAGCGCTTTGCCAACACGCAAATCAAATGGATTGAATTTCCGGCCGGCCCGCAGATGCTCGAAGCGTTGAATATCGGCGCGCTGGACGTCGGTTCCACCGGCGATATTCCGCCGCTGTTCGCCCAGGCGGCTGGCGCCGATTTGCTCTATATCGCCGCCGAGCCGGCCAAGCCGCAAGCCGAGGTGATTGTGGTCGGCAATGCCAGCCCGATTCACAGCGTGGCCGAGCTAAAGGGCAAAAAAGTCGCCTTTCAGAAAGGCTCCAGCTCGCACAACTTGCTGCTGCGGGCGCTGAACAAAGCCGGCCTGGCATTTAGCGATATTCAGCCGGTGTACCTGTCGCCCGCCGACGCCCGCGCGGCGTTCGAGCAGGGCAGCGTCGACGCCTGGGTGATTTGGGATCCGTACTATTCAGCGCTCGAACTGGAAGGCAAGGCACGCCTGCTGGCCAATGGCGAAGGGCTTGGCCTGATTGGGCCCTTCTTCCTGGCGGCGCGGCCTTATACCGAGGCGAACCCGCAGTTTATTCCGCCGTTGCTGGATGAACTGGGCAAAGCCGAAGCGCTGACCCGTACTGACAAAGCCGCCAGCATTGCGCTGCTTTCCAGCTTTATGGGCTTGCAGCCAGCGGTGATCGAACGCACCTTCAGCCATCGTCCGCCGTCGCCGCCGATGGCGGTCAGCGCCGAGATCGTGCAGGCGCAGCAGGCGACCGCCGACCTGTTTCTGGCCAATCGCTTGTTGCCGAAAAAACTGAATATCGACGCGGCGGTGTGGCGGCCGTAACCGCCAGGCGAGCGGGGCGCCTTAGCGCTCGCGCATCGCTTCGGAACGGGCTTTGAGCACGGGTTTAAGCAGGTAATCCAGCACGCTTTTATGCCCGGTAATGATGCCGACGTTGGCCACCATGCCGGGAATAATCAGCAGCGGATGCTCATCGGTGCCCAGGTGGTTTTTGTCGGTGCGCACCTGGATCAGGTAGAAGCTGTTGCCCTTGTCGTCGGTCACGGTGTCGGCGCTGATCAGTTCCAGCTTGGCTTTCAGCCCGCCGTAAATCGTGTAGTCGTAAGCGGTGAACTTGACCATGGCGCTTTGGCCGGGGTGCAGGAACGCGACGTCTTGCGGGCGCACCCGCGCTTCGATCAGCAGGTTGTCTTCCAGCGGCACAATTTCCAGCATGTCGCTGCCGGGCTGCACCACGCCGCCAATGGTGTTGATCTTCAGCGTTTTGATAATGCCGTGCACCGGAGAGGTGACGGTGGTACGGCTGACGCGGTCGTCAATCGCGACGCTGGTGGCGGTGATTTTTTGCAGTTCGGTGCGCTTTTCGTTGAGCTCTTTCGAGGCGTCGGAGCGGAACGCCAGGTCGGATTCCTGCATCTTGCTTTTGATTTCGTCGATGGCCGCCTCGGCGCGGGGAATGGCCAGCGAGGTGGAATTCAGCGAGCCGCGAATTTCCACGGCGCTGCGGCGCAAGCGCAGAATTTCCACTGGCGAGATCGCGCCGGTGCCCACCAATGGCTCGGACATGTTCAGCTCTTGCTGCAGCAAGCCGAGGCTGGAGCGGTATTGCTCAACCTTGGAGCGAAACTCAGCCAGCTCCTGGGTTTTCTGCCGCAGTTGTTCGTTGAGGGTGCGCTGCTCGCTTTCCAGGTGTTTTTTCCGCGAGCTGTACAGCGCCAGTTCGTCGGCGGCCAGTTGCGGCGCTTTTTCCAGAACGTCGGCAGACAGCTGCATGGGCCGGCCTTCGGCTTCGGCAGACAACCGTTCCACCCGCGCTACCAGCGCCATGCGGTCAGCTTCGGTTTCGCCACGGTTGGATAAAAACCGCGTGTCATCCAGGCGCATGAGCTTGTCGCCCTTGTTCACCATCTGGCCTTCGCGCACGAAAATTTCCGTGACGATGCCGCCTTCCAGGTTCTGGATCACCTGCACCTTGCTTGAGGGAATGGCTTTGCCCTCGCCAGTGGTCACTTCATCGAGCACGGCAAAGTGCGCCCAGCCGAGGGCGGTGAGCAGCAGGCCGCAGGTCACCCACAAGGTGATGCGCGACAGCCAGGGCGAATCTTCGCGCACCACGCCGTCCACTTCCGGCATGAACTCGGTGTCCTGCTTTTTCTGCCGCAGGCTTGAAAAGTACCCGCGTGGCGGTTGGCTCAGGTCCATGTTTTTTCCGTTAACACTCATCAGTTGACGTCACACCGAGGCCTGGCCGATGCGGCCTTTGCGCAGGGCGTCGATAACCGCGTCTTTCGGCCCGTCGGCCATCACTTGGCCGTTGTCGAGCACCACCAGACGGTCGACCAGGCTGAGCATCGAGGTGCGGTGGGTAATCAGCAGCACGGTTTTGCCTTGAATCCAGGTGTTCAGCTTGGCTTTCAGCGCTTCTTCGCTGGCGTTGTCCATGGCGCTGGTGGGCTCGTCGAGCACCAGAATCGGCGGGTCCAGCAGCAACGCGCGGGCCAGCAATACCGCCTGGCGCTGGCCACCGGAGAGCAACTGGCCGCGTTCACCCACCGGGCGCTCGAAGCCTTGCGGATGCTGGCGGGCGAGTTCGCTGACGCCGGTCATTTCCGCCACCTCGAGCATCCGTGCATCGCTCACGTAGCGGGCGCCGAGGGTGAGGTTGTCGCGCAGGCTGCCCGACAGCAGCGGCAGGTCGTGGGCGACGTAGCCGATCTGGTGGCGCAGGTCGGCGACGTCGAGTTGGCGCAGGTCGAGGCCGTCCAGCAGCAATTGGCCTTCTTCGGGTGTGTAGAAGCCCATGATCAGCCGCGCCAGGGTGCTTTTGCCTGAACCACTGCGGCCGATGATGCCGATGCGCTCGCCCGGCTGCATATGCAGGCTGGCGCCGACCAGGGCAGGGCCGCTGGCGTTGGGGTAGGTAAAGCTGACCTTGTGCATGTCCAGCGCGCCCTTGAGTTGGGTGCGCTCCAGCGGCCGCTGTTTGGCTTGGCGCTCCTGCGGCATGGACATCATGGCGTCGGTGCTGCGCATGGTGATTTGCGCTTGTTGGTAGCGCGTAATCAGCCCGGCAATTTGCCCCAGTGGCGCCATCACGCGGCTGCCGAGCATGTACGAGGCCACCAGGGCGCCGACGCTAAGGTTGCCGTCGATAATCAGGTACACGCCGGCAATGATCGTCGCCATGCCGGAGAACTGCTGGAGGAACAGCGTGCCGTTGGTTGCCAGCGCCGATAGGTTGCGCGCATGGGCATCGAGGCGGGTCATGGCGCCGTGGGTGGTTTCCCATTTGTGCTGACGCTCGCTTTCGGCGCTGCACGCTTTCAGGGTTTCCAGGCCGCTAAGGGTTTCGATCAGCAAGGCTTGACGCTCGGCGCCCAGGGCCAGGCTTTTTTGCACGGTGTCGCGCAGGCGCGACTGAATGATCAGGGCAAAAATAATGGTGATGGGAAAGGCCAGCAGGGGAATCACCACAATCCAGCCGCCGAGCAGACCAATCACCACAATCATCAGCAGGGCGAAGGGCAGGTCGATGATGCTGGTCAGGGTCACGGCGGTGAGAAACTCGCGCAGGCCCTGGAAGTCGTGAATGCTCTGGGCGAAGCCGCCAACGCTGGCCGGCCGGGCGCTCATCGACATACCGGTGATGCGCTCGAACAAGGTGGCCGAGAGCACCACGTCGGTTTTCTTGCCGGCGACATCCAGCAGATGGGAACGCAGCACCCGCAGCAGCAATTCGAACATCGTGCCCAACAGCAAACCGATGGACAGCACCCACAAGGTCGAAATGGCCTGGTTGGGCACCACGCGGTCGTAGGTCTGCATCACAAACAGCGGCACCATCATGCCCAGCAGGTTGATCAGCAGGCTGGCGAGAATGGCGTCGGCATACAGCCAGCGCGACAGTTTCAAGGTGTCGCGAAACCAGGCTTCCACGCGCGGCACCAGCGGTGTGCGCAAGTCTTCCAGTTCATGGCGCGGCCGGGCAAACAGCGCCTGGCCGGCGTACTCGGCTTGCAGCAACTCGCGGCTTACCCATTGCTCGCCGCCTTCGGCCTCGCTGGGCAAAATCAGCGCCTGACCATCGGCGCGCCACTCGCGCAGCACGGCGCAGCGGCCGCCCTTGAGCACCAACAGCACCGGCAGGTTAAGGGCGGAAATGGCATTCAATTCACGGCGCAGCAAACGGCCTTGCAAGCCGGCGCGGGCTGCAGCGCGAGGTAATAAATCGGGGCTCAGACGTTGTTCAGGCATCGGCAAGCCGGCACTCAAACTGCCACGGCTGGCCGAACAGTTGTGCAGGTTGCACAAAATCAACAACCCATCGAGCAGCGGGTCATCGTGGTCTAAACGCGGGTCGCCGGACGGGCCGGTCCGTTCCATGGTGGTCACAGTCTCACTACTCCTCATTCAGACCTTGAGCACTCGGCTGACTGCTGTCTGATCGCACTGTGCCACTGTGGTTCAGACAAATTATTCAGCGAGTTCACCGAGGACTGATACAGCCGGAACCGGCGCCACCCCGGCACTGTAGGAGCGGCTGGGCGGCATTCCGATTAGCCGCGATGCTCTGGATTCGACGATCAAGGGCATCGCGGCTGAAGCCGCTCCTACAAAGGCGGGGTGGGGCGGCTGGCTGCCGTCGCTTATTTCATCGACGGCAGTTGCGCGGTGCTTTTCACTTCGTTGAGCGCAGTCGCTTCGGCGGGCAGCACGGTGCCTTGCTTGCGCAGCAACTCGCCCATGGCCGATTGCAGGCGGTACATCGAGAATTCCTCGGTGTAGCGCACTTCCACGTAACGACGGTTGGCGGTGAACAGTTCGTTCTCGCTGTCGAGGAGGTCAAGCAGGGTGCGTTGGCCCAGGCCGAATTGGTCTTGGTAGGCCATGCGTACACGCTTGGTGTAGTCGGCGTAGTCACGGGCCAGCGGCGTTTGCAGGCGGGCGTTGCGCAGGGCGTTCCAGGCCAGGGTCACGTTCTCGTTGATCTGACGCAGGGCGTTGTTGCGGATGTCCATCGCCTGGTTGATCTGGTAGGCGGTGGATTGCAGGTTGGCCTTGTCGCGGCCGCCGTTGAGCAGGTTGTAGGTCATCACCACGCCCGCTCGCCAGTTGTTGTCATGGCCTTCGTCGCCGGCGGTGTTGTTGTTGGCGTTGGCCGCCAATTCAGCATCGAAACGTGGGTAGAAGGGCGACTTGGCCACTTCGTATTGTTTCTCGGCGGCGATCACGTCGGCTTGGGCCGATTTCAGCATGGGGTTGTTATCCACCACGCGCTGGCGCGCTTCGTTCACGTCTTCGGGAATCTGGCCTTTGATCGAGGCCGGAATTTCCAGCTCATCGGCCGGACGGCCAACGGCACTGAAGAAATTGGCTTCGGCGTCCTGCAGGTTCACTTCCTCGGTGTAGAGGTTGTTGGCTGCCAGGGCCAAACGCGCGGACGACTGATCGGAGTCGGCGTTGCTGCCCACACCGCGCTCGCTGCGCAGGTTGATCTGATCGCCCATGCGTTGGTGCGCCTGCAAGTTATTGCGGGCCAGGTCGACCATCTCGCGGCGTTTCAGCACTTCGAGGTAAAGCTGCACGGTGCGCAGCGCCAGGTCTTCACCGGTGCCTTGGATGTAATAAGACCGCGAATTGACCACCGCTTCGGTGCGGGCAATTTCGTTCGGCGTGTTGAAGCCATCGAACAGCATTTGCCGCAGGCGCAGCTGCGAGGTGCCGTAGTCGAGTTGTTCCTTGTTGTGGCTGTTCAGGCCATTGCCGCGCGCGCGGGTGGTGGGGTTGTCGGTTTCTTCGCGGCCGTAACCGGCGATGGCGTCGACTACCGGGTAGTAACCCCCTTGTGCGACGCCGACTTGCTCCTTGCTTGCCCGGCGGTCGTTGATGCTGGCTTGCAGCTCGGGGTGGGTGTCGATGGTGCTCTGGATGGCTTCGGACAGGGTCATGGCCTGCGCCTGTGCGCAGACCACAGCCAACAGCACGCTAGTCCATAGCGGTTTTATTGCAGGCATGGGTACTTCTCCATAGGTGTGAACGTTGTGTTGGTATGCCAATAAATTGGCTTATGCGCCTACTAGACCGTTTCAGGCTTGTAACATTCCAGCTAAGAACAACTTTAGAAGAACCTAAGAAATTTTTGGAACAAACCTTATGAATATTTATTCTTATGCAGTATGTGAAAACGAGCACATTGTTTTTGCCTGCACGTCACGTTTACCGGGGTCTTTGACGCTGGCGAGACTTGCAAATCACGGTCAATTGCGGTTTCGAGCGTCTGGAACGGGGAGAAACACTGCGGTAGTTTGAGCAGCGCTAGGGCGGTAGTTTTTTGACGTCATGGCTTTTTGATGCAAATCATCGTTGCCTAACTTTCGGCGGGTTTTTCGTATTCCTCAGGTTTTGAAAGGCGGTTGGCCCTTTTGAAAATGCGTGTCGACGGGTCGTTGGCAGCAGTAGTGAGGAAGGAATCATGGCTACGTTGATTGGTGTCGTCAGTAAAGTAATCGGCGAGGTCTTTGCGGTAGCGAGCGATGGATCGCGACGCGCGCTGACTGAAGGCGACCGCGTATACGCGGGCGAACAACTGGACACCGGCGCTCAAGGCGCCGTCGCCGTGGCACTGGCCAACGGCGGTGAACTGACCCTGGGCCGTGAAAGCAGCCTGGAACTGGATACCGCGCTGCTCAACGGCGGCAGCGGTAACGAGGTGATCGTTCAAGACCCCGTTGCACCGGCCACGCCGAGCCAGGACGACCTGACTGACGTTGAGCAACTGCAAGCGGCCATCGAGGCGGGCCAAGACCCGACCCAAGCCGGTGAAGCCACCGCTGCCGGCCCGGGTGCAGGCGCAGGCGGCCCCGGCGGTGCAGGCGGCGGCCGTTCCTTCGTGCTGCTGACCGAAGTCGGCGGCGCCGTGACCCCGAACATTGGTTTCCCCACCGAAGGCCTGGCGCGCGGCCCCGAGTTTCCCGATCCCGACCCGGCAGCCCGTAACCTGCCTGATCCTGCTGCCCCGGATGGCGACCCCGACGCCGGCACCGTGTCCATTTCCCTCGACGAAGACAGCGACCTGCCCGGCAGCATCGAAGGCAGCCCGTACGGCGACGACCAGCCCGGCGTGCCGGCTTCGCTCAGTGGCAGCCTGGGTTATAACTTCGGGCCGGACGGTCCGGGGGCGTTCGCCTGGAACGCGGTGGATTTGTCTGGCATCACCTCGCAAGGTCAACCGCTGGTGGTGGTTATCAGTGCCGACGGCCTGACGCTCACGGCCCACCAAGGCGGCGCTGACGGTCCGGTGGTATTCACCGCCACCAACACCAATCCGCTGACCGGCGCCTTCGACTTCAACCTGGAGTTGCCGCTGGATCATCCAGTGGCCGGCGCCGAAGACACGCTAAACCTCAACCTCGATTACACCATCACCGACGGCAACGGCACGCCGAGCACCGGCACCCTGGCCGTGGGCATCAACGACGACAGCCCCGAATTGAATACCGGCGGTGAGGGTTCGCCGTTCGTGGGCGGCACCGTCCATGAAGACGCGCTGAGCCAATTGCCGGCCAGCGGTCAGTCAGGTCTTCCGGGCGTGGCGGTTGCCGCGCCCTACGAGGGCAACAACGAAGACGGCGATGCGCCGGGTTCCGACAGCAACCCCGCGCAGACCGTGAATGTCGGCGTGGAATCCGGCCCCGGCTCGCTCACCAGTCTGGTGAACTTTGGTGCCGATGGCATTGGCAGCTTCGGCCTGGTCGGCACCGCTGCCGCCACCGCCGTGCTCGATGCCCAGGGACTGACCTCGGGCGGCGTGGCGTTGACCTATTCCGTCGTGGTGTCGGCTGACGGCAGCTACACCACACTCACCGCCAGCGGCCCCGGCTACGACGTGTTCACCCTGCAAGTGGGCGCCGATGGCAGTTTCAATTTCACCCTGCAAGGGCCGCTGGACCACGCGCTCGCCAATGGCGACGACGGCGAGCTGTTCGGCAATGGCAACGTGCTGGGTATCGACTTCACCGGCCTGCTGACCGCCACCGATTTCGACGGCGATCCGGTGCAAGGCTTCGGCACGGCCGGTGGCCTGTTTGTGATCAACATCGAAGACGATGTGCCGACCATTGGCACCGTGGGCACCGAAGCCCAGCTGCAAGTGGATGAAAGTGATCTGGGCGCCAACGCCTCGGCCAACTTCAGCGATGCATTCAACGTGCAAGCCGGCGGCGATGGCCTGCAAAGCGTGAGTTACGAGCTGACCGTCAGTGACCCGGCCAGCGGCCTGGTGGACACCGCCAGCGGCGAGAACGTGGTGCTCAGCGTTAACGCCGGCGTGGTCGAGGGCCGTACCGAAGGCAGCAACGAACTGGTGTTTACCGTGAGCGTGGGCGCCGACGGCACCGTGACCCTCGATCAGATTCGCCCCGTGGTCCATGACGACGGCAGCAACCCCGACGATGTCGATGTGCTCGGCAGCGGCCACATCAACCTGGTGGCCACGGCCACTGACGGCGATGGCGACACGGCCAGCGGCAGCCTCGACCTAGGTAATGCCATCAGCTTCCGCGATGACGGCCCAAGCATCACCCCCGGCACCTTGGCCGGCATCGCCCTGGTGGTGGATGAAAGCGTGCTTTCGGTGGATGCCAGCGCTGATTTCAGCGGCGCGTTCACGCCCGTGTTTGGTGCCGATGGCGCCGGCAGCGTCAGCTATCAACTGAACGTCAGCACCCCCGGCGCCGACAGCGGCCTGGTGGACACCGCCAGCGGCGACGCCATCGTGCTGTTTAAAGAAGGCGACACACTGGTGGGCCGCGTCGGCGATGCCGGCGGCCCGATCTCCTTTACCGTAACGGTGAACGCAGCGACCGGCGTGGTCACGCTGGATCAACAGCGCGCCATCGTGCACGACCCGGACACCGGGCCAAATCAAACCACCGGCTTGCTCACCGATAATCTGGTGCAGCTGAGCGCCACCGTCACCGACAAAGACGGCGACAGCGCCACCGCCAACCTGAACATCGGCGGCACCCTGAGCTTTGCCGACGATGCGCCCATCATCGACCCGGGCACCGGCTTGCCGCCGGTGCTGGTGGTGGACGAAACCAACCTGAACGTCGACGCCAGCGCCGACTTCAGTGGCGCCTTTACGCCGCTGTTCGGCGCCGATGGCGCGGGCAATGTGGCGTATACCCTGAACGTCAGCGCACCGGGCGCCGACACCGGCCTCGTCGATACCGCTAGCGGCAACGCCATTGTGCTGTTCAAAGAAGGCGACCTGCTGGTTGGCCGCGTCGGCGATGCCGGCGGCCCGATCTCCTTCACCGTTTCGGTGAATGCGGCGACCGGCGTGGTCACGCTTGACCAACAATTGGCCATCGCCCACCTGCCCAACACCGGGCCGGACCAAGCCAGCGATTCGCTGTTGGGCAACCTGATTCAACTGACCGGCACCATCACCGACGGTGACGGCGACACCACCTCGGCCACCGTGAATATCGGCGGCGCGCTGAGTTTCGAAGACGATGCACCCACCGTCTCGCCAACCACGGCCACCGCCACACTGGACGACGAAGGCCTGCTCGGCGGCATCAACGGCGGCCCGGGCGATGTCGCCGGCGCGGCCACCACCACCAGCGGCACGCTGAACTTCGCCGCGGGCGCCGATGGCCTGCAAAGCATCGCGCTCACCGGGCCCAGCAGCCTGGGCACTGAGGCGGTGACCTCGGTGTGGGATGCCAGCACCAACACCCTGACCATCAGTTCCGCCCGTGGCGAACTGGTGCGCGTTGAGCTCACCAACCCGAGCACCGGCGCCTACACCGTCAGCCTGTTGCAACCGCTGATGCACCCCACAACCGGCACCGAAGACACCCTGCAGCTGAACGTCGGCTACACCGTCACCGACCGCGATAACGACCAGGCCAGCGGCAACCTGGCGGTCAATATCAACGACGACAGCCCGACCATTCAGGCGTCCGATCTGGGCGGCAGCTCGCAGGTCACCTTTAACGGCACCAGTGCGGGTTACGCCAGTAGCTATGGCTACTACACCAAAGGGCCGGATGGCTTGCCGGTCGACGGCAAAATCATCTGGGCCAACGTGCAGGACCAGACCGCCGGCGACACCGCCGACATCAGCAGCCTGGACCCCAGCACCACTGGTTTCTTCATCATTCCCAACGGGGCCAACGGCAACGCTGGCCTGGTAGACGGTGCGTCCGTCAGCTTCAGCCAAGTGGGCGGCAAGTGGGTGGCCTCGGTGGGCGGCGTGCCGCTGGTGGGCGACGATGGCGCCAATGTGCTGTTCACTGACGCCTCGCTCAACCCCGGCGGCTCGCACCTGCAAGACACCGGCAGCGCGGGCAATCAGAACTGGGAAGACCTCACCAACGGCTCCGACTACGACTACAACGACGTTGCCACCAACGTGACGTGGGGCTCGTCGTTGCAGCTGCAAGTGGATGAAAGCAACTTCGGCGCAGATGCCAGCGCCAACTTCGCCGGCACTTTCAACGTGCAGGCCGGTGCCGATGGCATCGCCAGCCAGACCTACAACCTCGGCGTGACAAACGCTAACTCCGGCCTGGTAGATACCGCCACCGGCGAGAACGTGATGCTCAGCGTCAACGCCAGCGGCGTAATCGAAGGGCGCACCAGCGGCAGCAACGAGTTGGTGTTCACCGTCAGCGTGAATGCCAGCGGCACCGTCACCCTCGACCAAATTCGCGCCATCGTGCACCCCACCGGTGACGCGGACGAAGCGGCGTACCTGGGCGCCGGGCATATCAGCCTCGGCTCCACCGTAGTAGATGGCGACGGCGACAGTGCCACCGCCACCGTCGACCTCGGCCAGGTCATCAGCTTCCGCGACGACGGCCCAAGCGTGACCAGCAATGGCACCGTGCTGCTCGACGACGACGCGCTGCCCAATGGCAATGCCGGCGGGGTCAACGATGACACCGACTCCTCCAACGCCAGCGGCACCTTGGCGCACAACTACGGCGCTGACGGCGCAGGCTCGATTCAGTGGCTCACCAGCGGCGCACCGGCTGGCTTCAGCTACGAAACCTCAGGCAGCGACTTGCTGGTCAAGCAGGGCGGCACCACGGTAATGACCGTGTCGCTGAACAGCAGCACCGGCGAGTACAACGTGGTGCAAAACGCGGCCATCGACCACGCCAACGCCGACGACGAAAACAACCAGGGCTTTACCTTCAACTACCAAGTCACCGACAAAGACGGCGACAAGGCCAACGGCACCCTGCAAGTGAACGTCGACGATGACACCCCCATCGCCAAAAACGACGTGGCTCAGGTGCAGGTGGCGCAGGGCCAAAGCTTCAACACCATGTTTGTGCTGGACTTCAGCGGCAGCATCGACAACAGCGAACTGAACACCATGCTCGCGGCGGTGAAAGCCGCAGCGCAGGCGTTGTTCAACGGCACCACTGGCGATGTGCACGCGCAAATCGTCGCGTTCTCCGGCGATGCCACGTCGTACCTGCCGGTGGATAACTACGCCGACTTCGCGGCGAAAATCGACAGCCTGAACACCAACCTGCCTGGCGGCGCACGGCCTTACAGCGGCTCGACCGACTTCAGCGACGCGGTGCAGGAAGTGGTCAATTCCTTTACCCCGATTGCCGGCGCCAGCAACCAGGTGTTCTTTATCAGCGACGGCAACCCGAACGAATCGCTCGGCCCTAACGGCGAGGCATTGAACCCGGCAGCCGCTGCGCAGTGGAACAACTTTGTTAATTCCAATGGCATTCAAGTCAGCACCATTGGCATCGGTGACGGCATTGCCACCGGCCCGCTGCAACAAGTGGACGTGGACGGCAACGGTGTACCGATTCTGGTCGACGGCTTCGGCTCGCTGATCGATACCCTGGTTGGCCAAGTGACCGGCGGCTTCGTCAACGGCAACGTGCTTAACGGCAGCGATGGCGCGGTGGGCGGCGGCGATGACGACAGCTTCGGTGCCGACGGCGCCGGGCGCATTCAGTCCATTGAAGTGAACGGCGTGACCTACACCTGGGACGGTGCCAACACCATCGACCCAAGCAGCGGCGCCAACATCGTTGGCAACCAGCTCAACAACATCGCCACGGGGCAGGGCGGCACGCTGTCGTTCAACTTCAGCACCGGCGCCTGGAGCTACACCGCGCCGAACACCATCGCCGGCGACAAGGTGGAAACCTTCACCTACACCATCGTCGACCACGACGGTGACCCGTCCAGTGCCAGCCTCACCGTGTACGTCGAAGATGCCTCGCCGATTGTGGCGCGCGTCGATGAAGACGAACTGGCCGGCGGCATCACCGACAACGACGGCACCTTCACCGTCGCCACCGGCAGCGTCGCCGACCTGAGCGCCGCTGGCAGTGGCGCGCAGTTCAGCCTGAGCAGCAACACCAGCGGCCTGGCTTCGGCCACCTCCCATGGCGTGGCGTTGGTGTACAGCGTGGCCGGCGACACCCTCACGGCTACGGCCGGTGCCGGCGGGCCGCAAGTGTTCACCTTGCAGGTGGCCGGCGATGGCGACTACACCTTCACCCTGAAAGCACCGCTGGACCACACCGCCGGCTCCGGCGACGACTCGCTGGTAACCCTGAACTTCGCCAGCCTGTTGCAGGCCACCAACGGCGTGAATGCGCTGCCGTTGGCCGGTGATTTCCTGGTGCAGATCGAAAACGACATTCCCACCATTGCCGCTGGCAATGCGGCAGCTGGTTCGCTGCAAGTGGATGAAACCAACCTGGCGGCCAACGCCAGCCAAAGCTTTGCCGGCGCCTTCACCGGCCAGTTCGGCGCCGATGGCGCGGGCAGCACCACCTATGGTCTGAACGTCAGCAGCGCCGGGGTTAACAGTGGCCTGAAAGACAGCGCCACCGGCAATGACATCCAACTGTACAAAATCGGCAACGACGTGGTCGGCAAGTACGGCGGCGCAGGCGGCACCACGGTGTTTACCGTGAAAGTGGATGCCAGCGGCGTGGTCACCCTCGACCAGGTTCGCGCCATCGCCCACACCCCGGACAGCGGCCCCGATCAGGCCGCCACCCTCAGCGCCGGCAACCTGGTGCAGTTGGTTGCGACCATCATCGACCACGACGGCGACAGCAGCAGCGCCACCCTCAACCTGGGCAACGCCATCAGCTTCAAAGATGACGGCCCCACCGTCAGCAGCAACGCCCCGGTGTTGTTGGACGACGATGCCTTGGCCAACGGCAACGCCAGCGGGATTGGCGACGACGCCGATTCGGTGAACAGCAGCGGCACCCTCGCGCACAGCTTCGGCGCTGATGGCGCGGGCTCGATTCAATGGCTGACCAGCGGCGCGCCGAGTGGCTTCAGCTACGAAACCTCGGGCACCTCGCTGCTGGTGAAACAGGGCGCCACCACCGTGCTCACCGTCACGCTCAACAGCGCCACCGGTGCCTACAACGTGGTGCAGAACGCGGCCATCAACCACACGCCGGGCGAGGCCGAAAACAACCAACCGTTCAACCTCAGCTACCAGGTCACCGACAAAGACGGCGACGAAGCCACCGGCTCGCTGAGCGTTAACGTCGATGACGACACGCCGCTGGCCAAAGGCGACATCGCCTATGTGCAGGAGGCCCAGGGTCAGAACTTCAACTCGGTGTTCGTGCTCGACTTCAGCGGCAGCATCGACAACAGCGAACTGAACACCATGCTCACAGCGGTGAAAACCGCTGCCCAGGCGTTATTCAATGGCACCAGTGGCGACGTGAAAGCGCAAATCGTGGCGTTCTCCGGCGATGCCACCGCGTACCCGACCTTCGATAACTACGCCGACTTCGCGGCGAAAATCGACAGCCTCAACTCGCAGATCGGTGGCGCTCGGCCTTACAGCGGCTCCACTGATTTCAGCGACGCGGTCACCAAGGTCATCAGTTCGTACACGCCGATTGCCGGCTACAGCAATCAGGTGTTCTTCATCAGTGACGGCAACCCCAACGAATCCACCGGCCCTGGCGGCGCGTCGCTGAGCGCAACCGTGGCGTCGCAGTGGACCAACTTCGTCAGCAACAACCACATCAACGTCAGCACCATCGGCATTGGCGACGGCATCGATACCGTGCACCTGCAACAAGTGGACGTGGACGGCAGCGGCGCGCCGATTCTGGTGGGCAACTTCGCCGGCCTGGTGGACACGCTGGTGGCGCAAGTCACCGGTGGGCTGGTGACCGGCAACGTGCTGCTGGGCAATAACGGCGCGGTCGGTGGCGGCGATGACGACAGCTATGGCGCCGATGGCGGCGGTCATATCCAGTCAATTCAAATCAACGGCATCACCTATGCGTGGGACGGTGCCAACACCATCGACCCAAGCAGCGGCGCCAACATCAGCGGCAATTCGCTGAGCAATATCGTCACAGCCGAGGGCGGCAAGCTGTCGTTCAACTTCAGCACCGGTGCCTACACCTACACGGCGCCGACCACGGTTACTGGCGACAAAGTGGAAAGCTTCCAATACACCATCGTCGACCACGACGGCGATCCATCCTCGGCCACGCTAACGGTGTACGTCGAAGACGCAGCGCCCGTGGTGGGCCGCGTGGAAGAAGACGAACTGCCAGGCGGCGTGCCCGATGGTGATGGCTTCGGCACCGTGGCCACCGGCAATGTCGGCGATCTGGTATTTGGCCCGGGCACCGCGCAATTCAGCCTGAGCAGCAACACCAGCGGCCTGGCCTCGGCCACCTCGCAGGGCGTTGCCCTGGTTTACAGCGTGGTCGGCAACACCCTGACTGCCACCGCAGGCGCTGCTGGCCCGCAGGTATTCACCCTGCAAGTGCAAACCGACGGCAGCTACACCTTCACCCTCAAAGGCCCGCTGGATCACCCGCTGGCCAATGGCGACGACACTGAAGCGCTGAGCCTGAACTTTGCCAGCATTCTCAAAGCCGTCGACGGCAGCAACAACCCAATGACCCTGGCGGGCGGTTTCCTCGTGCAGATTGAAGACGACGTGCCGACCGTCGCCCTCAGCGGCGCGCAAACGCCGACCTTGCAAGTGGACGACAGTAACCTGGCCGCGAACGCCACCGGCAACTTTGCCAACGCCTTTACCGTCAACCACGGCGGCGACGGTGCCGGCAGCACCACCTACAGCCTCAACGTCAGCTCGGCCGGCGTGGCCAGCGGGCTGAAAGATGCGGCCAGCGGCAGCGACATCCTGCTTTATAAAGAAGGCAACGCCATTGTCGGCAAAGTCGGCGGCGCGGGCGGGGCGACTTCGTTCACCCTCACCGTGAACGCCAGCACCGGTCAGGTCAGCCTCGATCAAGCCTTGGCGCTGCAACATTCGCCAGACACCGGGCCGAACCAATCGACCACCTTGAGCGCCGCCAATTTGGTGCAACTGGTGGCCACCGTCACCGACCACGACGGCGATACCGCCAGCACGGCGCTGAACCTGGGCAACTCGCTGAGCTTCCTCGACGACGCGCCAACCGCTGCCAACATCGTGCAGAACGGCCAGGCCAGCACCGCGCTCAATACCAACCTGATGATCGTGCTCGACGTCTCCGGCAGCATGGACAACAACGCGGGCGTCGGCGACATGAGTCGCCTGGACGTGGCGAAGAATTCGCTGCTGGAATTGTTCGAGCAATACGATGCGCTGGGCGATGTAAAAGTCAGCCTGGTGTCGTTCTCCACCAACGCCACCACCGAAGAAGTGTGGGTAAACATCGCCGACGCCAAGGCCGCGATTCTGGCCCTGCAACCGGCCGACTCGACCAACTTCGACGCCGCGCTGATTGCCGCGATCAACGCCTACGGCCAGCCCGGCAAGATCGCCGTCGGCAACGTGCAGAACGTCGCGTACTTCCTCTCCGACGGCGAACCCAACGTTCCCAACGGTGATGCCGGCATCTCCAACGCCGCCGGCAGTGCCAGCGGCTGGCCAACGCCGTACTCCAACGGCGGCGCGTCGGAAGAGCAGGCGTGGGTCAACTTCCTCAACGCCAACAACGTGCGCTCGTATGCCTTGGGCATGGGCACCGGCAGCAGCGTCGGCGGCTTGGACCCCATCGCCTACAACGGCGTCACCCACACCAACACCGGCGGCCAGGTGGTGAGCGACCTCAACAACCTCACCTCGGTACTGGTAAGCACGGCGCAGGCTTCACCGCTGTCGGGCAACCTCACCAGCGGCGGCAGTTTTGGTGCTGACGGCGGCTATGTGCGGGCGCTGACCGTTGACGGCAAAACCTTCACCTACGACAAAACCGCCAACAGCGTCACGGCCACGGGCGGCGCGCCGTTCACTTACAGCTCGGGCATTCTCACCCTGGGCCTGGCCTCAGGCGGCAGCCTGGCGGTGAACGTCAACAGCGGCGCGTACACCTTCTCGCCGCCGAGCGTGATCAGCACAGCCATTGCCGCGAGCATCGTCTTCACCCTGATCGACCTGGACGGCGACACCGCCAGCGCCGCGCTGAACATCGCCATTGATGCCGGCCAGGCCCCGATGGTGGTGCGCGACGACTTGGTGCTCAGCAACGCCGCCGCCCAGAGCGGCGACGACCAGATCAGCATCCCCACCTGGGCACTGCTGGCCAACGACACCGGCCCAAGCCACAACCTGCTATCGATTATCGCGGCCGGTAATGCCGTGGACGGCAACGTGAACCACACCGCTGGGGCGCAAGTATTCGGCGAAGAAAACGCCACTGCGCGCGATGGCGGTAGCTTCACCTACACCGCCTCGATTGATGGCCATGCCGCGCTGGATACGGCGGTGGTCACGGTTGATCGTACTCAGTCTGGCCAAGGTACCCTCGACGGCACCTTCCGCAACGAAGTGCTGCTGGGCCGCGAAACGGCAGACACCCTCAACGGCAATGACGGTGACGACATCCTGCTGGGCCTGGGCGGCAACGACACGCTAAACGGCGGTGAGGGCAACGACATTTTGGTCGGCGGCCTCGGCAACGATGCGCTTAATGGCGGCAACGGCATAGACACCGTCAGCTACCACGACGCCACCGGCAGCGTGACCGCCATCCTCACCGCAACGGGCGGCTCGTCCTCCGGCGCGGCGGGTGCCGATACCTTCAGCAGCATCGAAAACCTGATCGGCTCCGACTACGCCGACACCCTGACGGGTAACGGCCTCAGCAACTACATCCACGGCGGCGCCGGCAATGACACCCTCAATGGCGGAGCAGGCAATGACGTCCTCGTCGGCGGGCTTGGCAATGATTCGCTGACGGGCGGCACCGGCAACGACACCTTTGTATGGGAGAAAGGCGGCCTCGGTGGCACCGACACCATCAACGACTTCCACGTTGACCTAAGCGGCAACAGCTCGGACGTGCTCGACCTGTCGCAACTGCTCTCGGGGGTGGCGCAGGCCGGCAATGCCCTGGACGACTACCTGAGCTTCAACTTCGGCGGCGGCAATACCACCATCGGTATTTCCACCACCGCTGGCGGGCCGGCTCAGCAATCGGTGGTATTGAGCGGCGTGGATCTTTCCAGCGGCGCTTACTACGGCAGCACCGATGCGGCGACGGTCATCAACGGCATGATCAGCGACCACGCCCTGAAAACCGACACCGTCTAACCCGTTGTTCCTGACTTGGGCCCGCTTCGGCGGGCCTTTTTTTGCCCACGGTTTACGTCCCCCAAAAACGACTACGGGCAGCTCGAAGGCTGCCCGTAGGGTGTTGCGTGTGATGCCTTAAGCGGTCATCTGCCAAGGCTCAAGGTAGTAACCTTGTTTGTTCAACTCATCGCGTGACTGCTTCAGCAAACGCTCGAGTTGGGTTGGATCGGTAAACGCGCTGCTGGCCACTTGAGTACGGCCGAGCAGGCGGGTGTTGGTGCGGTCGATAACAGAAAAATTCAACTCACCTTTGCCATCTTGCGGCGCCCAGGCAACACATTGAAAAGGCTGAAAAGCGCGGTGAGCAATCAACAAAGCTTCGTTAACACGGAGCGGGGTAGTCATGGGGTCGTTTCTCCGATGGGTCCCAAACAGTAAGCGGCCGCTGGAGCGAATCTTCGCTACTGGGGCCTTCAGGAGTGTTGATGGCCGGAGCTGACCTTTGAGTCACAATAAGGTCGCTGAAATGATGAAAAACGTCGCAAATGTGAACGGTGGCGTGTTCGCGAGCAGATTTCGTGGCGGTATTGGGGCTGTGATGCGCTATCGACGGGGGATGAAGGTCGCGTAGCGATTTTTCCGCAGGCCTGAGAGTTTGGTTCTGCCGTCATGCAAGGCATTGCATCGAACGATATCTCTGGCCGGTCGGATTCTTATCCGAGCGGTCTTACAGTTTCCCCGTCATTGAGTTTCTACCGTTGACCGACTATTCCCCGCAATTGGATGTTGGTCGTGAACAAGCGCTGCTTTCGCCTTATTTTCAGCAAGCCACTTGGCTTTTTAATTCCCGTCGCCGAAATCACAACTGCCCAGGGCAAGCCGGGCCGACATCAAGCGGTGTCACGCGTTTCCCTTCCGTTATTTCCTCCCGTCTCTTCGCTAAAACGCCTCGTACTTTCCCTGGTGCTGGCCGGCACGCCCGGTTGGGGAACGGCGGAAATTCTGCTGGATCGCAGCGGCGGCGGCAGTGTGGCCAGTGCTGCCAATGGCGTGCCAGTGATCGAGATTGCCGAAGTAAACGCGCCACCGATGCTGACGATGCGGATGCATTAGCTAAAAGAAAGCTTCTTTCCACACCTGAATATCCCGCGCAGAAAAAGTTTGCGTATGGGCAATCTACCCATACCGCTCAGACCGCTGACGGCACACTCGACAGCCAGGGTCGCCGCCTGACGCAGCAGCAGGAGGCTACTTCCGGAGCCTCCAGAAGCGATGATCTGGATGGCCGGCAGCCTCTTGCCGCGGGGCGCAATGCAGCCGGCGAAAAAGCAATGCTGCCGTCATTTACTGACCCGTTCACTGCGACGAGCAACCCAACGTCATCGTCAATCAGAACCGTAGAAACGGACAGCCGATTAGCAATACTTAAACTTGCCCAAGAACTTTCAATGTCCGCCCCAACCGTCCATTCAGACCCCGCCTCGTTAGATTTACTGGCAGGAAGTTTATATGGGCCACCGCCGGGACAGGGGCTGGCGAACTTGGGAAGCGCGGCCATTCCCAGCGACCTGGATAACCTTCAGGTTTCCGATTTGCTGTTTGGCTTTCAGCCTGTAAGCACCCCGACCGGCTATGTGGCCGCCAACGCTGGAATTGATAAACCCTCGATCCAGCCGCAGGCAACCTTACCGTACGTTGAAAAGGCTAAAACTCCCCATGACTTGGATAATCTCCAAGTTTCCGAATTGCTGTTTGGCCCCAAGCCGATAAGCACTCCGGCAGACGACCTGCGAACCAACTTAGCACCCGACAAACCGACACTTCGGCCGCAGACAGCAGTAGCGGATAGTGGAATGTCTAAGATTGCGCCCGATCTGGACAGCCTCCAGTTATCTGACTTGCTGTTTGGAGTGGAGACTGGAAAGACGCCGGACAAACAACCGCTGCTTAACTCCGGAGATGACAAACCGACACTTCAGCCGAAGAACGCGTTAACAGATGTTGAAAAGGCCAGCATCCCGCATGACTTGGATAACCTGCAAGTATCCGATCTGCTGTTTGGCTTGGAGCCTGTAAACAATCCGGTCAACGCTGTGGCAACTGACGCTCAAGCTGCAAAATCGCCGCTTGAATCGCAAACCCAGTTAGCGGGCACTGAAAACGCAAAAATTCAGGACGACGTGCACAACTCGTCTTCGTCCACGTCACAGGCAGCGAAACCTGGGAGGCGCAGCGTCATTACAGACGAGCAATTAACCACCTGGGCCTCAATGAGCAAAGCAGAGAGGAACAATGCCGGCGGGTGGAAGGCTTGGGCTGAGACTCAGAATATCGATACGGCAAAAGCGAGAGGTTATCTGGCAGACAGCGGACTCGCCCAGAGGGGAAAGATAAGGATGTCAACAGAAGGTAAGTCCATTACCCCAGAGCAAGTTGATATCTGGAGAACGATGTCTCAACAGCAGCGCCATAGCGAAGGCGGGTGGGTAAGTTGGGCACAGAAACAAGGAATTAAACTAGGAAGCGCCATCCGTTTTCTCAACAACCATGGTACGAATAACGAGGTAGCTGTCACATTTAACAAAACCGGTACCAAGATTACTAGCAAACAGATAGATACATGGGAAGCACTACCTCAACAGCAAAAGCATGCCGCTGGGGGATGGAGGGGATGGGCTGAAGCTCAAGGGATTGAGATCACAAGCGCCAGGCGATGGTTAAATAACTCCGGCATTAACCCCTATCAAAAAGCCATGTTGAGTTCCGAAGGTCGTCCTATTACCGCTGAACAGCTAAAACAGTGGGAAAATATGCCGCAGGTGCAAAAAGACAAGGCTGGCGGATGGGTTGCTTGGACGATATCGCAAAATATCGACATGAGAACCGCCAAATCCCGCTTAACAAATTCAGGCCTTAGCACACTTGGTCGAGCCGAGTTAAATACCGAAGGTCGCCCCATCACTGTCGAGCATTTAAAAACTTGGGAAGCGATGACTCAGAAGCAAAGGGAAGACGCTGGCGGACGCGAAGCCTGGGCGTTGAGCCAGGGACTTAAACTTCGCAATGCCGCAGAACACATCACTGACAAGGGACTGACCATAAAGGGCGAAGACAAGATCGCTGCATCTAATAAAGGCGCTAAGACAGCCGCTACGGCCGAGAAGAGACGGGCGTTGCGCGCTGCCGAACGGATCCTATCCACGCAGGCGCAACTCAAGCAGCAACACGATGGCCTTCAAATAACCGCCGTGCACCTGAAAACGTGGGGAGAGATGACTCGGCAACAAAGAGACGCGGTAGGAGGCCCGATGGAATGGGCTAAAAGTCAGGGGATCGACCCCAATAGTGCCAAGCACACGCTTACGAATAGGGGGTTGACCTATCTCGGCCAGGATAAACTTGGGCTGGACGCTTTGCCAAAGTTGATCACGTGGCAGCAGATGACACAGGAGCAAAGGAAAGACGCAGGCGGTGCGCGAGCGTGGGCGAACAGTCAAAACATATATGCGCCTAGTGCCGTGAGATATCTTAAAGATACGGGACTTACGAAAGCGGGCGTCAGGTTTTTGTCGACCGCAACGCCGGTACTAGAGGCCCCTGCCCAGAAAGTGAACGAGCCCTCAACAAGCACATCTCAAGGGGGCCGCGAATCAAATGCCCCGGCGAGACCAGATGCGACCGAGCTGTTGCCATTTCCGGATTATTCGCCGTACTCCCTGGCCGATTATTTACTGTCCCCTCAGCCGTATAGCCTTCGTTCCGACGCCGCTCTTGGCCAACCCACCACCTCTTTGGCAACCTTTGGCCAGCGCGTGATCGTCAACACTGACGCGAGCAATCCGGTGGTCAACAAAGCCGCCCAAAACCTCGCCAACAAACACCCCGACACCAGCGTCGTA
Source organism: Pseudomonas sp. AC229 (assembly GCF_979254655.1). NCBI lineage: Bacteria > Pseudomonadati > Pseudomonadota > Gammaproteobacteria > Pseudomonadales > Pseudomonadaceae > Pseudomonas > Pseudomonas sp. AC229. The sequence goes on from NZ_CEEDHK010000005.1 coordinate 299,142, forward strand.
ATTGCTCCCATCGGTGACGGCCGCGTCCAGGTATTGAGCGGTGTGCTGGTCGACGGCGGTAGCAAGAAAGTCGAGGTGGTGGGCCATAGTGCCGGCTTGAAACTTGGGGGCCTGGACAGCAAACAGATCAGTGACGTGGTGCAGACACTGGCCAATGGCGGTAACAGCCGTATCGACAAACTGACACTTGTAGGCTGTGGCACGGCTTGCGCGAACGACGGGCCGAGCCTGGTGAATCAAGTCGGCGCCGTTTTGCACATGCAAGGGGCTTTAACTCAGGTGAAAGGCTACGACTCGCCAATAGCGGTGGACGTCCAAGGGCATAAACAACCCACTACCGCAGAGGCGGCCGATGCGCTGGGCAAGCGCGCGGCAGATATACAACAGAGCGCTGATGAGGCATCGACGCCTTTGAACCCAAAGCGGCGGATCTTGCAGCGTTACCTGGCTGAGCACTCCACGACACCGCCACCGGCGGCCAATAACGCTCTGACGATGCCTGCCGGTTACAACCTTTCGCCTTCGTCAAGCCTGGCTGAACACGCTCCTGGCGCCTGGATGGAAGCGCAACCGCCGCGGGATGCCGAAGCACCTCTGGCCTCACCCAGCCAGCCTGTCACTCATTCCAATGGGCAGATGCGGCCCGTCAGCACGGGGGACGCTGCTCGCGCGCAGCGTCCGGTAACCCAGCCTGTTGGTAATGCACTGTCGGCAGTTTCCACTGTCTCGGCGCCGCCTAAGGAGCATAAGCGCAAGACAGACCGAAGTTCTGATTCGGGAGAAAACCAACCCTGGAAATACGAAGTTCTCACCGAATGGCGCAAAACGGCGGTAGACCCTAACGATAGAGCTGATTTCTGGCGCTACCTGAAACGTGAAAATGTTCCTGTCACTGGCGCGAGCAAACTCTGGAACAATTATCAGGCTACTGTAAGCGGTAAAAAACCGGACCCCGTGAAAGCTGCCAAGGCGTTTATGGCGGCGCGTTTAAAGGGTGAGTCTACGGCCAATACAAGCAAATTCGCTTTAGAGCATGGTGTTCCGGTACGCCAATTTCTTGTAGAGCTCCGGCACGTGCAAGATTCACTTATTTCGCAACGTTTAAACTCGGCTTTGAAGTCGGTCGACGAGCCTGCACGGCCCACGACAACTTTCGACCCGACTGTCGACAACGCCACAAACTCATCGGGGGCTGCCTCTTATAAAGAGCGCAGAGAGGCGGCCTACGCGGCGCGAGAGAGTTTCGATAATTGGATACTCCAGGCGCCAGATGTTTTTGATGTGAACAGCCCGGCGTTCGCTATGCTCAACACCGACTCAGAACTAAATAACCGCTATGTAGAAAAATACAGCCGGGAAATAAGCAAAGCGCTCGACGGCAGGGGGCCTTATTTGGGGGCGTTGCAGTTTCACATGTTATCGCCGGATGCCCCGGCATTTCATGACCTTACTGGGTTTGCCGAGCAGACCGGTTTGAATCGCACCACGCTAAGTAGGTGGATACGCACCGATGCAACTTGGTCCTTGGGTTCACCGCAGGCGCACCGGAAAGTAGCAGAGCAACTTCACGCCAAACGCCCAAAGCTTTTTAGTGGTTTTTCTGAGCCGCATAGTTTTAAACAGCCTGCTCCGCTAGAAACGGTAGAGGCGCCACGTATCGAGAGTTTGCAAAGCAAGATAGACAGAATATTGCGAAACGTGCCTGACGTATTCGATCGATCCAACGTCATGCGAGAAATCGTGAGGGCTACGCCTGAGAATGCCAAAGGTGGGGCACGTAAAACATACGAAAATATTACAAACGCATTGGACGGTAAGGGAACCTACCTAGCTGCAATGCGCTATTACAACCTTAGTGCTGAGCAGGCGGCGGACGTAAAGCTTAAAGCGTTTGCAGAACAGCAAGGTGTGAAGTTACACAGCTTGAACAAGTGGATACTGACTTCGAGAGCGTGGATCAGAGGGGCTGAGGATGTGCACCAAAAAGTGATGCTCCAGTTGGTAGAGAAACGCCCCGACCTTTTAACGCTGTCCCCGGGAATGGCCCGATTAGCAGGCGCGCGTGCTGGCGAACAGCACATACCTGTGGTGCCAGCGTCGGGACAACACTTGGATACTCAACCCGGCGATGTCAACCGGCCGGAAACACCGCACGCTAGGCCATCGGACAGTTCCAGCGTCGCCTCCGCGACGGGGGGCATGCCGCCGAAAACGCCTGAAGTGGTACAGGTGGATCTCGACAGCTACATCAATGTCAACGCACCGCCATTGATCCCACTTGAGCCAGACCGCGATGACAGTCCGCCGATGGTAGCAACCGCTACCGCACCGTCTGACGCCGATTCGCCGCCACAAAGCCCCGACGTCGTCGTGATGCCGTCGCAACAGAACGCTTATTTCCAGCCTTGGATAAAAACAGAGCCCGACTCATCACCGGTGCCAAGTCCAACGCCCGTTCCCGAACCCTTGGAGGTCGATCTGGCGGTGAAGGAAGAAGTGCCCGTATTGCGCCACAGCATCGACAACACCGTGCCGATTCTGCAAGGGGAGAACGGTGAAGATGTCCTGTTCGCCGCCCTGCAACCTGTGCAGAAAAAATGGCAGGCCGGGAGCGTTAAGGAGCTGCTTGACCGTATGACGCTAACGCTGGGTGCCGACGTTAATGAGGCCATCGCGGCGCAGGCAGCCCTGGCCGGGGCTGGCAACGTGCGCGCCAGCACAAAGAAAATCAAAGACGACATCGCCCAGCAAGCCCGCTGGTTGACCACCGTGCCGGGTGAAGAACGGGCTCGCTACATGGAAAGCTGGATGGAAGTCGAAGACGTTCCGGGCATGGGAAGAGGCATCAAGGCGGCTCGCGATATTCCACCTTTCACGGTATTGGCACCTTACGCCGGCAAATATCTGAAAGGCGACGCAGCCATTAATGCCGAATGGAAAAAGGTCGGCATGAACTTTACCAACTATACGTTTGGCACCAAGAGCGACAACTCGCTCATCAGTGCCTTCGGAGACGGCGTCGGCAATATATCCAGTCTGACCAACAAGGGGATGGATGACGCCCAGAACAACCTGACCGCCGTACGTCTGGGTAGCACCTTGCTGTACCTGATGGCTCTGCGGGCAGTCCCGGCGGGTGAAGCGCTGTTGTATGACTACGGCGACTCGTATGACTACAGTGGCTGGCCTAGCCACCCGATCGAGGTTGAACACGCCGATCACAGCGATACGGAAAAGGGGCCGGAGTAAAACCGCGCGCGGTGAACACCTTGCACGACGCTAGCTAAAAGGCGTGCAAAAAAAGACCCGACACACCGGAGTGTGTCGGGTCTTTGTGCATTCACGGATCAGAGGATCACGCAAACAGCGGTACTGGCAGCGCTTAAATCACCACACCCTGACTACGCAAGTAATCGTCATAGGTGCCGCTGAAGTCCACCACGCCACTGGCCGACAATTCGATAATCCGCGTCGCCAACGACGACACAAACTCGCGGTCGTGGCTGACAAAAATCAACGTGCCCGGATAGTTCTCCAGCGCCAGGTTCAGCGCTTCGATGGATTCCATGTCCAAGTGGTTGGTCGGTTCGTCCATTACCAGCACGTTCGGCTTTTGCAGGATCAGCTTGCCGAACAACATACGGCCTTGCTCACCGCCGGAAATCACTTTGACCGACTTGAGGATTTCGTCGTTGGAAAACAGCATGCGGCCCAAGGTGCCGCGAATCATCTGCTCGCCCTGGGTCCACTGGCCCATCCAGTCGAACAGGTTCACGTCGTCTTCAAAGTCGTGGGCGTGGTCCTGGGCGTAATAGCCGAGTTCGGCGCTGTCGGTCCATTTCACGTTGCCGGAATCCGGCGTCAGCTCGCCCACCAATGTGCGCAACAGGGTGGTTTTGCCGATGCCGTTCGGGCCGATGATCGCTACGCGCTCGCCAGCTTCAACCTGGAAGCTGAAGTTCTTGAACAGCGGCTTGCCGTCGAAACCCTTGGCCATGTTCTCGACCATCACGGCATTGCGGTGCAGCTTCTTGGTTTGCTCGAAACGAATGAACGGGCTCACGCGGCTGGACGGCTTGACCTCGGCCAGCTGAATTTTGTCGATCTGCTTGGCGCGCGACGTCGCCTGTTTGGCTTTCGAGGCGTTGGCCGAGAAGCGGCTGACGAAGCTTTGCAGCTCGTTGATCTGCGCCTTCTTCTTGGCGTTGTCGGCCAGCAATTGCTCGCGCGACTGGGTGGCGGCGGTCATGTACTCGTCGTAGTTGCCCGGGAACAGACGCAGCTCGCCGTAATCCAGGTCGGCCATGTGCGTGCACACGCTGTTCAGGAAGTGACGGTCGTGGGAAATGATGATCATGGTGCTGTTACGCGCCGTGAGAATGTTTTCCAGCCAGCGGATGGTGTTGATATCCAGGTGGTTGGTTGGCTCGTCGAGCAGCAACACTTCCGGATCGGAAAACAGCGCCTGCGCCAGCAACACCCGCAGCTTCCAGCCTGGCGCCACTTCGGTCATCGGGCCGAAATGCTGCTCCAACGGAATGCCCAGACCCAGCAACAACTCACCGGCGCGGGACTCGGCGGTGTAGCCATCCATTTCCGCGAACTCGGTTTCCAGCTCGGCCACGGCCATGCCGTCTTCTTCGCTCATCTCCGGCAGCGAATAAATGCGATCGCGCTCGGCCTTAACCTTCCACAATTCCTCGTGACCCATGATCACGGTGTCGATCACGGTGAACTGCTCGTACGCGAACTGATCCTGACGCAGCTTACCCAAGCGCACATTCGGCTCCAGCATCACCTGGCCACCGGACGGCTCCAGATCGCCACCGAGAATCTTCATGAAGGTCGACTTGCCACAGCCGTTCGCACCAATCAGGCCGTACCGGTTGCCGTTGCCGAATTTCACGGAAACGTTTTCGAACAGCGGCTTGGCGCCGAACTGCATGGTGATGTTAGCGGTGGAAATCAAAGGGCTTACCTATCAATAACGTAAAGGTGTCAGGAGTTGCCTGATACCGATTGGAGACCGATATTCAGCGTTTCCTGTCCGCTCCAGGCGGAGCGTAAATGGGTCCGGCGGGCATGAAATAAACGCAGCGTCTGCCCAATCGGGCGGCGCTGGCGGGCGTTTGATGCGGGGTTCATGCCAAACAGGGCGCGCATTGTCGCATAGGTGATGCGACAGGTGTATGGCGGCCGATAATGGGTGGTTTCCCTACAGACACGCTTCGAACAACCAAAAAAAAAGCGGCGCCACCGTGCCCCATAAAGGACCGCAGTGGCGCCGCTCGCTCAGACCAGCAGCGCGTTACGCCTTAGCGCAACTCTCCGGTGCCCAGTCACCCATATCGGGGTTGTTGCACACGTCGTTGATCATGGTTTTGCCTTGCGTGGCGACTTTCTGGCTTTCGGTGCGCGAGGTTTGCGCTTTTTGCGCGGCTTTCTCGGTGGCGACGGCCTGGGTCGGTACTTTGGCGCGTTGGGCTTTGGTGACGGTCACTTTCTTGCCGGCGTCCGCTTCAGCCACTTTGGCTACGGTGTCGCGCTGCACGCCAACGGCGATCAGGTCTTTTTCGTAGGCTTGGGTGTAGGCGTCGAGGTCTTCACCGGTGCGGCCGTCAGCGGCGGCGAGCAGGGCGTTGGTTTCTTTCAGGCCGCTGACGATCTCGGCCAGGTGGGCGCGGCCGTCGGCTTCGCTGATTTTCTTGGCTTTGCGGGCATCGCGCAGGCTGGCGAATTCGCGCTGGTAGCACGCTTGGGCGGCTTTGGCGTAGCCGACGCTGCGGTCGATTTCGCCGGTGCTGCGGTCGATGTCGGTGGCGTAGGAGCCGATGCGCTGGTTGTCGTCGGTGATCTGTTTTTGCTTCTCGACGTAGTAACCCGCTGCACCGCCAACCAGTGCGCCGCCGGCTGCGCCGATCAGGGCGTTGCGTGCGGCGTGGTCGTCACCGGACAAACCGCCGGCCAGGCCGCCGATCAGGCCACCGGCAATGGCGCCGGTCACGGCCGAGTTTTTCACCGCGTCTTCGGTGCCGCGCAGGTGCGATACCGGTTCGTAGCACGCTGGGTAGTACTGGGCGGTGGTGGTGGCCGCTACTTTCGAGGTGGGGCCGGTGCTGGCGCAACCGCTGATGAAGATGCAGCTGGCGGCCAGAAAGGACACCGCCATACGTGCCGACGAGTTAAGTGTTTTGTTGATGCTTGCCTGCTTCATGGTTTTTTCCCGTTCTTGGTGTTGTGTGTTTCGCGGCCCGGTGAGCCCGGCCGCAAACGCTTCCTTAACGCTCGCCGTTCGCGAGCAACTGCTCCAGAATCGCCGCCGGATCGGCTCGCTTTTCCTGGCGATACTTTCCTACGTGCGTAACGAAGAGGGTGGCACGTTTGACCAGGCTCTTGCCGAGCACTGGTTTGCGGTTGAGCTCTTCTTTTATGCGTTGCAACTGCGCCTGGATCACGGCATCGGTGTAGCGGGTGCCGGTGGCCAGGTTGTCGATGTAAATCTGTACGGCGCCATCCAGTGCGCTTCGGCCGTTGGCCATCGCGGTGGCAAACAGCTTAGCTGAGGCTTCGTCCTTATTTGCCTTTGCTTGTTCCTGACTTTTTTTCAGGTTGGTCAGGCGAATGTTGTAGTTGTTGATGGTTTCAGCCACCAATGCCGCCGACTGAATCAGGTTGCCGGCTGCTTCTTCTCGCTGTTGGGCAATCAGCGAGACGTTGCGTTTCAATTCTTCGTTAATTAATCCGAGCTGAGCTTGCAGCGCCGGGTCGGTGCTGGCGGCGATCAGGCTGTCGAGGCTTTTGGTCGGGTCGGCGGTGTCGTCGATGGCGTCGGTGAGCGAGGCCAGGCGGCCTTCTTTTTGCCATTGCGTGAGCAGCTCTTTGTAGCGCGAGCGCGGGGCGGAGAGGGCGCCCAGGGCCACGCGGAAACCGGTGGTTTCGTTGGCTTGCTCGGTGCCGTCGGTGGCGAACAGCGGGTACTCGCGGCGCATGCCGGTGAACAGTGTGGTTTCGCCTTCGAGGTAGTTGCCGCCTTTCACCACAAAGCCGCCGTAGGTGCCTTGGCGGCGACCGGCGTGTACCAGCTGGAACGACTCTTGAACCATTTCGGCGGCGTTGCCGATTACGTCGTACAGGCCGATGGGGTTGGGCAGTTTGGTGCCGATGGGCAGCAAGCGCGCGGCCTGACCGCTGCCGCCTGCGACCTGGTTGTAGACGGCCCAGTCGCCGAGCGGACCTTCCTGATCGCTGCCTTCGACTTTGCGCGGGAACAGCCGGCCTTCCAGTTCCTGGCGGCTGACGGCCTGGGCGCCACGGGCGGCGAATTCCCATTCGGCTTCGGAGGGCAGGCGCACAAAGCTCAGGCCGCCGTCTTCGGCTTTGGCGGTGCGGCCGCTGACGGGCAGCAGGTCGCGGTGGTTTTTCATCAGCCAGGCGGTGTACACGGCGGCGAAACGCTCGGCGTCGAAGTGCGACACCTTCACTTTCGGCAAGCGCGCCGCTGCGCCGGTGGCCGGTTCCGGGCAGGCCGGCGGTTCGCCCTGGCCGGCCAACGAGGCGGCCTGGTCCATGACGGCGGCGTACTGGCGGGCGGTCACTTCGTATTTGCCGATGAAATACAGCATGGGCGACAGCGGCGTGCCGGCTTCTTTTTTCGGCAGCACCGGTTTCAGGGTTTCGCGCCAGGTTTCCGGCAAGTCGGTGAGGGTGAACTGGCCGTTGATAAAGTCGCGGCGGTAACCGGAAATAAACGACTGCTGGTAGCCGCTTTCACCTTCGGCGAACGGGTAGCCCAGGCTGATTTCACGGTCATCCAGGGCGCCGTTGGCGAGAACGTACACGTAGCGCATTACCAGATTGCCGCCGCAGGGCAGCGGCAGGCTGACGTCGTCGGGTAGCGGCTTGGGGTTGTCCACCGAGGGTTCTTCCGCCCAGGCGTTCTGCCCCAGGGCCAAGGCCAGCGCTGCTACTGCCGTGAACCGCTTAAACATCGCGTAATCCTTCCGAAGCTTCGATCTGCGCCGCGCGCCAACCGCCGAGTGCAGCGGCCAGGGCGCTGCAGGTCAGGGTGGCCAGCGCCGCCAGGAAAAAATGAATGGGCAATAACTGGCACACGAACTCGCCGGTGTCCGTGTCGAATAACTGGTTCAGTCCGGCGCCGGCGACTGCGTACAGTAACCCGGCCAGTAGCAGACTAAACGCGCCGCTGTACAGCGCCAACAGCAGCAGAAAACCCACCAGCGCGGCCGTCGGAAAACCCAGCAGGCGCAACACGGCCAGCGCTTTGCGTTTGCGCTCCACCGCCGCCAGCGTGTTGGCGGCCACGGCAGCAAAAGCACCGCCCACGGCCAGCGCGGCAATCAGCCAGAACACCAGCGTGAGGTTATGGCTGAGCGAGCGCACCTGAGCGATGGTTGAAGCTTGCGTGGCCACTTCCTGGCCGAGCCCGGCGAAGTGCTGACGCAAACTTTCCACGCCATCGAGGTCCGCCGCATACACGCGCAGCCCCGGATACACACGACTGCCCGGCACCGACGGCGTTTCGCCCGGCCAGCCGAACGCGGGCACCGCGCGACCGTCGCGGTAATCCTCGGCGGCTTCCAGCAGGCTCAGCGGGGCGAACAAGCCATCGCGGTTGAAGGTGGCCAAAGGCAGCACCGCCTGCACCGTCACGCTGATCTGCCGTGATTCCACTTGCCCGTTCTGCTGCCGCCCGAAACGCGCGCTCAGGCGCTCGCCGGCTGCGACACCGAGCTTTTCGGCGGCGCTTTGGCTCAACACAATCTGCTCGCCGGTTGGCAGCGGCACATCGGCGAGCAACGGGTCGCCCTGGGCGGTGGGAATCATCTCGACAGTTAACGACTGGCCGCTGCCGTCTACCGACAAATCCGTAGTGGCGGCAATCTGCCGGGTGCGCGGCAGGGCGAAGGCCACGTCCGCTCGCAGTTTCAATTCGGTGACATCGGCCGCGCGGTAACGACCGCCACCCAGGGTGATCACTTCACGAATCGACGGGTCGTTTTCCAGGCGTTCGGTCAGCGTGGTGACCAGGCCGAACTTGAGCCCGAACAACACCAGCAGCGGCGTAATCACCGCCGTCAGCGCCAGCACCGCGCACAGCGACAGGCGCGCTTCGGTGCGGTAATCCGCCCAGGCCAGTGACAGCAGCAGGCCGACGCGCATCAGTGCCCCGCCTGCGTAAGTGTCGCGGTTACGCCGCCATCGGCATCGCGCCGCCATTCAATCGGCAACACGCTCAGGCCGGCGCTACGGGCCAGGGGTTCGTCGTGGGTGGCGATGACGGTGCAGGTGCGATGAACCCTGGCTTGCTCAACCAACAGCTGCATCACGCGCTGCGCGTTGGCCGGGTCTAGGGAAGCGGTGGGTTCGTCGGCCAGCACCAGTTTCGGCCGGTGCGAAAGGGCGCGGGCGATGCTCACCCGTTGCCGTTGGCCGACCGACAGCCGGCTCGGGCGCTTGTCCAGTTGCTCGGTAATTTCCAAGTGTTCGGCCAGGCGCTGCACCTGCTCGTCGGCGGCCAGGTTCAACAGGCGGCGCGGCAGTTCGATATTGCCGCGTACGTCGAGAAACTCCAGCAGCCCGCCGGTTTGCAATACGTAGCCGCAGGCTTTGCTGCGCAACCGTGCCAGGGCGTCGTGGTTGTTGGCGCGCCACAGCGCGGCGATGTCGAACTGGCCGCCCTCCACCTCGAAGTGAAACTGCCCGCTGTTATCCGGCGACAGCACCAGGGCGAGCAAATCCAGCAGCGTGCTTTTGCCACAACCGCTGGGGCCGACCACGGCAATCTGCTCGCCCGCCGCCAGGTCCAGCCGGGGAATGTTCAGGCTGTAACGCAGGCGGCCGGCGCCACGGGTTTTTTGAATGTCGCGCAGGCGCAGCATCAGGGCAGGGTCGACAGTGGAACGCGGTACAAGGCATCGCCTGGCTCGGCGTCGCCGAAGCGCACCCAGTTGGCGACGTCGTTGTGGAAGGTTTCGTACAGGCGAATCTTCGAATCCAGCTCGTCGATAAAGTCTTCCTGTTCGGCCACGCTCAGCGACAACCACAATTCCTGGGTCATGTTCAGCGACTTGCTGCGGTACGGCAGGCCTTCCAGGTACTCGCCGAGAATGCCGCTTTGCGCCAGGTTGCTGCCCTTCACCAATTTCGATGGGTCGCGGCTCATGTAGGCGCTGGCCGTGGCGATTTCTTCGAAGAAGTCTTTCGACGAACTCTGGGTGCGGCGCGCCGCGTCGACGATCAGTTTCAGCGACTGCTGCAGGTCGTTGAGCTGCATTTTGCTCAGCAGCACGCACACCTGAAATGCCGGCAGCGCCGGGTTGGTCAGGTCGCGGTCGGCGGTCCAGGCGGTTACCAGTTGCGGCGCGTGGGCGGCGCCGCGCTGGCCGAGGAAGTCCATGTGCATGGCGTAGCCGATGGCGGCGGTTTTTGCCGCCAGGCTCAGGCCGCTTTGCAGCTGCGGCGCCGGCTGGGCTTTTTGTTGGCCGGCGTTGTGCACCAGGTCGGCAAACACCGAGCCGATTTCATTGACCGTGTTGCCGAATTTGCCGACGTCGCCGCCAGCCACGGAAATGTACAGGTCGCCGATTTTCGGGTTGGCGTCGGCGGTGAGGCTGCGGTACTGCTGCTCGGCGTAGCCGTGGTTGTTTTTGCCGGCCGGGGTGCGCAGGTGCAGGGCGTAGATTTTGATCTGCTTGCGCAGCGCCGCTTCGCGCACCTGGGCTTCGTTCATTTGCGTGCGGCCCAGCGGATCGTTTTTGCGCAGGGCGCCGGCGTCGGTCACCAGCAAAATCACGCGACCGGCATAGGGCGACCAGTCCATGTTGTCGACCGCGTCCATCACGCCGGCAAAGGCGTCTTCGTTGAACGAATGGCTCGACACGGTGGTGGCTTTCACATTGCGCGCCAGCTCGATAAAGCGCTGCGGGTCGTTGTCTTGCTGCAACGGCACCAGGGTTTTGCTGACGTATTCCAGGCCTGGCGTTTTGTCGGTGTTGTTGCGGAAACCGACCATGCCAAAGCTGACTTTATCCAGCTCGCCACGGGCGCCGATCTGTTCTTGCAGGCCTTTGACCACGTCGTTGACCTGGTCGATATACGGCTGCATCGACACCGAGGTGTCCACCACCAGCACGATGCCGGTGCGGAAGGCGTCGGGCTTGCTGGCGAGCTTGGCGCCGGCGCCATTGAGCTGCGGCGTGTTGCCCGGATCGATGGAGGCCACGTTGAGCAACTGCGCCGGCTGGCCGTCGGCGTCGAAGCTTTCGCGCGACTCGAAAATCGGCAGCAGATAAAACTGGTCCTGGGCGATGGCCATGTCTTGCGGCTCGATGGCCAGCACGTTTTGGCTGGAACCGTCGTCGCGCTGCGCCTTGGTGACCTCGTTACGCGCGGCGTTGGTGTCGGCCAGCAGACGTTCCACGTCGTCGGCCTTGCGCAGGAAAATCACCGGACCACGGCCCGAGCGCTCGGTGAATTTCAGCACCAGGCTCTGCTTCCAGTCGCTGACCTGCGCGGCGGGCAACCAGCCTTCGCTGCGGCCATCGCTGGAGGCGCCAACCTTCACCCACGGTTCGCCGCCGACTTGCTGGCGGGCATACACGTACAGCACCGAGAACGCCGGCAACGCCGTGCTGCCGGCTTTGCCACCGGCTTCTTGGGCCAGTTGCGCGCCGGGCTTGCTCAACACGCGCTGGAACAGGGTTTTCTTGCCGGCCATCAGCAGCGGTTTGTCGCCGCCGTCCTGATTGGCGGCCGGGGCGACGCTGGCGGTTGTGGTTGATGCCGTCGTGGTCGAAGCAGGCGGCTGTGCCGGTTTTTTCTCGGGCTCAACCTGAGCAACCGGCGGTTTGTCGGCTTTCGGCGAGCCGCTCAAGAGGAAATAACCGCTGCCGCCGAGAATCAGCAGCAGGCCCAAACCGGCGCCGGCAATCAGCGGCACTTTGCTGCCCGAGCGTTTCTTCTCGATGGGCGGCGTGTAAGTGGGCGCGGGCGGCGGCAGGGTGGCGCCGGCATCGGTGGCTTGCAGCGGCGGCATGTCGATGGACATTGGCGTCAGGCCACCGGTGTCGGCGGTAATTACCGGCGTGGCGGCGGTGGGCGCTTCTTCGCTACGCGGCGTTGGCGGCAGGTTCAGCGGGCGAATCTGCGTGCTTTCCATGGCGCTTGGCGCCAGGTGATCCAGCGCGGCGATAAACGCCCCGGCGGTGGGGAAACGCTCGTCCGGGTTCTTGGCCAGCAGCTTGCGCAGAATGTCCTGATAACGGCCGTGGTTGATCGGCAGTTCCGGCAGCGGTTCGGTCAGGTGGGCGAGGGCGGTGGACAGCGAGTCGGTGCCGACATAGGGCAGCTTGCCGGTGAGAATTTCATAGAGCACCACGCCGAGGGCGTAGAGGTCGGTACGCCCGTCGATGGGCAAACCACGGGCTTGCTCGGGGCTCATATAGCTGGGCGTGCCGATGGCAAAACCGACCTGGGTGAACTGCGTGCTTTCTTCAATCGACTTGGCGATGCCGAAGTCCGACAACACCGCCGTGCCGTCGGCGCGGAACAGAATGTTGGCCGGTTTTACGTCGCGGTGCACCAGCCCTTGCGAGTGCGCGTAGCCAAGCGCCGAGGCCACCTGACGCAGAATCGACAAGCCCTGTTCCGGGCTCAGCCCTTCTTCGATGCGTTCTTTCAGCGTGCCGTTGGCCAGGTATTCCATGGCCATGTAGTACCAGGGCCCGGCGTTGCCGATGTCGAAAATGGTCACGGTGTTGGGCTGCGACAGGCGCGCCAAAATGCGGCCCTCGCGCAGAAAGCGTTCGCAAAAACTCGGGTCGGCCGCCAGCGCACTGGCCATCACCTTGAGCGCCACCTTGCGTTGCAACGAGCGCTGCGTGGCCAGATAAACCGTGGCCATGGCGCCTTCGCCAAGGCCGCGTTCTATGTCGTATCCAGGTATCTCGATTTGCATGCCTTTACTGCTCTTATGAGGCGGCTAGTTTTTCGTTCAAAAGCATCGCGGCTGAAGCCGCTCCCACAAAGAGCACACGGTCTTTGTGGGAACGGCTGGGCGGCATTCCGCTTTAGCCGCGATGCTCTTCATACCAATTCACAACGCCCGAACCGTAATCGCCGTGATGTTATCCGGCGCCCCCCGGGTAAGCCCCAGGTGAACCAGGCTTCTCACCATAGCGTAGGGTTCGGCGTTGCTGAGTACGTCGCGCAATTCACTGTCGTCGGCGGTTTTGTTCAGGCCGTCGCTGCACAGCAGAAAGTTGTCGCCGGGCTGCACGGTAAAGCTCACTTCGGCCAGCTCCAGCTGTTCAAACACGCCCACGGCGCGGGTGACGACGTTGGCACGTGGGTGCACGCGGGCTTCTTCTTCGCTGAGCATGGCGTTGTCGATCAGGTCTTGCACGTAGCTGTGGTCGCGGGAAATCATTTCCAGCTGGCCGTCGCGCAGGCGGTACAGGCGGCTGTCGCCGGCCCACAGGCACACGGCCTGCTCGCCACGCGTGGCCAACAGCACCACGGTGCTGCCCATCATGCTCACGCCACGGCGCGCGGTTTCTTGCAGCACTTGTTCGTTTACCTGCGCCAGCGCCGTGCGCAGGGCGGCGACGTACTCGGCCAATTCCTGGGGCGCGGGAATCTGGCGCAGCGTGTCGATGATCAGGTTGCTCACGTAGTCACCCGCCGCGTGGCCGCCCATGCCATCAGCCACCACCCACAACCCGCGCTCGGTCAGTTCCAGGCAGGCGTCTTCGTTCACCTGACGCACCATGCCGACGTGGCTGTAACTGGCGGCCTCATACGCGCTAATCATGGCGAATCCCTCAGCACGCTGCGGCGCTCGCCCATCAGCAGGCGGGCAAAGTCTTCCAGCGCCGGCAATCCGTGGCAGCGCAACAGGCCGGCCGCGACCTGATCGGAACCGTGCCCCCACCAGCAGCTGAAGCCATCGCAGCTCAGTTGAGCCAACAGCGCCAAGCGCGCGTGGGGTGTGGTGACGTCGCTGCGCAACAAAGTGCCCAGCCCACCGACATGGGCGCGAGGCGCCACCGCTGGTTCACCCAGGGCGCTGACGGCCTGCTCGAAAAGCTCGACGTCGGCGTCCGGTTCGAGGGTGGACAGCAACAAGGCTTCGGCGCGATCAAACCATTGCTCGTCGCCGCCGACCACGCTGGCGATGTCGGCATCGGCCGGCAGCAGGCAGGCGATGGTCAACGGGAAGTAACGGCCGACGCGGTCGATGCTCGGCATCATCACGCCCGCCACCGGCTGGCTGCCGAGCAGGTTGGCCGGCACGGCGAAACGCCACAGCGGGCTGACCAGATACGCGTCGAGCCAGGCATCGCCCAGCTCGCGCTGGCTGGCGGCCATGCCGGCGGCCAGCCAAGCGTCCCAGGCTTCGATAAACGTGGGCGGCAGGTCGCGACTGAGAAAGTCGCCACGGGCGGCCAGCTTGCCGTAAAACCCAGCGCTCATTTACAGCCGCTCCGGCAGGCTGAAACCCGATAGCACGCGGCTCTTGAACGGGTTGAAGGCGCTGCTGGCGCGCAGCTCACAGGAGATGCTCGCACCATCCACATGCAGGCGCAGGGTGAAGCGGTCTGGCGCGTTGCCGCGTTCCAGTTCCGATTGTTCCAGCAGGCGGAACCACGCCCACGGGCCATCCAGCGTCAGCCCGGAACGGCCACCGGTGGGCGGCGGCAGAATGGACACGCGCACACCACCGGTGCTGTTGGGGCTCGGCCATTGCATCGCCACCGGCCGGCTCGGGCCGTGGTCGTAGGTCATTTGCTGGCCGTCGAGGTCGAGCAAAAATTGCTCGATGCTGGCGTCCATGGCCACAGGCCGCAGCTCGAAACGCACCGCCGGTTGCGTGCCGCCTGCGCGGAAAAACGCATCGCGAATGGCCGCCGCGCGCTGGAAGGTGCCCAGCACGTTGGGGTTGATACCCAGCTTCTGCGCCGCGCCCGGCTGCCAGCGCCAGGTCGCGGCGGAGGTGTCGACGTAGGGCTGCAAGTACTTGCGGAAGTAGTTGTCCATTACGCCGCCCGTGCCGAAGAACAGACCGAAGTCTTCCAGCGTCACGTCGCGGCTGCTGCTGGGGTTGATCGGGTAACGGTCGGCGATGGACTGGCGATACACGCTCACCACTTCGCTGACCCACGCGCCGTTCAATTGATTGCGCACGCCGCCCATCATGCTGTTGGTGGTGGAGTTGACCACCGACTTCACCAGCCCTTGCACCACAGGCGGCTGACGCTCAGCGGTAAGCGCCACGCGCGAGGCGGCAGCGGCCACCTGGTTTTTCGACTCACCCAGCAAAGCCTCGCCACTGGCGCCGACCATGCCGCTGACTTGCACATACAGCGCGTTCATATCGGCCAGCAAGGTGTCGATGGGCGGCGGTTCGTTGCCGGTGGTGGCGACCAGGCTGTTGAGCTCGGCAAAGCGCGCACTGATGGGATCGGTTTCAGCCGGCGCTTCGCTTTGCGCGGCTTGTTCTTCGCCCACTAGCGAACCCAGTTGTTGCTTGAGCTTGTCTACCGTGCCGTCGACTTTCTTGCCTTGTTCGGCGAGCAGACGGTCGGCTTGTTGCAGGTCGGTTTCCTTCGCTACCGCCACCAGCAACTTCTTGAACGGCGAGTTCGGCCCGGAGAGCACGCGCAGCACGTCGGCGGCTTGCGCCACGTTGCTGATCGGCACCACGTCGATGTCACCAAGCAAGCCTTCCCATTGGCGCAGGTAGTCTTCGAAATACAGCTTGCGCACTTCCGAGGCCAAACCGGCTACGCCTTGCACGTCGTCCAGCGTGCGCCCGAGCACCCACTGTTCTTCGGCGATGGTGCCGGCCTGGCTGAGGCTGGCGGTGAGGAACACTTCGCGGTAGCCCCGGTAGGTGAAGAAGCCGCTCAACGGCTCGCTCAATGGCTTGCCACTTTTGCGTGTGAACACCAGCGGCGCATCGCGACCGGCCGCTTCACTGATACGGAAGTCCGGCAGGCCTTGCGGCAGTTTTTGCCGTTTCACCCGGTCGTATACGCGCTGCGCCACCGGCAGGCGTTGCAGTTGCCGGCGCAGGTCTTCCACCAGGTTTTCGTCCAGGCGCGCACTCGGCGGCCGGCGTTCCAGCAGGGCGTCCAAGTGTTCATGCAAGGCTTGACGCTGCTCGGGCGCCAGGTCGCGGGGCAGGGCGCGGTCCCAGTCCAGAGCAATCCAGGCTTTGATGAAGTCGGCGTCGTAATGGTCCGGGCTGCCGAGCATCAAGTAGGCCTTGAGGCCTTCGTAGAGGAAGTCTGAACTGCCGCCGGAGCGCAGCTGTTCTTCCATACGGGTGACCAAACGCGGCGCGAACACGGCAATCAGCAGCTTGCGGTACACGCTGGCCGATTCCTCGCCAAGCATGTCGCCTTGGTACAGGCCGTAACCTTCGGCCCAACCGGGCGGATCGCCGGCCACGTTCTTGATCGCGTTAAGCAGCGGCAGCACCGCCAGCACGTCGCGCTGCGCCGGGCTCAGGCTTTCCAGCGCTGCGGGCAACGGCTGCACGCGTTGTTCGACAGCGGCGATATAGGCCTGGTTGGCGCGGTAGCTGGCAAACCACACGCCGGCCACCACCAACACCACCAGCACGGTGGCGGCCAGGGCGCCGCGCGCCAGCCATTTGCGGCGCCGCTCGACCTTGGCGTCGGCGCCGACCAAGCCGCGCTCACCAAAGGCCACGGTGCGGAACAGGCGCTCGATAAAGTAGCTGCGTCCGGTGCCGTTTTGCCGCGCCAGGTGCTGCCGGTCGAGGTTCATCGACTGCGCCATGGAGCCGATCAGCCGATCAATCGGCGTGCCTTCCTGCGTACCGCTGGTGAGGTACACGCCGCGCAGCAGCACGCGCTCTTCAAAGGTGGTGGGTTTGAACACGCCTTCGAGGAAGCTGCTGAGGTTGTCTTTGAGCGCCGAAACCTGCTGCGGGAAGCCGTAAATCAGATCACGGCGCGCCGGGTCGCGTTCGGTTTGCAGGCGCTCCACCAGGCCTTCGTTCAGGCGCTGTTCGAGGCCGGCGAATTCGCTGGCAAATACCGCCAACGGGCCGTCGGTGTTTTTGCCATCGTCCAGGGCAAAGGTCATGCCCCACACCTGCGCGCGATCCTCTTTGCTCAGGTTGTCGAAAAACTCCATAAAGCCCGGCACCAGGTCGAGCTTGGTGAGCATCACGTAAATCGGGAAGCGCACGCCGAGCTGGGTGTACAGCTCTTGAATGCGCGCGCGAATGGCGCGGGCGTGGGCCAGGCGTTCGGCCTCGGTGCCGAGCAGCAAATCCGACAGGCTGATGGCGATAAACGCACCGTCGATGGGCCGACGTTTGCGCTGGGTTTTCAGCAAGTCGAGAAAGCCCAACCAGGCGGCTTTGTCGACCGCTGCGTGGCTGTCTTGCGTGGTGTAGCGGCCGGCCGTGTCGAGCAGCACGGCCTCGTCGGTAAACCACCAATCACAGTTGCGCGTGCCGCCCACGCCACGAATGGCGCCGCTGCCCAGTTCGCCGGCGAGCGGGAAGTTCAGCCCCGAGTTCATCAGCGCGGTGGTTTTGCCCGAGCCGGGCGGGCCGATGATCACGTACCACGGCAGCTCGTACAGGCTGCGGCGCTCATCACCGCCGAGCTTGGCGCGCTTGAGCAACGCCAGGGCTTCGTCCATGCGCTGCTTGAGGGTCGCCAGTTCTTCTGCGGTGGCCACGCTGGCAGCATCCGGCGCGCTGACGGCGGCCAGGCCGCTCATCACCTTGGCGGCGTTGCGTCGGGCTTGCAGGATGCGGGCAACGCGGTAGCCGATCCAGATTAGAAACAGCAGGGCAATCAGCACCCAGCGGCTGGTGGCCGACGCCAACGGTTCGTGCTCGCCAATGCGCAGCAACGGGCCGACAAACCAGATGATCAGGCTCAGGGCAATCAGGCCCAGCACCGGCATGACCCAGCGGGCGAAAAAGTTGAAAAACGACTTCACTCGACGCCCTCCGCAAATACCGTAATTTCGACCCGGCGGTTGCGCGCGCGGCCTTCGTTGGTGGCGTTCGAGGCCACCGGCTCGGTGTCACTGCGACCTTCGGCACGGAAGCGCGTGCTGTCGCCGGTTTTCGCCGCAAGAATGCCGGCCACTTCCTGGGCCCGCGCCTGCGACAGTTTCCAGTTCGACGGGAAGCGCAGGGTGGCGATGGGGCGGTTGTCGCTGTGGCCGGTGACCAGCACGTTGCCTTTGACTTTCTGCACCGCGTCGGCGATGCGCATCAGCAGCGGTTGCAGGTCGCTGTCGATACTGGCACTGCCAGAGCTGAACAGCTCGTCGCCACGAATGGTCACCACCGAGCGGTCCACCGCGTCTTCCACGGCCACACGCTGAGCTTTGATGTCCTCGGCAAGGAAGCCGGCCAGGCGCGGACGCTCGATGATTTTCGGCTGCATCGGCGGACGGTCGATGGCCTGTACCGGAATTTCGCCCAGGGCATGAATCTTCTTGAACACGGGTTCGGCGTCGGCGGCCAGCTTCATGCGCAGGCCGAACACCAGTAGCAGCAACAGGGCCAAACCGATGGCGATGCCGACCCACGGCGGCAGGTATTGCGAGAGGCGGTCGCGCACCACGCTCAAGCCGCGCCAGTGCGGCGACAGCTCACGGTCGCGCTCACCGCGCACCGAACGAATGGTGGCAGCGGTGCGTTCACGCAAGGCTTCGAGTTGGCTGCGGCCGTCGTTCATGACCCGGTAACGGCCCTCGAAACCGAGGCTCATGCACAGGTACAACAGCTCCAATAAATGCAGGCGCTGATGGGCGTTTTGCAGGCAGTGATCCAGCAGTTGGAAGACCTTTTCGCCGCCCCAGGCTTCGTTGTGCAGGGTGATCAGCAGGCTCTGTTTGCCCCATTCGCTGCTGCTGCCCCACGGCGTGCTGAGCACGGCTTCGTCGAGCGCGGTGCACAACACATAGCGCGCCAGCATCATTTCATCCTGCGGCACGCCGGCCTGGCGCACTTGCTCTTCGAATTGACGCAAGTGCCCGAGTATTTGCGCGCGCAAGCTGGCCGGCGCCGGGTGCGCGATGGTGTTGCGCAAGCGGGTGAGCAAGGCCAGCAGCGGACCGGCGGCCTGCTCCAGCGGATTCAAACCCTGACCGCGCGTGGTGGGCAACGGCGCGCTGGCCATGGGGCCGGCAGGTTGTGCTGGCGGCGGCGTCGGGCGGCCGGCGGCGGCCGGATCCGGCGCGCGTCCACCGGGGCGCGGCATGATCATGGTGCGGTCGTCGGGGCGACCACCACCGGGGTTATTGGTGGAGCCGGTTCCGGGTGGAGGGCTGCCGAACGGATCGTCGATTGGGTGCATCGGATTATCCTCGGATGGCCCAGAAGGCCAGATTCAGCCCCGGAAACTGCCCGGCAATATGGAAAGCAAAACCACCGGAATTAGGCAGTTGCTTCCAGTGCGCGCTGCCGCGATCCAGCTCGAAATAGGTCGAGCCGGCGTGGTACGGCAACTGCCGTGGCGCCACCGGCATCGGCAGCAAGCCAATGCCCGGCAACTGCAAGTTCACCAGGTCGCGAATGTGTTCCACCGAGCCCACTTTGGCTTGCTGCGGGAAGTTGCCGCGCAGGGTTTCGCCCGGCACATCGGCGCGCACCACCAGAATAAAAGCGGCGTTGTCGATCAGGGTTTTGTCCGCCAGCATCGCCACGTGCACGCCGTACGATTTCTCCACAATCGGAATGGCCACGGCCTTGCTGTCGATCACCGTTGCCAGGGCCATGCGCAAGGCGAGGAACACCGGAGCAAAGCTGCCGGCCAGGTCGTCATGGGCGTATTGCGGGTATTCCGCCGGGCGCCGCTCGCTGGTGGTGAACGTCGAGAGTTCGCCAGCCAGGGCCACCAGATCGGTGTACAGGCGCTCCGGGTGCAGCGGGCTCAAACGGGCCAGGTGGCCGGTCAGGGCTTCGGCGCGGTTGATCAATTGCAGCAGCAGGAAGTCGGCAATCTCCGAAGCGCCACCGGCGCTGGAGGCGACTACGCGACCGGCCAGGGCTTCGCCGCGTTGATGCAGCAAGCCCACCAGTTCCTTGCAGAAACCGGCCAGTGGCGCGGCGGCGGCCACATCGAGCAGCGGCGGCAGGTAATCGGGGTCGAGCACCAGGGCGCGGTCGGCGCGTTTTTCCCGCACGCGCACCACGCCGACGCTGGCGTATTCGCCGAGGCCGTCCTTGTCGGTCAGCAGGCGAAAGGCCTGGCCGCCAATGGATACCGGGGCGCGGCTTTCAAAGGCGGCGTTGTCGTCACGCACTTCGCGCACCTGGCTCAGGTAACGGGCGCCGCCGAGGGCTTCGCCTTCGTCCACGGTGTCACGGGTGCCGGCACGGCGCAGCGGCAGGGCCAGGTGCACGATGGCGTCGCGGGCGTTGTCGTCCACGCTCAGCGGCACGGGCGTGCTGTCGTCGCCGGGAATATTGAACGGCGTGCCGTCCGGCAAAATGCCTTTGGCGCTGAGGATGGCGAGCTTGCCCTGGGCCAGCAGCGCCTCGTCGATCTGCAACTCGGAAAAGCCCCAGCCACCGGCGAGCAATGGGCGGCAACGGCCATCAACCAGTGCTTCGAGGTAGCGGTCGTGTTGCTGGAAATGCTGGGGGCGCAGGAACATTCCTTCCGACCAGACCACGCGGTTATTCCAAGACATGCTGGCTCCTGCTAGTTCGCTGAACGCGGGGTGATGGCCACGGCATGACTGCCGACCATCACGTCGTATGGGCTGGTTTTTTGCGCGGGCACGGCAACCACCTGACGCCACAAGGCGTGGTCGAGGTCGCGGTAGCCGACGACGATGGCGAGGAATTTGGTTTGCTCGTCCAACGTGCGCTCAAGTTCTTTTTGCTCGCTGGGGCGCAGCAGCAATTCGTCGTGGGCGACCAGGTCGGAGCCCAGGGCGCTTTCCGGTTTATCGATGAGGCTGAAAAAGTCGGCGCGGGAAAAGTTGTTGGCGCTTTTCAGTTCATACAAGCGCACGCGCACCGGCGCGGGGTCGCCAGCCGGGGAGGGGTTCAGTTCACTGGAGCCGAGAAAGTGCAGTTGCAGCACGGTCGGCGGTGGCGGCGGTGGTGGCTCGGATGCACAGGCGGCCAGCAACGAGGCCAGCACCACGCCGTGCAACAGGGAAAAAATTCTTGGCATTCTTGAGTCCTTGAAATGAGCGCCTGACTGGCGTTGCCCTGGCCAAAGCCGGGCAACGATTCCGTGTATGAAGAAAATTAGCGACGTCGCAAACGGCTGCTGTGCTCCTCGTAAGCGCGGCTGAATTCACGGCCGAACAGGTCTTGAAAGTCGTCCTCGGCTTCGCGCTGGATGCTCGCGTACAAGGCGCTGAACTGCTCCCACAACTGCGCATGGCGCGCGCCGGGTAGCAAGGCGGAAAAGCCGCTGGGTTTTTCGAAACGGGCTTCCAGGGCATTGGGCTCGAAGCGTTGCAACAGATGATGAATCGCCGCCTGCACGCCGGCCATCACGGCCATCTGGTGCGCCTTGATGTCGTCGAAGCCGTCTGCAATGGCCTGGTCCGGGGCGAGGAATGCCTGGTTGCCGGAACGCAATAACAACAGCAGCGCTTCATCCACGTTCGGGGCGAATTTCAGCGGGTTGTTCTGGATCGGTTGAATGGTGGTCTGCTGCATGCGGAACTCACCTTTCAAACTGCTGCGCGCGCGCAGCACCTCGATCATGCCTTCAACCATTTGCCGGTAGCTGCGGCCGATGGCTTCCATTTGCGCTTCGGCTTGCGCCGGGTCGACGCGCAGTTGCGACACACCAGCACCGCGTAAAAATGCCTGGAGCAAGTCGCCGCTTGGCGCCGCGTCCAGCGGTGGCAAAGGCGGTTGCAGGCGAATGGGCTGCGGCTCGCGAACCGGCTCGGGTGTGGGGTCGAGAATGAATTCCTGCGGCGCGGGCGGAGCAGGGGGCGCAACGCTCGGCGTGGTGACAATGCCGGCCCACGGGTCATCGGCCACCGCGCTTGGCGGCACTGCCATCGGCTCGGGTTCAGCCGGCACAGGCGGCGCGACGTAAACGGGCGGCACGGGCGGCACGGCGGCGGGCGGTTGCTGGGCGAACGGATCAGGAATCGCAGGCTTGGCGGCTGAGAGATCGGCAAACGGATCCCAGTCATCCGGAATCATCGACGCGCCGCCACTGGCAACCGGTGTGGCAGCCGGCGCATCAAAGGTCGGCATGGCTTGCGGCGTTGGCGGGCGAAAGTCATGGCGCTCGGCCGGCACATGATCCGGAATCGGCGCAGCGCCGCCCGACGGCGGATTGAGGAAATCAAACAGATCGGGCTTGGTATCCAGCGGCGAGTTGCCCTGGAAATGCGCGGCGGCGTGTTGCGTCACTGGCGTCGGCATGGCGGCCGGCGCAACGCTGCCGGCCTGGCGGCTCATCAAGGCATCGAAGCTGGTGTTGGGGTCGGTGGCGATGCCCGAGGCGGCGCTGCTGGAGGCAAAACCGCTCATGGCCTCGAGCTGCACAAGAATGTCGTACTCGCCCAAGCGCACCAATTCGCCGTCTTGCAAACGCTCGCTGTTGCCGCGACGTAAGCGTTGGCCCGACTGCACCAAGAGCACGCCGTTGGTGCTGTTGTCGGTGATGTAGTAAGCGCCGTCGCGGCTGGTGATGGTGCAGTGCAGGCTGGACACCAGGCGTTCGGGGTCGGGCAGCACCCAATCGTTTTCGGGGCCACGGCCGATGGTCAGGCTACCCTGGTCCAACTGGCGTTCCGACAATTGGCCGGGTGTCAGTTTGTGGTAGCTGGTGATGGTCAAACGCAGTGGCATTGCGACTCCTTGCACACGCCTTGCGGCGTTACCTCCGGGCTGATGCGGGCGGCTTGAAGAAAAGCCTTACCCCGTCGCCTTATTTTTCCTGCGCGAATACTACAGCGGCCAACGCACAGAGTTCCGTCTTTCATCTGAAAATTCAGGATAAAAAAGACACGCTTCACAGATTGATCTTCTAGGCTAGCTGTTGCTCACTCGTCCTCCAAGCGCGGCTTGACAACGCTTTGACGTGCTCCAAGAATGCCCGTCGCCCCGCCAGTGGCGTTTTTTTGAGCCATGGTTTGGCCACCACGCGAGCCGAAGGAATCGGTTCTCGTAGGCACCCCAATCGGATCAGGGCTGCGTTCCAGCAGCCTGATATGGAGATCGCCCGAGTGTTGGATGTACCCGCTTTACTGGCTCCGATAAACGCCGACGCACCCTGCGGCGAGGACCTTGAATACGATGCAGCTTTTCTCGAGCTGGAGCGTAGTGCGCAAGGTCAGCCGGAACGCCAAATGGGTGACGCCGTTTTACCGGCAGAACCGCCCGAATGGCCCAGCGTCAATCAGCAAATTCACGACCTCTTTTCCCGCACCAAAGACCTGCGTGTCGCCAATATTCTGGTGCGCAGTTCCCTGGCCCTTTACGGCCTGCCGGGATTTGCTCAGGCGCTGTTGCTGATCAGCGAATTGCTCAACCAGTACTGGGTCGATTTGCACCCACGGCTGGACCCCGACGACAACGACCCCACCTCGCGCATCAACGCGCTGACCGGCCTTAACGCCGAAGACAACCTGCGCCTGTTGTGGGAGAGCGCCCTGGTGCGCTCGCGCACCTTTGGCACCGTCACGGTTCGTGCCGCGATCAACGCCCACGGCCTGCAACGCTTCGCCAGCGAAACCCTCGGTCAGGATCAATTCAACGCCGCGCTGCGTGACAGCGATGCCGAAGCGCTGCAAACCACCCGCGACGCGGTGGCCCAGGCGCTCACTGCACTGACCGCCATCGAGCGTGAAGTCAGCGAGCAGGTCGGCTCTGATCAGGGCGTCGATCTGGCGCCGCTGAAATTGATGCTGCGCCAGGCCGGGCAAACCCTCGGCGCCAATGCGCAAACCGATACCAGCAGCAACGACTCAGCGGGCGAGGGCGACAGCATGGCCACCAGCGACGCCCCAGCGGGTGCCACACAACCGCCACGGGCCAGTGGTGAAATTGCCACGCGCGATGACGTGTTGCGCCAGCTCGATCGTCTGCTTGACTACTACGCCCGCCACGAGCCATCGAGCCCGGTGCCGGTGTTGCTCAGCCGCGCGAAAACCCTGGTCACCGCAGATTTCGCCGCCATCGTGCGCAACCTTATTCCCGATGGCATGTCGCAGTTCGAAGCCTTGCGCGGGCCTGATTCCGAATGACGTTGGGGCGTGCCCCAACTGCGTAATCCAATAAGTCGGTCATCAGTGGTTTGTCGATGACGTCACTGTTCAGTCGCCTGATGGCGAGGGAGGAGCAACATGGTCACCAGTAGCCAGAAATTCATCGCCCGAAATCGCGCGCCCCGTGTGCAGATCGAATACGACGTCGAGCTGTATGGCGCCGAGAAAAAGGTTCAGCTGCCGTTCGTAATGGGCGTCATGGCCGACCTCGCTGGCAAGCCTGCCGAGCCGTTGGCTCCGGTAGCCGACCGCAAGTTTCTGGAAATCGACGTCGATAACTTCGACTCGCGCCTCAAGGCGATGAAACCGCGCGTGGCCTTCAACGTGCCAAACGCCCTGACCGGCGAAGGCAACCTGAGCCTGGACGTGACCTTCGAAAGCATGGACGACTTCAGCCCGGCGGCCATTGCCCGCAAGGTTGATTCGCTCAGCAAACTGCTTGATGCGCGCACCCAGCTGGCCAACCTGCTGACCTACATGGACGGCAAAACCGGCGCCGAAGACATGATCATGAAAGCGATCAAAGACCCGGCCCTGCTGCAGGCCCTGGCCAGCGCACCGAAGCCAACCGACGAGCCACAAGCTTAAGAGGACGATTTAGCATGGCCGAATTGAGCACCGACAATCAGGCGCTGCCCCAGGCAACGACCGAGCAGACCAGCGAGTTCGCAAGCTTGCTGCTGCAAGAATTCAAACCGAAAACCGAGCGTGCCCGCGAAGCAGTGGAAACCGCTGTGCGCACCCTGGCCGAACACGCCCTGGCACAGACCAATCTGATTTCCAACGACGCCATCAAGTCGATTGAATCGATCATCGCGGCCATCGACGGCAAGCTGACCGAGCAGATCAACCTGATCATGCACCACCCCGATTTCCAGCAACTGGAAAGCGCCTGGCGTGGCCTGCATTACCTCGTCAACAACACCGAGACTGACGAGCAGCTGAAAATTCGCGTGCTCAACATCTCCAAACCGGAACTGCACAAGACCCTGAAGAAATTCAAGGGCACCACGTGGGACCAGAGCCCGATCTTCAAGAAGATGTACGAAGAAGAATACGGCCAGTTCGGCGGCGAACCGTACGGTTGCCTGGTGGGCGACTACTACTTCGACCAGTCGCCACCCGACGTGGAACTGCTCAGCGAAATGGCCAAGATTTCCGCCGCCATGCACGCGCCGTTCATTGCCGCTGCTTCGCCAACTGTGATGGGCATGGGCTCGTGGCAGGAACTGTCGAACCCGCGCGACCTGACCAAGATTTTCACTACCCCGGAATACGCTGGCTGGCGCTCGCTGCGTGAGTCTGACGACTCGCGTTACATCGGCCTGACCATGCCGCGCTTCCTGGCGCGCCTGCCGTACGGCGCGAAAACCGACCCGGTGGAAGAGTTCGCCTTCGAAGAAGAAACCACCGGCGCCGACAGCAGCAAATACACCTGGGCCAACTCGGCCTACGCCATGGCTGTGAACATCAACCGTTCGTTCAAACTGTACGGCTGGTGCTCGCGCATTCGTGGTGTGGAATCGGGCGGTGAAGTGGAAGGCCTGCCGGCCCACACCTTCCCAACCGACGACGGCGGCGTGGACATGAAGTGCCCAACCGAAATCGCCATTTCCGACCGCCGCGAGGCCGAGTTGGCGAAGAACGGTTTCATGCCGCTGCTGCACAAAAAGAACACCGACTTCGCCGCCTTTATCGGTGCCCAGTCCCTGCAAAAACCGGCCGAATACGACGACCCGGACGCCACCGCCAACGCCAACCTGGCCGCGCGCCTGCCGTACCTGTTCGCCACCTGCCGTTTTGCCCATTACCTGAAATGCATCGTGCGCGACAAGATCGGCTCTTTCAAAGAGAAGGACGACATGCAGCGCTGGTTGCAAGACTGGATTCTCAACTACGTCGACGGCGACCCGGCGCACTCCACCGAAACCACCAAAGCCCAGCACCCGCTGTCGGCTGCCGAGGTGGTGGTGGAAGAAGTGGAAGGCAACCCGGGTTACTACAACTCGAAGTTCTTCCTGCGTCCGCATTACCAGTTGGAAGGGCTGACTGTTTCGTTGCGTCTCGTATCGAAGCTGCCGTCCGCCAAAGGCGCGTAAAACGCCGGGAGCTTAGCCCGGGCGGCGTTAAAAGCAGGTTCAAAAATGCTCATTGGCTACAGCCAACTGCATTTGCCTTGCCCGGCCGTCGCTCTCGACGTTTTCCAAAATTTTGCACAGTGCATTTAAACGGACTTGCCATGGTGGTGGGTTCACAAAGATGAAGTGGCTACGGCCACGCAGGAGGAAACATGGCTGTTGATATGTTCATCAAGATCGGTGACATCAAGGGCGAGTCCAAGGACAAGGCCCACGCTGATGAAGTCGACGTATTGGCGTGGAGCTGGGGCATGTCGCAAAACGGCAACATGCACCTGGGCACTGGCGGCGGCGCTGGCAAGGTCAACGTGCAAGACCTGACCCTGACCAAGTACCTCGACAAGGCCACACCGAACCTGATGATGGCGTGCTCCTCGGGCAAGCATTACCCCGAAGCCAAGCTGACCGTGCGTAAAGCCGGCGGCAGCGCGCAGGTTGAATACCTGGTGATCACCATGAAAGAAGTGCTGATCTCCTCGGTGACCACCGGCGGCAGCGGCGGCGAAGATCGCCTGACCGAAACCATCGGCCTGAACTTCGCTCAGGTGCAAGTGGACTACCAAGCCCAGAAAGAAGACGGCTCCAAAGAAGGCGGCCCAATCAAGTACGGCTGGAACATCCGTCAGAACGTCAAGATCTGATAAGGCTGCACCCGCTCTCAACCTGTGGGAGCGGCTTTAGCCGCGATGCTTTTCAGCGATAAAGAGCATCGCGGCTAAAGCCGCTCCTACAGGGGGAGCTCCTTTTTATCTGTCATCCAATCCCAGGGAAGTGCTGTTATGACTGCCGATGAACTGTTGCGTGCCGGTCGCCTCGATGATGCGCTCAAGGCCCTGCAAGACCAGGTTCGCGGCGCTCCCGCCAACGCCACGCTGAGGATTTTTCTTTTTCAATTGTTGGCCGTCATGGGCCAATGGAGCCGGGCGCAGAACCAGTTGAAGGTGGTCGGTGAACTCGACGCCGCCGCGCTGCCGATGGTGCAAACCTATCGCACCGCGCTGGAGTGCGAGGCGCTGCGGGCCGAGGTGTTTGCCGGGCGTGTAACGCCGGTCATTCTCGGCGAACCTGCCGCCTGGATTGCGCCATTGATTCAAGCCTTGAAGATGGACGCCGACGGTCACCCTGAGGCCGCCGAACAGATGCGCGCTGAAGCCTTTGAAGCCGCGCCGGCCAATCCCGGTCAGGTCAATGGCACGCCGTTCGCCTGGTTCGCCGACGCCGATCCGCGCCTGGGCCCGGTGCTGGAAGTGATCGTCAATGGTCGCTATGCCTGGCTGCCGATGAGCAACATTGCCAGCCTCACGGTGGAAGCGCCGACCGATCTGCGCGACCTGGTGTGGCTGCCCGCTGAACTCACGTTGATCAATGGCGGCACCACCGTCGCGCTGCTGCCCAGCCGCTATCCAGACACCGTGGCGCAAGGTGATGACGCCGCGCGCCTGTCGCGCAAAACCGATTTCCTCGACAACGGCGTGCCGCTGGGCCAGCGCCTGTTCGCCACCGATGAAGGCGATACCGCGCTGTTCGATTTGCGCACCGTGGAATTCGCTGTGGCAGACGCCTGATGGCCAACATGCCTTTGCAGGAGCGCCTGCAACCGTCGCTGCTCGACCGCCTGGTGGACAACGACCGCAGCAACCCGAACGAGAGCCCGGACAAGCGCGTGCTGTCCATGAGCCAACTGAAAGCCTCGGTATTGCGCGACCTCACCTGGCTGTTCAACACCACCGCCTTGCTCGATGTGGAAACCGCCGCCGCCACGCCGGCCGGCACTTCGGTGCTCAATTACGGCTTGCCGGCGCTGTCGGGGCGCACCTTGTCGAACATCGACGTGCCGGCGATCGAAGCCTTGCTGACGAAAACCATCGCCACCTTCGAGCCACGCATTTTGCGTTCCACCTTGCGCGTCAAAGCGCGCTTGCAGGAGGAGGGCATGGACCACAACGCCCTGGCGTTCGAGATTGAAGGCGACCTGTGGGCACTGCCGGTGCCGCTGCGGTTGATCCTCACGACCAATCTGGACCTGGAAACCGGCCACGTGAAAATCGTGCCCAACGAGCAGCGGAGGCGCGCATGAATCCGCGCTTACTCGAGTACTACAACCAGGAGCTGTCGCACATTCGCGAGAGCGCCGCCGAGTTCGCCCGCGAGTTTCCAAAAATTGCCAGCCGCCTGACGTTGTCGGGTGTGGATTGCGCCGACCCGTACGTAGAGCGCCTGCTCGAAGGCTTTGCCTACCTGACCGCACGGGTGCATTTGAAGCTGGACGCCGAGTACCCGACGTTCACCCACAACCTGCTGGAAATTGCTTACCCGCATTACCTGGCGCCGACGCCATCGATGACCGTGGTGCAACTGCGCGCCGACCCCAACGAAGGCTCGCTGAGCAGCGGCTTTACCATCGAGCGCAATGCGCCGCTACGTGGCGTGCTGGGCCGCGAAGAACAAACCGCCTGCGAATACCGCACGGCCCATTCGGTGACGCTGTGGCCGCTGGAAGTGGCCAGCGCCGAATACTTTGGCAACCCGGCGGCGGTGCTCGGGCGCCTGGCCGCCAGCGAGCCGAAGGCCAAGGCCGGTTTGCGCATTCGCCTGCGCAGTGGCGCCGGCCTGCCGCTCAACAGCCTGAGCCTGGACAGCCTGCCGCTGTACCTGCACGGCGCCGATGAGCAGCCGTTTCGCCTGTACGAGCAATTGCTCGGCAACGCCTGCGCGGTGTTTGCCCAGGCGCCGGGCAGCGATTGGGTCGAGCGCCTGCCGCCCGGCTCGCTGCGCCCCCGTGGTTTCGATGACGAAGATGCGCTGCTGCCGGTGGTGCCGCGCGCGTTCCAGGGCTACCGCCTGTTGCAGGAATACTTCGCGCTGCCCAACCGTTTCCTGTTCGTTGAATTCGCCGAGCTGCGTCGCTCGGTGCAGCGCTGCGCCGGC
Organism: Pseudomonas sp. AC229; assembly: GCF_979254655.1. NCBI lineage: Bacteria > Pseudomonadati > Pseudomonadota > Gammaproteobacteria > Pseudomonadales > Pseudomonadaceae > Pseudomonas > Pseudomonas sp. AC229. Next base: position 328,487 of record NZ_CEEDHK010000005.1, read on the forward strand.
AATGAGCTGGACCTGATCATTCTGTTTAACAAGCACGACGCCACGCTGGAAGGCACGGTCAGCGGCGCGCAGTTCGTGCCGTTCTGCACTCCCGCGATCAACCTGTTTCCGCGCCGCGCAGACCGCATCCATTTGAGCGAGCGGGTGAACGAGCACCAGGTGATCGCCGACCGCACGCGGCCGATGGATTTCGAGATTCACTCGCTCACCCAAGTGACCGGTCACGGCACTGGGCCGGAGCAGCCGTTCCAGCCGTTCTATGCCGTGCGCGACCCGTCGCGCTATGGCCGCGAGCAGGCGTATTACATCGTGCGCCGCGAGCCGCGTCTGTTGTCGAGCAACCAGCGGCGCAACGGCCCGCGCTCCACTTATGTGGGCAGCGAAACCTTTGTCTCGCTGGTAGACGCCAATCAGGCGCCGTACCGCCACGACCTGCGCCAGTTGGGCGTCAGCGCGCTGTGTACGAACCGCGACCTGGCGTTGTTTATTCCGGTGGGCACCAGCAAAAGCGATTTCAGCCTGGAAGACAGCGCGCCGGTGCTCGACGTGCGTTGCCTGGCGGGCCCGAGTCGTCCGCGCGCCAGCCGTGCCCATGACGCCAGCGCCTGGCGCTTGATCAGTCAGCTGTCGCTGAATTACTTGTCGTTGTCCGAACAAGGGCAGGGCGCGGCCGCGTTGCGCGAGCTGTTGCGCTTGTATGGCGACCCCACGGATTCGGCGCTGCAATTGCAGATCGAAGGCCTGCGCGAAGTCAGCAGCAAACCCTGCACCCGACGCTTGCCGATGCCGGGACCGATTGTGTTTGGCCGTGGCCTGGAGATCAGCCTGGAGTTCGATGAAAACGCCTTTCGTGGCACCGGCGTGTTTCTGCTGGGCGCGGTGTTCGAGCGATTCCTGACCCGCTATGTGTCGGTCAACAGCTTTACCGAAACCGTGCTGCGCACCACCGAGCGCGGCGAAATCATGCGTTGGCAGGCGAAACCCGGATGCCGACCGAACCTCTGAATTCGCTCGCCGCGATGGCGGCCGCGCCCTGGGAGCATGACTTCTTCCAGGCGCTGCGCCGTATCGAATGCGAAGCCCAGGACAAACCCCGGCTCGGCCATTCCGTGCGCCTGGCCGACGACCCGCTGCGCCTGGGGCAAACCCCGGACTGCGGCTTTGCGCCGTCAACTTTGTCGCTGGTCCAGCCCGCCAGCGACACCGCGCCGCCACGCGTAGAACAGTTCTTTTTCGGCCTTACCGGGCCGAACGGGCCGTTGCCGCTGCACTTGACCGAATACGCCCGCGAGCGTCAGCGCAACGAAGGCGACCCCGGCTTTACGCGGTTTATGGACGTGTTCCACCACCGCCTGCTCACGCTGTTCTACCGCGCCTGGGCGGAAGCGCGGCCATCGGTGAGCCACGACCGGCCAGACGACGATTACTGGTCGGCACGCCTCGCTGCGTTGTCTGGTCGCGGTATGGACAGCCTGCTCGGCCAGGGCCCGATTCCCGATCAGGCGCGCTATTACTACACCGGTCACCTGGCGGCCACGAGTCGCTATCCCGATGGCTTGAAGGTGATTCTGTCCGAGTACTTCGAGCTGCCGGTGGCCATCGAGGAATACGTCGGCCAATGGCTGGAACTGCCCGAGCGCAGTCGCCTTGGCGCAGGGGCCAGCACCCTGGGCATGGACGTGTGCCTGGGCACCCACGTGTGGGACCGCCAACATAAATTTCGTCTGCGTCTGGGCCCCATGCCCTTGGCCAAGTACGAGCGCCTGTTGCCCGGTGGCGAGCTGTTTCGCCAGTTGGCCGCGTGGGTCGGCGAGTACCTGGGCCATGAGCTGGACTGGGACGTGAACCTGGTGCTGAGCCAGGAAGAAATACCCCCATTGGACCTGGCCGGCGGTGTGCGGTTGGGTTTCAACGCCTGGCTGGGACACCCCGGCGAGGATGCCAAGGATTTACTGCTGGCTAGCCAGTACGCCGGAGACCGGCTGCTGCAACGCCCGAATAAGGAGATGAGTCATGAGTGAGATCAGCCGGGTTGCACTGTTCGGCAAGCTGAACAGCCTTGCCTACAAAGCCATTGAAGCCGCCACCGTGTTCTGCAAATTGCGCGGCAACCCGTATGTGGAAATGGCCCACTGGCTGCACCAGATCTTGCAACTGCAAGACTCTGACCTGCACCAGCTGGTGCGCCAGTTCAACATTGACCCGGCGCGCCTGGCCCGCGATCTCACCGAAGCGCTGGACCGCCTGCCGCGCGGCTCCACCTCGATTACCGATTTGTCTTCCAATGTCGAAGAAGCCGTAGAGCGCGCCTGGGTGTACGGCAGCCTGATGTTTGGCGAAAACCAAGTGCGCACCGGCTACCTGATCGTCGGCATTCTGAAAACCCCGAGCCTGCGCCATGGCTTGCTGGCGTTGTCCCAGGAGTTCGACAAGGTAAAAGTTGAAGCGCTGACCGAGCGCTTTGACGAGTACGTCGGCAGCTCGCCGGAAAACGCCCTGACCGCCAGCGACGGCTTCAGCAGTGCCGCACCGGGCGAGGCCAGCGGTGCCATGGCGCCCGGCGCGCTGGGCAAGCAGGAAGCGCTGAAAAAATTCACCGTTGATCTCACCGAGCAGGCACGCAGCGGCAAGCTCGACCCGATTGTGGGCCGCGACGAAGAGATCCGTCAGTTGGTCGACGTGCTGATGCGCCGTCGCCAGAACAACCCGATTCTCACCGGCGAGGCCGGCGTGGGTAAAACCGCCGTGGTCGAAGGCTTTGCCTTGCGCATCGTCGCCGGCGACGTGCCGCCTGCGCTAAAAGACGTGGAACTGCGCGCCCTCGACGTCGGCCTGCTCCAAGCCGGCGCGAGCATGAAAGGCGAGTTCGAACAGCGCCTGCGCTCGGTGATTGAAGACGTACAAAGCTCGCCCAAGCCGATCATCTTGTTTATCGACGAAGCCCACACCCTGGTCGGCGCCGGTGGGGCTGCCGGCACGGGCGATGCGGCCAACCTGCTGAAGCCGGCGCTGGCTCGCGGCACCTTGCGCACCATCGCCGCCACCACCTGGGCGGAGTACAAAAAGCACATCGAAAAAGACCCAGCCCTGACCCGTCGTTTCCAAGTGGTGCAGGTGGAAGAGCCGTCCGAGCACAAAGCCATTCTGATGATGCGCGGCGTGGCCTCGACCATGGAAAAACACCACCAGGTGCAGATTCTCGACGAAGCCCTGGAAGCGGCGGTGAAGCTGTCCCATCGCTATATTCCGGCGCGTCAGCTGCCCGACAAATCCGTCAGCCTGCTCGACACCGCCTGCGCCCGCACCGCCATCAGCCTGCACGCGGTGCCGGCCGAAGTGGACGACAGCCGCCGCCGCATCGAAGCGCTGGAAACCGAGTTGGCGATCATCGGCCGCGAAAAGGCCATTGGCATCAATATCGGTGACCGCCTGCGCGGTGCCGAAAGTTTGCTGAGCGAAGAGCGCGAACGCCTGACGGGTTTGGAAACGCGCTGGGCCGACGAAAAAGCCCTGGTCGATGAACTGCTCGACATCCGCGCCCAATTGCGCGCCGCTGCCGAAGCGGTGGACGATACCGGCACGGAGCCGGCGCCCGCCGAGCCGAACGCTGAACTGCACACCCGTTTGCAAGACGTACAAACCCGCCTGGCCGCGCTGCAAGGTGAGTCGCCGCTGATTCTGCCGATTGTCGACTACCAGGCCGTGGCCTCTGTGGTGGCCGACTGGACCGGCATTCCAGTCGGGCGCATGGCGCGCAACGAGCTGGAAACCGTGCTCAACCTGGCGCAGTACCTGAAAAAACGCATCATCGGCCAGGACCACGCCCTGGAGATGATCGCCAAGCGCATCCAGACCTCGCGCGCCGGCCTCGACAACCCGAGCAAACCCATCGGCGTATTCATGCTGGCCGGCACCTCGGGCGTGGGCAAAACCGAAACCGCGCTGGCACTGGCCGAGGCCATGTATGGCGGTGAGCAGAACGTCATCACCATCAACATGAGCGAGTTCCAGGAAGCCCACACCGTGTCCACACTCAAGGGCGCGCCACCGGGCTACATCGGCTACGGCGAAGGCGGCGTGCTGACCGAAGCAGTGCGGCGCAAACCGTATAGCGTGGTGCTGCTGGACGAAGTGGAAAAAGCCCACCCCGACGTGCACGAGATTTTCTTCCAGGTGTTCGACAAGGGCGTGATGGAAGACGGCGAAGGCCGGGTGATCGACTTCAAGAACACCTTGATTCTGCTCACCACCAACGCCGGTACCGAGCTGATTTCCAGCCTGTGCAACGACCCGGAACTGATGCCCGAGCCGGACGCCATCGCCAAGGCGCTGCGCGAGCCGCTGCTGAAGATTTTCCCGCCGGCGTTGCTCGGCCGTCTGGTGACCATTCCGTACTACCCGCTGAGCGACGAGATGATCAAATCCATCGCCCGCCTGCAACTGGAGCGGGTGAAGAAGCGCGTGGAAGCCACCCACAAAGTGCCGTTCGAATACGACGACGGCGTAATCGCCTTGATCGCCGAACGCTGCACCGAAACCGAGAGCGGCGGGCGCATGATCGACACCATTCTGACCAACACCTTGCTGCCGGATATGAGCCGTGAATTCCTCACGCGCATGCTCGAAGGCAAGCCGTTGGAAGCGGTGCGCATCAGCCGCCAGGGCAGCGATTTCCACTACTCCTTTGGCGCTTCAACAGACAGCAGCGCTGCGGTTTAACGCCGTCGCAGTCGGGATACGGATATGGCATTAAGCACAAGCACGCGCCTGGTTCAGGTCGACAGCCCGCTGGGCACCGATGTTCTGGTGCTGCGCCAGCTCGACGGCGTGGAAGAGCTGGGGCGGGTGTTCGATTACGAGCTGAACCTGGTCTCGGAAAACACCTCGCTGGCGCTCAACAGCCTGCTCGGCAAACCCATGAGCATCACCATGGAGTTGCAGGACGGCAGCAAGCGCTACTTTCACGGCATCGTCGCCCGCGCCAGCCAGGGCGCCGGCATCGGCCAGTTCGCCGTGTACCGGGTCACGCTCAAGCCGTGGTTGTGGCTGATGTCGCGCACCTCCGACTGCAAGATTTTCCAGAACCGCACGGTGCCGGACATCATCAAGCAGGTGTTTCGCGACCTCGGTTTCTCCGACTTTGAAGACAGCCTCAGCCGCTCGTACCGCGAGTGGGACTACTGCGTGCAGTACCGCGAAACCAGCTTCGATTTCGTCAGCCGGCTGATGGAGCAGGAAGGTATCTACTACTTCTTCCGCCATGAAAAAGGCCGCCACGTATTGGTGTTGGCCGATGCCTACGGCGCCCACAGCACCGCCGCCGGTTACGCAAGCGTGCCGTTCTATCCGCCAACCGCTGAGCAGCGCGAGCGGGACCACATTGATGACTGGCACCTGAGCCACGAAGTGCAGCCCGGTTCCCTGGCGCTCAACGATTACGACTTCCAGCGCCCCAGCGCGCGGCTGGAAGTGCGCTCGGTAATCAGCCGCCCGCACACCGCCAGCGATTACCCGCTGTACGACTACCCCGGCGAATACGTGCAAAGCGGCGACGGCGAGCACTACGCGCGCACCCGCATTGAAGCGATTCACACCCAGTTCGAGCGCGTGCAGTTGCGCGGCACCGCGCGTGGCATTGGCTCGGGCAATCTGTTCAGCATGACCCGCTACCCGCGTGACGATCAGAACCGCGAATACCTGGTAGTCGGCGCCCGTTACACGATCGTGCAAGAGCACTACGAAACCGGCTTCGACGACGTGGAACAGCAGTTCATCAGCCACCTCGACTGCATGGACGCCAGCCAGGCATTTCGCCCGCAGCCGATCACCGTGCGGCCCATCGTGCAGGGCCCGCAAACGGCCATGGTGGTCGGCCCCAAAGGCGAGGAAATCTGGACCGACCAATACGGCCGCGTGAAGGTGCATTTCTACTGGGACCGCCACGACCAATCCAACGAAAACAGCTCGTGCTGGATGCGCGTGTCGCAATCCTGGGCCGGCAAGAATTGGGGTTCCATTCAGATTCCGCGCATCGGCCAGGAAGTGATCGTCAGCTTCCTTGAGGGCGACCCTGACCGCCCGATCATCACCGGTCGTGTGTACAACGCTGAACAGACCGTGCCCTACGACTTGCCCGCCAACGCCACCCAAAGTGGCGTGAAAAGCCGATCCAGCAAAGGCGGCTCGCCGGCCAATTTCAACGAAATTCGCATGGAAGATTTGAAGGGTTCGGAGCAGCTGTTTATTCACGCGGAAAAGAACCAGGACATCGAAGTCGAGAACGACGAAACCCACTGGGTCGGCCACGACCGCACGAAAACCATCGACCACGATGAAACCGTGCACGTCAAACACGACCGCACCGAAACCGTCGACAACAACGAAACCATCACCATCGGCGTGGACCGCAAGGAAAAGGTCGGCAACAACGAAACCATCTCCATCGGCGTCAACCGCACCGAGGATGTTGGCAGCAACGAGAAAATCACCATTGGTGCCAACCGCACCGAGAGCGTGGGCGCCAACGAAGACATCACCATCGGTGCCGACCGTACGGAAAAAGTCGGCAGCAACGAGACCATCAAAATCGGCGCCAACCGCACCGAAGATGTCGGCAGCAACGAAAAAATCACCATTGGCGCCAACCGCACCGAAAGCGTGGGCAGCAACGAAGACATCGACATCGGCAGCAACCAGACCACCAAAATCGGCAGCGATGAAAGCCGCAGCGTTGGCAAAAACCGCAGCACCGATGTGGGCAAAGACGACTCGCTGAGCGTGGGCAAGAACTTCGAGCTGACGGCCGGCGACTCCATCACCCTGACCACGGGTGCGGCCAGCATCAGCATGAAAAAAGACGGCACCATCGTCATTCGTGGCAAAAACATCACCATCGACGGCTCGGGCGCGATCAATATCAAAGCCAGCAAAAACGTGGTCGTCAAAGGCCAGAAGATTCTGCAGAACTGATTAGCAGTGGCCGCTAACCCCGGCCGCCCAACGGAAGAGAAACCAGTATGAGTGTTCAGCACTTCACCCCGGCAAGCGCCGCTGCCACCCGACTGGATGGCGTGGTGATCGGCATATTGCTCGACGTGCCGCAAGCCGCCTCGCCGGTGGTGGCGTTTCCCGGTTGCCCTTCGGAAACCGGCATTGCCGCCACCACCACCACGCAGCTGAGCCGCGAGGATATCGGCACGCAAGTGGCGCTGATGTTCGTCGGCGGCGACCCCAGCCAACCGCTGGTGATCGGCCGCATTCAGCGCCTGGCACCGGTGGAAAAACCGGTAGCCGTGGCGCATCTGGACGGCGAGCGCCTGGAGTTTTGCGCCGAGAAGGAAATCGTGCTGCGCTGCGGCAAGGCCAGCATCACCCTTACCCGCGAAGGCAAAGTGATCGTGCGCGGCACGTACCTGTCCAGCCGCTCCACGGGCGTGAACCGCATCAAAGGCGGTTCGGTGCAAATCAACTGATTCACTGAAGCAAGAAGCCCTTCATGGAACTGCTTAACGCGACCGGTCTGGTTGCTGCCTACACCCAAGGCCTGGCCCCGGACGGACGTGAGTCGCTGGTGGTCATCGCCAAAGGCACCTTCACCTTGCCCCTCGACGGCCGCGAAGCGACGTTGGCGGCGGTGCAACGTCCGCTGCTGATGGCCGACGAATACGCAGGCGAGCCGGGCTTGTCCGCGCCGCTACGGGAAATGGACTTCGCCCCGATCAAACCGTTTTGCGACGTGCTGGTTCACGGCAAAGCCTATGCCCCCGAAGGCCGCCCGGTGAGTCAGTTGACCGCCGGCATTCGCGTTGGCCGCGTGAGCAAAGCCTTCACCGTGTATGGCCCGCGCCAGTGGCAACCCGGCCTGATCGGCGCCGGTGCCGGCGTGGCGCAAGCCTTTACCGAACAAGCCATCGACTACGCCCACGCCTTTGGCGGCAGCGTGGCGGTGGCCGACAACCCCGAGCTGCGTGACAGCTACCCGGCCAACACCTGTGGCCGTGGCTGGTTTCCCAAAGGCACCAGCACGGCGGACATCGTCGGCATGCCGATGCCCACCACGGAAATGCTCGGCCAACCGGTCGACAGCCCCCACGGCGACTTCACCCCCATGGCGCTCGGGCCCATTGGCCGTAGCTGGCCGCCGCGCATCGGCTACGCCGGCACCTACGACGACGCCTGGCTGGCCGATCACTTTCCGTTCCTGCCGCCGGACTTCGACAACCGCTACTACCAGGCCGCGCCGCCGGACCAGCAAACCGAGCACCTTAAAGGCGGCGAAGACGTGCTGCTGCTGTGCCTCACCCGCCAGGAACGCGCCGGCTTCAAAGTGCCGACGATGCAGGTGCCGGTGACGTTCTTTTTGAAGAAGGGCGGGCATGAAACGGTGCAGGCGGTGATTGATACGTTGGTGATTGATACCGATGCGGGGGTGGTGGAGGTGACGTGGCGGGCGAGTAGGGCGTTGAAGCGCAACATCTTCGAACTGGAGCAATTGCTGGTTGGCGAGATGTCCCGTGGCTGGTGGCGCGCCCGCGAACTGGGCAAAGATTATTTCCCTTCACTGGCTGAACTGAGCCTGGCCAAACGCTTGCCGGAGGACAGTTGATGTCCGCCATCAGCATTGTCAGTTCCGGCATGGTTACGGCGGTGGGTTACGACGCGCCCTCAAGCTGCGCGGCCATTCGTTGCGCAGTCGATAACTTCCAGGAAACCCGCTTTATGGACCAAGGCGGTGCCTGGCAGCTAGGTGCCGCCGTCGAGTTACAGGATCCGGTGCGCGGTCGACTGAAACTGATCCGCATGGCGGCGCAAGCCATTGCCGAAACCTTGAGCGAGCAGACCGACGTGCAGGCGTCGCAAATCCCGCTGTTGCTCTGTGTGGCCGAATTGGAAAGGCCGGGCCGCCTCGCTCAGTTGGATAGCAGCTTTCTGGCCGATATCCAGACCGAATTGGGCCTGGTCTTTCATCCGACCTCGAATGTGATTGCTCGTGGCCGGGTTGGCGCGGCCGTGGCGCTGCTAAATGCACGCAAGCTTATTCACGAAGGCGGGCACCGCCATGTGTTGATTTGCGGTGTTGATTCGCTGCTTTCAGCGGCCACGCTAAAAGCATTCGAGGCACGTGAGCGTTTGCTCACCAGCCGCAATTCCAACGGCTTTATTCCAGGCGAGGGTGCAGCAGCCGTGCTGGTCAGCGCGCCTCTGGCCAATGGGAAACCGCAGCTGATGTGCGTGGGCTTGGGGTTCGGCAAAGAGGCCGCCACCATTGAGTCCGACGACATTCCGCTGCGCGCCGAAGGCCTGACCAAAGCCCTACGCGCCGCCTTAACCGAAGCCGATTGCGGGCTGGAGAGCATGGACTATCGCGTGACTGATTTGTCCGGCGAGCAGTTCTATTTCAAAGAAGCCGCATTGGCTTTGAGCCGAACCTTGCGCGTACGCAAAGAGTTCTTCCACCTGTGGCACCCCGCTGACTGCATTGGCGAATGTGGGGCGGCGATAGGCCCGGCAATTCTTGCGGTAGCCCTGGCAGCCAGCCGAAAAGGCTATGGCGACGGGCCGAACATTTGCTGTCATCTGGGCAACGATGCGGGCGAGCGCGCCGCTGCCTTGCTGAGTTATCACACGCCGGGAGGACGCTGATGGCCAATCAGGTGTATGCCAACAACATGGAGGTGTCGTGCAAGTCGGCAAGCGGTAAATCCATCGCCGCGTTTCCCGACGTTTGCTTTACCCCACCGCAGGCGCCGCCCACGCCCATGGGTGTGCCGATTCCTTACCCGAACACCGGTATGTCCACCGACACCACCAACGGTACACGGACCATCAAAATCACCGGCAAGGAAGTCATGCTCAAGAACAAGAGCTACTTCAAAACCAGTTACGGTGATGAAGCCGGGTGTGCGCCGAAAAAAGGGGTAATGACCAGTAAGATCAAAGGCAAGGTGTACTTCATCGCCTGGTCAATGAACGTGAAATTCGAAGGCGAAAACGTGGTGCGCCATCTCGACATGACCACTCACAACCACGCCTCACCTAACGGCAACACACCGCCCATGGCGCACGTGTCGAAAATGAGCGCTGCGGTGCAGAAAGCGTGCAAGGAAGAAATCGACAAGGGCAAAAAAGCCTGCGCGGGGCAAACCAGTGACAACTGTGAACAAGGCTGCAAAGACGCTCAACGTTGCCTGTTTGTGCCCAAGGGCCAAGACAAAACCGTGTGCTGCAAACCCGACACCACCGGCCACCACATGGTCGAAGACCACTGGGTGAAGGGCAACTCCGGTTTTCCGACAGCGCAAGCCTCGGCCGGTTACAACGCCGCGCCCTGCGTGTGCGCCAACCGCTTCCGCTCACGCGGCACCGTGCACCGTGGCATGCACGATATTCAGGGCACGTTTGAAGAATCGCATATGGCCGGCGGCGCTCGATTCGACGCGGCCAAACCCAACGGCGGCTGGGACTATACCGCCGGCAAGAAGGCCTGCCTGGACGCCCACGCCGAAGTGTTCAAAGGCTCGGGTTGCAAGCGTGACTGCCTGGAAGCCCAGCTCGATGATTTTTATGGCGAGGACGGCCAGCGGCCGTTAAACGAACCCCATACCCAAGCTATTGGCGAAGACGTACGGCCGACGCTGGCCGAGAAATACGCGCCGCCGAAAAAGAAAAGAAAGTGAGGTAGCACTATGGAATTTGGTTTCACCTTTTGCTCAGTACTGCGCCGCGACAAACTCTACGTCGCAGGCGTTGCCGTCGAATTGGAAGACCAGGATGTGCACCACGCGATCCTATTCGAGTCGCAAGACGAGGGCTGGGATCGCTGGTCCTTCGAACATCGCCTGGCGGGCATCACCAGCTATGACAGCCGAGGCGTTGCCAAGCTGATGACGGTAGGCATCGACGGGTTTGTGGAAACCGCTGATTTCGACGGCGCCGACGAGGAACGTGTTGGTGAGCACGAGCCGGACGGCGGTCCTAATTTGCTGAGACCGTTGCGTTGCGTGCGCATAGTCGGCTCGCACGTGTATGTAGCGGGCGCGCAGCGGCAAGTGTTCCGTCGCCACCTGGACAGCAGCGATTGGCAGCGCGTCGACCAAGGTGTTTACATCCCACGTTCAAGCCTGGAGGTTGGCAGCCTTCACGATATCGATGGCGCTAGCGAAGCCTGGCTCGTCGCCGTAGGCCTGAGCGGTGAGATCTGGCTGTGCGTCGATCAGGTATGGAGCCAGCTGGACAGCCCGACCAACATTCGCCTTGAAGCGGTTCGGCACCTGGGCGGTACCCGATTCATTGCGGGCGGGGCGCAGGGCACGCTTATTCTCGGCGATGCAGGTGCGCTCAACGTGGTTGAGCAAGACCTCACCACTGAGACATTCAGCAGCATCGAACGGGCGTTCGACACCCTTTTCCTGTGCACCGATCAGGGCAATCTGTTCCGGCTGGATAACGACGTGTTGACTGCTGTGGATTGTGGCCTGCCGCCATCTTCCGGCGGCGGATTTCTGTCCTATGGCGATGGTGTGTTGCTATTCACCACCGACTTTCATGTGATGGTTTTCGACGGCAACACATGGTCCGAACGTGATCCGGTTTAACTTCGCGCGCGTTTCGTTGACGTATCTGGCGAGCGGCTGCTCATGCCCATAAACGCCATAATCCTCGACCAACACGCCGAAGAAGCCAGCTTCCTCGCCATGCTGCGCGACCACGCCGTGGGCGCGCCGAACTACGACCTCGCGCACCTGACCACGCTCGACAACCGCATCGAAGCGCACCTCGATGGTTTGCAGATTGCGGGCCTCAAGGGCTTGAACGTGCTGCTCGAACAACTCAACCCCAACGCCAACGGCGAGGTATTCGCGGCCACGGTGTTGGCGTTTCAGATGAACAACAGCGCGGCGCTGAAAACATTGGGCGAACACATTCGCACCAGCGAGGAGGGCGAGCGTTACTTTGCCGCCGCGCTCGGCTGGCTGGAGTGGCCGGCGATTCAGCCGTGGGTGGAACGCCTGCTGACATCGCCCGAGCCGCTGTTCCGCCGCTTGGGTTTGACCGCATGCGGCCTTCACCGGCAAGACCCAGGTCCGGCGTTGCTGTCTGCGCTGGGCAACAGCGACCCCAGCGTATTGGCCGCCGCCGCGCGCACGGCCGGGGAGTTGCGGCGCCGCGACTTGATGCAGCCGATTCGTCTGCACCGTGTGCACGCCGACGACGCCGTGCGCTTCTGGAGCAACTGGGCCACCGCGCAGATGGGCGACGAGGAAGCGCTGCCGATTCTTCAACAATTCGCCGAACAGCCTGGACGCTATCAGGAGCGCGCCTTGCACGTGGTGCTGGCCTGGCAAGCGCGAGACATCAGCATGGCCTGGATTCGGCGCATGACCCAGAACCCGGCGCAGCGCCGCATCGCCATCAAAGCCACCGGCCTGTTTGGCGACCCCGTGGCGCTGCCGTGGCTGGTGCAACAGATGCACGACCTGCCCATGGCGCGAGCGGCTGGCGAAGCCTTCAGCCAGATCACCGGCGCCGACCTTGCCGACCTCGATCTGGAACTGCGCCATTCACCCGATTACGACGGTGGCCCGAACGACGACCCCAACGACCCGAACGTGGCCCTGGACCCTGACGAAAATCTGCCCTGGCCCGACGCCGGGCTGATCAGCGCTTGGCTGGAACAGAACGCGGGCGCGTTGCACAACGGCACGCCCTATGTGCTCGGCGAACCCTTCAGCGAAGCGGCGTGCCGGCGCGTATTGAGCAGCGGCAACCAGCGCCAGCGGCACGTGGCGGCGGGCTTGCTGGCGCGCTACGTGCCGACCCTGGCGATTTTTCCCATTACGGCTCCAGCGCGTCGGCAGCGTCGCGCGTTAGGCGCCTGACTTCAGAGGACTTCACATGGAATGTTTTGAACACCCGGGTGCAACGGGCGTGGGCCTCTGCCGAGGCTGTGGCAAGGGCGTGTGCCGCGCCTGCGCGGTAGTGTTACCCAAAGGCTTGGCCTGCTCGCCAGCGTGTGAAGTGGAGGTGGCGGAAGTCACCGAAATGAACGAACGCGGCAAACGCATCTACGGCATCGGCCAGTACAAAACCAACCAACTGGCGAGCGGGGTGCTGGTGTGGTTGTTGCTGAGCGGGGCGATGGTGTCGATGTCTGGGTACTTCTTCTTTGCCCGCGGCCGGATTGACTACGTGATTAGCACGATGGCGGTTTTGTTTTTGCTGATTACGTACATTACGTATCGCGGGAGTAAGCGGACCGGGATTAATTGTTGAGGCGAGTGGGCATGGGCGAGGGGGGCTTAGGTCCCCTTTTTTGCGCGTGTGGATTGGAATTTTTCGGAGTCCAGTTTCGTTTGGCGAGCTTCGTTACTGGCCGAGATTCTGGATCCCCGCGTGCGCGAGGATGACGGAGGTTTGGGCTACGTTCGAAGACATAACCTGGCCCTAGAGCTAAGCGCCTATCCCACAGACAGCACCGTCATCCTCGCGCACGCGGGGATCCAGAGTGGTGTGGCGAACAGGGTAACTGGCCGCTCCTGGCCCGTCGCCTCAGCGCCCACACACAACCGCCGTCCACGCACTACTTAAAAAACTGACTCGGCGTAACCCCAAACTGCTTTTTAAACATGGTCGCAAACGCGCTTGGGCTCTCGTAGCCCAGCGCACCCGCCACTTCGATGATTTTCTCGCCCACGGCGATGCGTTCCAGCGCTTGCATCAGCCGCGCTTGCTGGCGCCACTGGCCGAAGGTCATGCCGGTGCTTTTCTGGAATAACCGCTGGATGGTTTTTTCGTCCAGGTGCAGGCGCGCGCTCCAGTCGGCGAGGGTGGCAGTGTGGCCGGGGTTTTCTTGCAGGGTGTGGCAGATGACGCCAAGGCGCGGGTCGCTGGGCTGCGGCAGGTGCAGGGGCAGGGTGGGCAGAATTTTCAGCTCGTCGAGTATCAGGTTCATTACCCGCGCTTCGCGCGAATTGTTAGCGTACGGCTCGGCAATGCCAATGGCGGTCTGGATCAGTTCGCTCAACAGCGGCGAAATGCTCACGGCGCGGGTTTCGGTGGGCAGGTCTAGCGAGTCGTCGGGGTGCACGAACACGCTGCGCATTTTCAGCGGGCCGATGCAGCGGATGGCGTGCTCGTGGCCGCACGGCATCCAGATGCCGCGACTCGGCGGCACGGTCCATTGGTGCATCGCCGCGTGCACCACCATCACGCCTTGAATGGCGTAAATCAGCTGGTGCTTGTTGTGGCAGTGGGGCGCGATTTGCCAATCGGCGGGGTAGTCGGTGGCGCTGGTGCTCACGCGCCAGGCGGCGGCGTCGATTTCTTCCAGCAACTGCGGCAAGGGTCTGATCATGTTGTCTGTTTTGCGATAGTTGTTGTCTGCATCCCGTGAGACAGGCGCTTTTAAGTGCCCGTAGCATAGCGTCAACCCCTGAAATTACCAGCGCATGTTTCTGCGCTGGCTTGTCTGGAAGCTGCCCTATGTCCACCAGTGCCACTGCGTCACCTTCGTTAGCCAGTACCGTCACTCAACAGGCCAGCCCGTTGGTGATGCGTGTGATCGGCGCCTGCGCCCTGGCGCATTTAATCAATGACCTGATTCAGGCTGTGCTGCCGTCGATTTACCCAATGCTCAAGGCCAACTATGGCCTGACCTTCGCCCAGGTCGGCCTGATTACCCTGACTTTTCAACTGACGGCCTCGCTGCTGCAACCCTGGGTTGGTTACCACACCGATCGCCACCCGAAACCGTGGCTGTTGCCGGTGGGCTCGCTGTGCACGCTGGTGGGTATTTTGCTGCTGGCCTTTGTCGGCAGTTTCCCCGCGATTCTGCTGGCTTCGGGGCTGGTGGGCATCGGCTCGTCGACCTTTCACCCGGAAGCCTCGCGCATCGCCCGGCTGGCCTCGGGCGGGCGCTATGGTCTGGCGCAGTCCACCTTTCAAGTGGGCGGCAACGCCGGTAGCGCGTTCGGGCCACTGTTGGCGGCGGCCATCGTGATTCCGTACGGGCAGGGCCATGTCGCGTGGTTCGGTTTATTCGCCACCTTTGCCATTGCCGTGCTCTACGGCCTGAGCCGCTGGTACCGCAATCACCTCACGCTGTTCAAGCTCAAGCAAGGCAGCGTGGCGACCCATGGCTTGTCCAAACAGCGGGTGATTAGCGCCTTGGTGGTGTTGGCCTTGCTGGTGTTTTCCAAGTACTTCTACATGAGCAGCCTGACCAGTTACTTCACGTTTTTTCTGATCGAAAAGTTCGACGTTTCGGTCACCAGCTCGCAGCTCTACCTGTTCCTGTTTCTCGGTGCGGTGGCAGCCGGTACGTTTTTCGGCGGGCCGATTGGCGACAAGATCGGCCGCAAAAAGGTGATCTGGTTTTCCATCCTCGGCGCCGCGCCATTCACCTTGGCGCTGCCCTACGTCGACCTGTTCTGGACCGGCGTGTTGAGCATGATCATCGGCTTTATTCTGGCCTCGGCATTCTCGGCCATCGTGGTGTACGCGCAGGAACTGGTGCCCGGCAACGTCGGCATGATTGCCGGTGTGTTCTTCGGGCTGATGTTTGGCTTCGGCGGAATCGGCGGCGCCTTGCTGGGCTATCTCGCTGATATTCACGGCATCGAATACGTGTTCCGCCTGTGCGCGTTCCTGCCGCTGCTGGGCATTCTCACCGTGCTGTTGCCCTCAACCAAGGGCGTGTAAAACCGCGCCCCGGCCCGCGCACGGTGAGCGTTACGCATCCTGTTCACCGCGCATGGCGGGCTGTTCGATGGGCTGGCCAATGATGCGGTCCAGGGGCGAGTGGGGGAAAACCATCTCCACCACCACGCCGTTCGGGTCTTCGACGAACAGCTGGTGCTCGCCAATTTCGGGGATCACCCGCTCACTGAAGCTGATGCCCAGCGACATCAGGCGTTTTTGCATCGGACCCAGGCCCATGCAGCGCAACGACACATGGTCAATCGAACCGGAACCGTGCCGCGCCGACCGTGCGCCCAGGTACGCCTCCAACCCGGAGCGCGCATCGGTGATGGCGACGATGTGCAAAATCGGCTGATCGCCGGCGTACAGCCAATAACCAGGAAACCGAAACGCCGGCCGGGGGCCGTGTTTTAGGCCGATCACGTTGCTGAAAAAGTCGGCGGTTTCGTCCCATTTTTTGGTGCGGATGGTGAAGTGGTCGAGGCGCTGGATGGTAATGGCGGCGTTTGTCATGGCGATGCTCCGAAATCGGTGGCGGTTAACAGCTCCGGATGCTGCGGTTTTTTTCCTGCAGCAATAAGCGGCCCGTGCAGCAAGCACCTTCGCGGAGCGGTTGAAGATGAGCCCGGCCAGGCATAAGCGGCCGCGATACCTGCCAGCGCCAATGCTGATTGGTCTGATGAAGCGCGCTGAATTAGGGTCGGCTACCGCCTTTTTGTGAGCCGTGCCGATGCGTTTTCGCCGCCTCGATCTCAACTTGTTAGTCGCGCTGGATGCCTTGCTCAGCGAGTGCAGCGTGACCCGTGCGGCCGAGCGTTTGTGCCTGGGCCAATCGGCCACCAGCTCGGCGCTCGGGCGTTTGCGTGAGCATTTCAACGACCCGCTGTTGGTGGCGGTCGGTCGCACGATGCAACCGACCACGCTGGGCTTGGCGCTGCTGCCGAAAGTGCGCGAAGCGCTGGCGCTGACGCGCGAGATTATCGATGCGCCGGTGCGCTTCGAGCCGGCGCAGTGTGAACGGCGTTTTACCGTGGTGGCGTCTGATTATGTGGCGGCCGTGTTGATGCCGGCGGTCAGTCGTGAACTGGCGCGACTGGCGCCGGGCGTGCGCTTGACCGTGCGTGATTTGCCGCTGCCGCGCGACGGCGACGTGGTCAGTGAAGCGCTGGATTATCGCCGCAGCGATTGCGCCATCGTGCCCCAGCGCCGGCTCAATCCGGCGTACCCGCAGCAGCCGTTACTGACCGATGAACTGTGCTGCCTGGTGAGCGCCGAGCACGCCGCCTATGCCGATGGCATCAGCTTGGCGGCGTATTGCGAGGCGGAGCATGTGGTGCGCGAATTTGCCGATGGCCGTCAGTTGGCGCTGGATGCCGCGCACCTGGAAGAACTCGGCATCAGCCGCCGGGTTGCGGTGGCGGTAGAAAGCTTTGCCTTGATGCCGGACTTTATCGTCGGCACCGCGCGGGTGGCCACGCTGTTTCGGCGGCAAGCGGCTTTGTTTGCCAGCCGCTATCCACTGCGCGTGGTGCCTGCGCCGCTGGCGTTTCCGGCCGCGACGCAGGTGGTGCAGTGGCACCCGTATCAGGATGCGGACCCGGCGTTGAGTTGGTTTCGTTCGGTGCTGGTGGCGCAGGCGGAAAGTCTGAACGCAGTCTGCTTTTAGTCCCCTCGCCCCAGCAGGGAGAGGGTTAGGGTGAGGGGAGCTAGTCCCCGCAATCCGCCTGCAACCCCGCCGCCGCAATCGCCAGCAGTGCACAGCGCTCGTCGTTATCCGAGGTGTCGCCACTCACGCCAATCGCCCCCAGCAGTTCACCGTGCGCGGAGCGAATCAACACGCCGCCTGCCACGGGAATCACTTCGCCTGCGGTCAGGCTGTTGATGGCATCGAAAAACGCCGGCATCGCTTGCGCGCGGCGGGCCAGTTCGCGCCCGCCGAAGCCCATGCCCAAACAGCCGCGCGCTTTGCCGGTGGCAATCTGGGGCCGCAGAAAACTCGCGCCTTCATCGCGCACCACGGCCAGCGGGTGACCGGCGTGGTCAAGCACGGCGGCGGCCATGGGTTTAAGGCCCAAATCACGGGCTGCCTGCACGGTAGCGCTGGCAAGTTGCGCGGCGAGGGTAAAGGTCAGTGCGGTCATGCTGATGCGCTCCATTTGCCCAAGTGCGCGACGCGGTCGCGGGTGTACAGGTCGGTCCATTTCAGTGAGTTGAAGTCCGACACCTGCTTAGGGTTGTAAGGCGTGCGGTCGAGGCGCACCGGTTGGCCGGCTTTGTACACGGCCTTCAGCGCACTGCGGTTTTGCAGCAGGCGGATGTCCTCCAAGGGCGAGCCGTCGAGCAGGAGGAAGTCGGCCTGTTTGCCCACCTCCAACGTGCCCAGGGTTTCGCCCCGTGGCATGCAGCGCGCGCCGACGTTGGTGGCGGCGTAAAGCGCTTCGGCCGGGGTGAAACCGAGGCGGGTGACCAGCAGTTCCAGCTCGCGCGCGTGCCATTCGCCATACGGCGTCACGGCAAAGCCGCTGTCGCTGCCACAGGCGAGCGGAATGCCGGCGGCCTTGGCGCGTTTCAGCACCTGGCTGCCGACTTCCAGGGTGCGCGCGCAGTAGGCGGCGTAGCCGGTGGTGATCGCCGGGTCATGGGGTTGGCAGAAGTCCACGGTGTTCTGCGGAAAGGTCATGGTCGGCGCCAAGATGCTGCCCGCCTCAAGCAACGCGTCGATGCAGGCGTCGTCCATGTAGAAGGCGTGAAACACCAAGTCGACCCCGGCCTTGGCGGCGTACATCACCGCTTCGCGACCATAGGCGTGGGTCGCCACTTTGCAGCCGAGGCGGTGGGCTTCGTCGACCATCTCTTTGGTTTCATCAGCGGTAAAGGCGGCGATGATTTCGCCGTTGGGTCGGCGGTGGGTGCCGTCCATGGCGATCTTGATCAGGTCGACGCCATCTTTAGCCTGCTTGCGTACCTCGGCCAGCGCCTCGCTGCGGCTGGTCACCAAGCGCGCGGTGAAGTATTCCGGGGCGCCGACACGGCTAGGGAACCAGTCGTTAAGGCTTTGCCGATTGGTGATGACCCGGCTGCTGGCGGCAATGCGCGGGCCGTCGAACAGCCCGACGGCGATGCTATTGCGCACCGCGATGCTCAACTGGCCGCTGTCGCCGGGGCAGACCATGCTGGTGACGCCAGCCGCCAACACGTGCTGCGCGAAGAACATGCCGCGCAGGGCGCGGAATTCGTCGCTGGTCCAGATATCAATATCTTCCTCGCTCTGTGCATTGCCAAACGCCAGATGGGTATGCACATCCACCAGACCGGGCATCACAAAGTGCTCGCCCGCATCCACAACCTGGGTGCCGGGCGCGGGAACGGGTGCGCTACTGCGTGGGCCGACATAACTCAGCACGCCGTTTTCCACCACCAGCGTTTGCTGCTGGCGGGTGGTCAGGCCGGTGCCGTCGAACAGGGTTTGGCAGTGCAGGTGCAAGGTGCTCATGGCGGTGACATCGCTGTGATTGAAGGTGTGCGGGCAGGCTGCCCAGCGCGGCGGCTGCGCACCAACAGATTGCGTCGATGGCCAGGTATTGACCGCTTCAATTCCTGGCGCGGCCCTTTACTGGCGAGGGCCGCCGGGCAAGCGGCGGGGGCGGGCAGCAGGTAGTGAAAGTGGCGATGCCAACCATCGTGATCGACGATTTTTTAGCGCCGCGCGTGGCGCCTAAGGTGCGCGCTCTCAACCCACAGGAGCGTCGCCATGAACATTCATCAACACTTGCTGGACCTGGAACAGGCGCGCAGCCGTGCGCTGGTAAAAGAGGATCACGCCCGCGTGGCCGAGCTGTTCGCCGACGACCTGGTGTACGTGCACACCACCGGCCTGGTGCAAGGCAAAGCCGAGTACCTGGCCTACGCGAAAACGGCGGTGCAATACCTGGCCATCGAGCGCGGTGAATTACACATTCGCTTCTACGGCGAAGGCGTGGCGGTGATGACCGGGCCGCAATGCAACACGCTGCAAAAGCGTGGCGGCGACCAACCGATTCGCGGCGAAGGGTTTGCCACCCAGGTGTGGACGCTTGGGGCGCAGGGATGGCAGATCAGCTCGTTCCAGGCCACGCGGTTGCCGGCTTGAAGGCAGCGTCGCCTGGAAAAGCATCGCGGCTAATCGGAATGCCGCCCAGCCGCTTGTGTCAGCTCAAGCCGGTAGGATTCGAGGTGAGAGCAGTAGGGGGCAGGCTGATCAGCCGCAGTGCCTG